>CAKMKF010000029.1 GCA_927439925.1 uncultured Acholeplasmataceae bacterium | reverse complement strand
GTCTAAAAGTGGATATGGACTTTCATTAGAACACGAAACCAAACAACTTTTAGTCAATCAGATGCTAAATAAAGATCACCCTACAGAAGTTTTATCAACTTATATGGGTGCTCATGCAGTTCCAAAAGAGTATTTAGATAACAAAGCTAAATATATTGAAAACATGAAAAAAGATTTAACTAGAATTCAAGAGTTAAAGCTAGCAGACGCAGTCGATTGTTTTTGTGAAACAGGGGTCTTTAGTGTTGATGAAACAAAAGACATCTTAACACATGCTAAACATTTAGGTTTCCGTATTAAAATGCACGCAGATGAAATTCATTCTTTAGGTGGTGCAGGACTTGGAGTTGATCTAGGTTGTACATCCGTTGATCACTTAATGGCAATTTCAGATTCTGATATCTTAAAGCTTGCTAAAAGTAATACGATTGCTAATTTGTTACCAGGAACTTCGTTTTATTTAAATAAGAATTACGCAAATGCTAGGAAAATGATTGATGAGAATGTTGCAGTTTCGATATCAGGAGATTATAACCCTGGATCATGCCCCACTGAGAACTTTCAATTGATTATGCAGCTCGCTTCGAATAAGCTGAAAATGAGTCCAGAAGAAGTACTGAACGCTGTAACGATGAATGCAGCATATCATTTAGGACTAGATAATCAAATGGGTTCAATTGAAATTGGGAAGAAAGCGAACTTGGTCATCATGAAATCACCCAATTTAAGTTATATATTCTATCATTTCGGAGTAAATCATACGAATGATGTTATCATCAATGGAAAAATTGTCGTGAGAAATCGACAGATTGTGAGGGAAATATGAAACTAATTGATATGAAGTTAAATGATTTTATTAATGAAATAGACTCAAAGTCACCTGCTCCAGGTGGCGGTTCTGTTTCAGCACTTAGTGCTGCACTCGGAGTGTCCTTGGCACGTATGGTCGGGCACTTAACTGTAGATAAGAAAAAATTCTTAGCATTACCTTCTGAAATCCAACTCGAATTTAAGGATACTTGTGACTCTTTAATCATGATTAAAGATCAATTGATTTCTTTAATTGATTTAGATACAGATTCATTTAATATGATTATGGGAGCTTTCAAAATGCCTAAAGAAACTGAAAGCGAACAAAAAATAAGAAATGAAAAAATTCAAGATGGAACTCTAGAGGCGATTCGAGTACCAATTAAAGTTGCTAGTCTATCATTATCAGCGATGCATCAAATTCCCTACATCTTAAAATATGGCAATAAACAAACGATATCTGATTTAGGAGTATCTACTTTAATGCTATCATCAGGGATTGATGGAGCATGCATGAATGTCTTAATTAACCTTCCAGGTCTTGATGACAAAATCACTGCAGCACAGTTTAAAAAACAAGTTGATGATTTAATAGACAAAGCACATCAAATTCGTGATGAAATTCTTAATTTAGTATATAAAGAGTTAAATCGAAACTAATATGAAATAATGAAAAAATGAAAATGATTTTTATTCGTTTTCATCCTTGATAAATAGGGCTCGGTAGTCTATAATTGAAGTAACTGAATAGATGATTTGGTGTATGAATACATAACAGGGAATCAAGTTAAATTCTTGAGCTGTCCCAGCAACCGTAAAACGGACGAAATGCAAAAGCCACTGCGAAAGCGGGAAGGTGCAAATTAGGATGATGTTAAGCCGGGAGACCTACCAAAGAATCAAAAAGAGTCATCTTCTGGGGTTGAGACGGGCAAAAAGTCCTTTTTTGTCTATTTCCATACCTCCCCAGGGGTATGGTTTTTTATTTCATAAAAAAAGGAGAAAAGAAAGCATGAAAAAGATTTGGACTATCGTATTATTTTTCTTAAGTTTGGTTTTACTTGCTGGTTGTCAAGTTGATACCGAACCAACAGTCGAACTGTTATCGTTTAAAGTAGAAGTTATTGAGGTTGACCAAGAAGTTTTACTCAGTGAAGATATTGAGTTTGCTGAAGGTGAAACCAAAAGAGTTATTGATATCATTGATGAATCTATTGGTATTGATTATCAAGTCTATCCATTTGGATATTTTGTCAACGGTGTTGGTGATTTATACCCTAAAGAATATGGAGTGACATGGAATTATTCGTTCGCTATCTATGTTGATGATGTTGCGATTACTTCAGGTGTTGAAAACATCGAATTAAAAGAAAATATGGTCATTACTTTTCAAGAGGTTACATTATTAGATGAAACAGACCGCATGGTAGATGTATTGATTCAATCATTTATTGAAAATCATTTATCAACTTATGTCGGTTTAACAGGTCTAGAACCACATGTTGTTGCAGCACTCCGTCATTTAAATGCGAGAAACTACTTTGCTCCACAACTTGGATCACTTGTACCTAAACCATCGAATTATCCTGTTGATACCATTTCAAATGCATTTAAGTCTACACTACTTGCTAAATCGTTTGTATCAAATACTGACGATATTAAAGATGCTTTATTATTAATGGAAGCGCAAAATCATTATGAGTCGATTTCATTATTGAATGCACTTACTATGGTTCAAGCAGAGGGAACTCTTAGAACTGCTATTGTTGAAGATTTACTTTTAAGTACACCTGAATTTATGGATGCTGATTATGCAGGTATGTTACTGACTGCACTAGCACCATATACAACAATCGAAGGTGTTGATACTCAAGTTGAAGCGATGACTACTTATATTAAAGAAAACCTTACTGAAGATGGTGTTTCTTCATGGGGATCAGCAAACTCAGCTTCTACAGCTTCCGTTATATTTGGTCTTATTGCTCATGCAATTGATCCAAGAGGAGAAGATTATCAAACTGAAGGTGTTGACTTAATTGAAGCACTAATAACCTATGAATTAAATGGAGCATATAAATGGACTTTAGACCAAACAGAAGCGGATATGATGTTTTCTACTCCACAGGTGTTTGCAGCATTGGTAGCTTACAAGGTTTATCGTGACGTATATTTAAAACCAGCATTCTATTTCTATTACTTAGGTTAGTATCCATTTAAGGGAGGTATCTGATGAAAAACTTAGTGATTAAAAGTATAGTGAGTGTAGTGATTATCATCGCTGTATTTTTTGCTATTCAGTTTTTTACAGATGAAAACTTATCCTTAACTGGAGGGTCTATACAATTGGTCATAGTTGACCAAGAAGGTACAACCGTTTTTGATGATGAACTTTTATTTTATGAAGGAGACTCATTTTACGACATTTTGAATAGAAATTTTGAACTTACTTGTGCGAATGGATCTTACCAAGCAGATGAGACATGTTCCTATGATTTTCAAAGTTTTGGTTTTCAAGGTAAAGTGATACTTGGTATTAAAAATGATGATTTTCTAGTTATGTCTGATTGGACAAATTCATTTTTATCAATAGAAAAATATAATGGTGAGGTTTATCAGCTCACCACACTTGGTGTAAGTAATATCGAATTTATGGATCAAGATCAATTTAAAATTAGTTTAAAAAATGCTTGGGAGTGATTTTTAATGCGTATTGAGAATACAACAATTAAAGATACGGCATTAATTGCAGTTTGCGCTGCGATTCTTTTCGTGCAGCAACTTGCTCTTTCTTTTCTTCCAAACATTCAATTTACGACTTTGTTAATCATTTTATATACAAAGGTTCTAGGATTTAAGAAAACAACTTTAATTATCGTGATTCATATTATTGTTATTAATATTCTTTCGCCCTATGGACCATTGATGCCAATGTATATTCCATCTATGTTTATTGGATGGATGCTGATTCCGATTTCATTAACAACATTTTTAAAGAAGCTTAATTCTGCATACACGCTCGCTATATTTGGGTTTTTCTTCGGTTTTGTTTATGGATGGTTATTTATACCCATCGCTGTATTTGTATTAGGCACTCCATTTGAAGCGTATTTTATGATGGATCTACCATTTGAACTGATTATGGCATTAAGTAATTTTTTAACAGTGCTTTGGTTGTATTATCCGTTGCGTAATATGCTTGTTAAAGAAAAAGAAAAGTATTATCAAATTGTATAACAAAAAAATGGCAGTCCAATTGGATTGCCATTTGTTTTTAGGTATGAATTATGCTAGCCAAACAAGTTTCTTATAAAGTATAATTGACACCATGTCAATAATCCATAAGATGAAAATCCCTAAGAAAATCCAAAGAATACCAATTAAAACAAGCATGTTGTCTTTTTTTTGCCAACCCTTTGAATACACGGTATAATCCCCATGCAATTCCATCGATACCAGGTAAAGCTAAGATTAATTTAACAAGCCAAGGTAATCCGTCATAAGCTCTTACAATATCATTCATTTTAAAACCTCCTAAATCGTTTATATATATAGTATACACCGGATTACAGTTAATGTATCTTTTATGTCTGTTTATAGTAAAATAATGCTTTTTTATGAAAGTTAGATTTTTATGTCGAAATATCATTGACAGCGCTTTCACAAATCGTTTATAATTAGAATAGAAACGATACAGAGGTGCGGTCTGTTGGGTACTTAAATCATGAGTTGATTGTGGACAATCAGGTGATTTATGGAAGGTGCATACCGCCGAAAGTTTAATGACGTCCACTCATTAACCTTGATGATTGAGGGTACACCTCCTTCATTGCCATTTAAACCTAAATGGAGCGCTGGTTTTATACAGCGCTCTTTATTTTTTTGAAAAAGGGGTAATATGATGATTAAAACAATGCATGTTGGTGAAGAACGAAGTTACAAACGAGTCATTACAAAAGAAGATGTCTTAAAGTTTGGTGAATTAACTGGAGATATGAATCAGGCACATTTTGATGCGGATTACTGCAGTAGAACACCATTTAAAGAGCCGATTGTACATGGAATGCTAATTGGGTCCTTATTTTCTAAAATATTTGGTACAGAGTACCCTGGAGAAGGAACGATTTATTGTGGTCAATCGTTAAAGTTTATTAAACCTGTTTATCCGGGAACTGAATTAACAGTTAAAATTACTGTTAAAGAAATTATAGTAGAAAAAAATAGAGTTATTTTTTCAACAGAAATATTTAATGAAAATAATGAATTGATGTTGACTGGGGAAGCTCTTATGATGCCACGAAAGGAGAAAAAGCATGAATAAATGGATAGATAAAGTTATGTTTCAAGCAATGATTAAAGAGGGACAATCCATTATGGTTGGTGGGTTTTTAACCTGTGGCACTCCAGAACTTTTAATTGATTATATTGTTGAAACGAATATAGGTAACTTAACGATTATTTGTAATGATGCAGGCTATATTGATAAAGGTGTTGGAAAGTTGATTGCAAATAATCAAGTGAAAAAATTAATAGCTACTCATATTGGAACAAATCCTTATGTAGGAAAACTGATGAGTGAAGGTAAACTTGAAGTTGAGTTGATCCCACAAGGAACTTTTATTGAACAAATAAGAGCCAAAGGTGGAGGACTAGGAGGTATTCTTACACCAACTGGTTTACATACGCCAGTCGAAGTCGGTAAAAAGACAATAAAGATTGATGGGAAAGAGTATATTGTAGCTGAAGCTTTTGGTGCTGATTTAGCAATAATTAATGCATATTACTCAGATCGATTGGGTAACCTAACCTATTCAGGAACAGCAAGAAATTTTAATCCAATTATGGCAACTGCTGCAGATCACGTAGTAGCGCTCATACATGAAGAAGTAAAAAATATTGATCCAGAGCATGTGATTACACCTCATGTCTTTATAGACTCAATACTTGGAGGTGCAATTTAATGGATGCTAAAGAAATCATTGCAAAAAGAATTGCAAAAGAACTCAAAAGTGGAAATCTAGTAAATCTTGGCATCGGAATACCAACGATGGTAGCAAACTATATTCCTAGTGATGTTGAAGTTTTCTTGCAAAGTGAAAATGGAATCATCGGGCTAGGTCCACTAGCTGATGAATCCAATCGAAATTTAAACCTTACAAATCCTAGCGGACAATACGCAACTGTATTAGAGCATGGCATGTTTTTTGACACATCCCTATCATTCATGATGATACGTGGAGGGCATTTAGATATTACAGTTTTAGGCGCGCTTGAAGTCGATCAAGAAGGATCGGTTGCATCATGGATCATACCTGGGAAGTTAGTACCAGGTATGGGGGGGTCCATGGACTTGGTTACTGGAGCAAAGCGTGTGATTATTGCAACCACTCATATGAATAAAGATGAATCAAAAATAAAACAAAAATGTACACTACCTTTAACTGGATATAAAAAGGTAAGTTTAATTGTTACAGAACTTGCAGTTATGGAAGTAAGAGATGATGGCTTGTATTTAATTGAAAGACATCCAGATGTTTCAATAGAAGAAATTATTTCAAAGACAGATGCGAAATTAAAATATGATCAAGTTTTACTGATGGAGGTGTAAAAATGAATAAAGTTATACATCGTTTAAGATTGAGTCTTTCAGATGCACATTATGGTGGAAATTTAGTAGATGGAGCGAAAGTCATTGCTTTATTTGGTGATGTGGCAACTGAGTTATTGATTCAATATGATGGAGATGAAGGTTTATTTAGAGCATACGAAAAAATAGATTTTCTAGCTCCTCTTTATGCAGGTGATTTTATTGAAGTGATTGGTGAAATTACCGAGTATGGCAATACATCTAGAAAGATGAAATTCTCTTGTTATAAAGTCATTTCTGCAAGACCTGATATTAGTGAATCAGCAGCTGATTCACTAAGTCAAAAAATTTTGGTGACTGAAGCTATAGGAACATGCATCGTACCAAAAAATAAACAAAGAATTAAACATGAATAAGCTCATTATTACATGTGCCATTTCTGGTGCAGAAACAAGTAAAACTGATAATTCATATGTACCTTATACAATTGAAGAAACAGTTGAAGAAGCTTATCAAGCATATATTGCAGGAGCTGCTATCATTCATTTACATGTTAGGAAAGATGATGGAACACCTACACAAAGTAAATTGCGCTATAAAGCCGTTATCAAGAAGATAAAGGAAAGATGTCCAGATGTTATTATACAACCATCTACCGGTGGTGCTGTTGGCATGTCAAGATCCACTAGACTTAAACCAACTGAGCTTGATATCGAGATGGCTACACTTGATTGTGGAACCTTAAATTTTGGTGGAGATCAGATATTTGTAAACACCGAAAACGATATTAAATATTTCGCTAATATAATGAAGGAAAGATCAATATTTCCTGAGCTAGAATGCTTTGAAAAAGGACATATCGATATGGTCTTAAGATTACATAAAAAAGGATTTATACAGAAACCAATGCACTTTAGTTTTGTACTCGGTGTAAATGGTGGAATGACTGGCGAAGAAAGAGACTTCTATTTTATGAAAGAAAGCATACCGAGTGACTCCACTTATAGTGTTGCCGGTATTGGTAAATATGAGTTTCCTTTAGCTGAGTTATCTATTTTAAATGGTGGTCATGTACGTGTTGGTTTAGAAGATAACATCTATCTTGAAAAAGGTGTTCTAGCAAAAGGAAATAAGGAACTTGTTGAAAAAGTGGTTTTGATGGCTAAAAGAAATAATAGGGAAATAGCGACACCTGACGAAGCTAGAAAAATACTTGGCATAGGGAGAAAATAAATGAAACTATCACGTTATGGAATACATAGAGTCATCGGACAAACAGGTGTTCTTCCGCAAGCAGCTTTAATTATAGACTCAACACCTAAGTGTTATGATAATGAATTGTTAATTGAAGTGGATACACTAAATATTGATTCTGCATCCTTCCATCAAATTAAAGAGGAATGTAATTCGGATATTTCCTTGATGAAAGAAATGATATTAAATATTGTAAAAACACAAGGAAAAATGCAAAATCCAGTTACCAAAAGTGGTGGTATGCTTATTGGTTCAATTAAAGAAGTTGGGAGCCAATTTTCAAATCAAGGACTTCTTGTTGGAACAAAAATTGCAACACTAGTCTCGCTTTCATTAACACCTTTGTTCATTGAAGAAATCATATCGATTAATATTACAAATGAGCAAGTCAAAATCAAAGGGCAAGCAATCCTTTTTGATTCAGGAATTTACGCTGTTATTCCAAATGACTTAAGTGAAAACCTTGTGTTAGCTGCACTTGATGTTGCAGGTGCACCTGCCCAAGTTAAGAAATTAGCGAAAGTTGGTCAAACTGTTTTTATTATTGGTGCTGCAGGTAAGAGTGGTGTGCTTTGTGCATATCAAGCAAAGAAAAATGTGGGACCTACTGGTAAGGTTATCGGTTTAGTGAATGAACAAGCTCAAAAAGAATTGTTAGAAGACCTCGGGTTATGTGATGAAGTAATCCTAGAGAACGCATTAAATAGTTTAGATGTATATGAGAAAGTTTCACGTATTACTGATGGTAAATTGGCAGATTTAACCATCAACGTCGTGAATGTTCAAAATACAGAAATGACTGCTATATTATCTACTAAAGATTATGGAATCGTTTATTTCTTTAGTATGGCAACCTCATTTACAAAAGCGGCACTTGGCGCTGAAGGTGTGGGTAAGGATTTAGATATGATGATTGGTAACGGATACACGAAAGGTCATGCAGAAGTTACTTTGAATATTTTAAGAGAAAGCCAAAAGCTTTACGACTTGTTTATGAAACGTTACGCATAGGGAGGAAAAAGACGTGAAAATAGAAATGAACGAAAAGCATATTGAAAGAAAAAACTTGTATTTCAAGGATGTATTAGATAGTGATTGGAATGATTGGAAATGGCAGACATCCAATCGGATTAGAAATGCTGAACAATTAAAGAAATACATGAAGCTGACAAAGGATGAAGAAGAAACCATTCAAAAGGTTCTTGGACACTTAAGAATGGCGATTACTCCTTATTATTTAACATTAATTAATCCCAATAATCCTAAATGTCCAATTCGTCAGCAAGCTATCCCTTTTGGTAGTGAACTGATTACTGGAAAAAATGATTTATATGATCCACTTCATGAGGACCATGACTCACCAGTTCCAGGATTAACACATCGATATCCTGATCGTGTTCTCTTTCTAATTACAGATATGTGTTCAACGTATTGTAGACATTGTACAAGAAGAAGATTTGCAGGCCAAAAAGATGCGGAATTAAAAATCGAACAAATCAATGAAGCGATTGAATATATTAGAAATCATCCTGAAGTTAATGATGTCCTACTTTCTGGAGGGGACGCATTTATGGCTAGCGATGAAAGAATCGAATATATTTTACAAAAACTTAGAGAAATTGATCATGTTCAAGTGATTCGTTTTGGTACACGCACACCTGTAGTCATGCCTCAAAGAGTTACTGAAAAGCTTGTTAATATGCTTAAAAAATACCATCCAATTTGGGTAAACACCCATTTTAATCATGCTGATGAGATTACTCCTGAAAGTAAACATGCAATTGATTTATTAGCAGATGCAGGAATTCCAGTAGGCAATCAAAGTGTATTACTTAGAGGGATCAATGATTGTGTGCATGTTATGCGTAAGTTGGTTAAAGGATTAATCGCGATCAGAGTGCGTCCTTATTATATTTATCAATGTGATTTATCTTATGGTATTGAACATTTTAGAACAACAGTATCTAAAGGAATTGAAATCATTGAAGGATTAAGAGGTCATATCAGTGGATTTGCAGTGCCTACATTTGTTGTCGATGGACCAAATGGAGGAGGGAAAATTCCTGTTATGCCTAATTACTTAATCTCTCAAGCTCCAGGTAAAGTTGTACTTCGTAATTTTGAAGGAGTCTTTACGACTTATAGTGAACCAGATCATTACGTCTCTGCTTGTGACTGCGAAGATTGTAAGAAGGAGAAACTAGAAGGTATTAGTGGATTATTGAGTGGAACTAGAATTGCATTAGAGCCAGAGTATCTGAAGAGAAAAGAGCGGATAACTCGTGAGAAACACTATTGATGGTGTAGAAACACTAGGTATTATTGGGTTATCTAAAAATACCGGAAAAACGACTTCATTAAATAAAATTATTGAGATCTATCAAGATCTAACACTTGGATTAACCAGTATTGGTTTAGATGGGGAATCACTAGATCAAGTGAATTTCTTACCGAAACCAAAAATTATTGTTAGACCAAGGATGGTTATAGCAACTGCTTATGAATGTTTAAAAGCATCTCTTGTGGAATATGAAATTCTAGTTGTTACTTCAATGCAGACTGCATTAGGTCTAGTTTATATTGTTCGAATCAAAAGTGAAGGGACGATGGTTATTGCTGGACCAACAACAAATCATGACTTACATGAACTCATCTTATTGTTGAAACCATTTGTAGATAAAATACTAGTTGATGGCGCATTTAATAGAATGACATTTGCAAGCATTAAATCTTTAGACGCAATCGTTTTAGCAACTGGTGCAGCATATTCAACGGACATGAGTAAGACAATTCATCGAACGAAACATATTGTTGAATCCTTCAATTTAGAAAAAATAAATGAATTTCATGTGAATTCTAATGAGTCTTTAATTATTCAAACCAATAAAAGACATTTAAGTTTTTCTGATAAAAATATATATAGATTGGAATCAATTGATTTGGAGTTGAATGAAAAGATTGACTATATGTACATCAAAGGAGCAATCACAGAAAAAGTAATTGATTTCTTCATCTTGAAACAGTTCAAAGATTTTTCTTTAATTTGTGATGACGCAACGAAATTATTATTTAAAGACCAATATTTTGATTACATAGAAAAGCTGAATATAAAAATCAAAGTCATTGATCAGACTCCTTTATTGTTTGTAACGATTAATCCTTGGAGTCCAATAGGTCATCATTATGATGAGAAGTTATTTTTAGAAAGCATTCAAAAAGAGTTGAGTGTTTTAGTTTATAATGTCAAGAAAATGGAGTAGCCAATGTCAAAGTTAAATTTAGATATAGAGACAATTGAATCTTGTAGAAAAACTGCAAAAAGCATTTCTTTAGATATGCAAAAAATGATTGATCAGCATACAACAATTTCAGTTGAAAGATCAATTTTAAGATTGTTAGGCATTGATGGTGTCAATGAATACCAAGTACCTTTAGTCAATTGTTTAACGGATCATATTGCGTTAAGCTGTGATATTTCAAAAGGTGTTGTTCACTATATGTCTTATGCGGTACATGAGTTATCACTAACACCACAAGAAATAGCTTTAGGAGTATCTAGTAAATCAATTGATTTATCTATCTATACTCATTTAGAGAAAAGCCCTTATCTAAGCGATATCATGCCTTTCTTTAATCAGACATTAGGAATCATAGATTCAAATAGAGTCGAAAGAGAAGAAATGATTGAGAAGTCACCGAAAAAAAATAGTCCGAGCAAGTATGTGATTGTCGCTACAGGAAACATTTTTGAAGATATTAAACAAGCAATATCAGCGGCTAAGAAAGGTGCAGATATTATTGCAGTCATTCGATCAACAGGACAATCCTTATTAGACTACGTTCCTTATGGTGCAACTACTGAAGGTTTTGGTGGAACGTACGCTACTCAAGAAAATTTTAGATTGATGAGACAAGCATTGGATGAAGTATCACTTGAAGAAAATAGATATATTAAATTGGTAAATTACGCTTCTGGTTTATGTATGCCTGAAATCGTAGCCATGGGTGCTATTGAAAGATTAGACATGATGTTAAACGATTCTTTATATGGGATTATTTTTAGAGATATCAATATGAAGAGAACATTTATCGACCAATATTTTTCAAGAGTTTTATCATCCTATGCATCCATAATTATCAATACAGGTGAAGATAATTATTTGACAACATCAGATGCTTTTTTGCATGCCCATACAGTATTGGCTTCCCAATTTATTAATGAGCAATTTGCTAAAAATGCTTATATGGATGAATCATTAATGGGATTAGGTCACGCTTATGAAATCAGTCCAGAAATGGAAAACAGTTTTTTATATGAACTTGCTCAAGCTGAAATGTCACGTGAAATATTTCCTAAGTCACCACTCAAATATATGCCACCAACAAAACATATGACAGGAGATATATTTAAAGGTACAATACAAAATGCTTTATTTAACATAACCGCTGTAACGTCGAAACAATCTATTCACTTGCTAGGTATGATGACAGAAGCTATTCATACCCCTTTTATGAGTGATCGTGCAATTGCTTTGGATAACGCAGCATATATTGAAAAAGCATTTAAGGACTTTGGTGATGAAATCACTTATAATCCAGAAGGAAAAATAGTGAAGAGGGCACATGAAGTGTTAAACTCTGCAAAAGAGCTTTTAGAACAAATTAAAAAAGATGGTATGTTTAAATCTCTTGAAAAAGGGGTATTTGCAGAAATATCAAGACATGAAAATGGTGGGAAAGGGTTATCAGGTGTTTATTTGAAACACAGCGATTATCAAAACCCGATATTAGACATCATTATCAAAAGATTAAAAGGTGAAAATCATGGGAAATAAATCAAATTGGATTAGACCATACGGCGACACATTAAATGATGGTAAGGTTCAACTCAGTTTTTCTCTACCAGTACCATGCAATGCGGTCGGTGAAGAAGCTGCTAAAAAAATAGCACTACAAATGGGAATTCACAATCCATCAGTGGTACATGCAACTCCATTATCGGAACAATTTAGTTTCTATATCGTCTATGGTACAGCTGAGCAGCAAATTGATGTTTCAAGCTTGCATGTAGATGAAGTAGATTCTAAATCCATGAGTAAAGAAGAAATAGAAGATTTTATTGAAAAAAACTTTAGTGAACCATTAGTATTCATTGGAGCATCTACAGGAACAGATGCACACACCGTAGGAATCGATGCCATCATGAATATGAAGGGTTATAATGGCAATTACGGTTTAGAAAGATATAAGGGTATTCATGCGATTAATTTAGGTGGACAAATCGAAAATGAAATACTATTAGAAAAAGCTATATTCCATCGTGCAGATGTTATTCTAATCAGTCAAACTGTCACTCAAAAGGATGTACATATTGAAAATTTGACGAAATTCATTGAATTGCTTGAAGCAGAAAACAAGAGAAAAGATTTTATCGTCATTATTGGGGGACCGAGAATAAACCATAGTCTAGCTAAGGAATTGGGATATGATGCAGGATTCGGGACTAAAAAATATGCTTTTGATGTTGCAAGTTTCGCTGTACTAGCGTTAAAAGATAAGGGCTTGAAGTCAAAGTAGTTACCTCAATCATGACCATAAATATGGTATAATGATAGTAGAAATGATAAAAATTCATATCATCAAAGGGAGAAACATATGAAGATTTACACAAAACGTGGAGACTTAGGACAAACGGATTTAATGAGCAAAAGAGTAAGTAAAGCAGATTTGCACATTTCTGTAAATGGTGCATTTGATGAAACGATGGCTTTTCTTTTAATGTCGAAGCACTATATGCGTGTTGCTGAGGTGATTGATGATATCGATCAAATTCATGGACATTTATTTGCAATATGTCATGAGATTGCGTTAAACGATCCGAATAAGTACATTACTTTACCTGGAAATGTAGAATGGCTAGAATCAAGATTGGATCATTATGATATGGAATTGAAACCATTAACTAAATTTATTAAGTTAGATCAAACCAAAGCTGCATCATGGCTAAATATTGCTAGAGTAACCGTGAGAAGAGCTGAAAGAGAACTTATATTACTTTCTGCAGAACAGGAGTTAAATATACATACACTTGCATACGTAAACAGATTATCTGATTATTTATTTACTGTTGCAAGATATTTTGATGAAGTACAGTAACAAGGAGGAATTATGGATAAAATAAGAGTCGTAATCTGGGGATTTGGAGCGATGGGCCGTGGCATGGCTCAAATGCTCTTAATGAAAAAAGGTGTTGAAATAACTGGTATTTGCGATTTAAATCCAGATTATGTCGGAAAAGACTTTCTCGAGATTTTAAATATCGAATCTGAACACCAATCGATTAGAATCAATAACAATATTGACCACCTGTTATCAACTACGGTTGCTGATGTTGTTTTATTATGTACAGATTCATTTGTAAAAGGAGCTTTTGAAAAAATTAAAAAAATAGTTTCCTATAAAATGAATTGTATAAGTACCGCAGAAGAAATGGCGTATCCATACGCTTCAGAACCTATACTAGCTGCACAAATCGATAATCTAGCAAAAGCTTTTAATGTTACAGTGCTTGGAACCGGGATCAACCCTGGTTTTATTATGGATCTACTTGTAGTTGCTTTAACAGGAACGATGGTAGATGTAGAGCATATTGAAGCGAAAAGAGTCAATTCACTTTCACCTTTTGGACCTACAGTTATGCATGAACAAGGTGTAGGTATTAGCTTAAATGAATATCATAAGCGCATTATGGATGGTACACTTGCAGGACATGTCGGCTTTAATGAAAGTATTCATATGATTAGTGATGCACTTGGCGTTAAATTAACAGGTTTTAAACAACAAATGGAACCGATTATAACGAACGTAGATCGAAAAAGCACATATGGAGAAGCGAAAGCTGGAACACTTGCTGGTATCAATATGACAGGTCAAGGTATGCATCAAGGTGATGTCTTTATTGACATGTTACATCCTCAACAAATTGAACCTGAAAGTGAAGGTATTCAAACAGGAGATTACATCAATTTAAAAGGAACTCCAAACATCAACATGGCAATTACTCCAGAAATCAATGGTGGTATAGGAACTATCGCGATGTGTGTGAATATGATTCCTCACGTCATTAACGCGAAAAGTGGGTTAAAGACGATGATAGATTTACCTGTTCCTCGTGCGATATTAGGAGATATGAGAGATTTAATTGACCAATAACATTTATAGGAAATCTTCTTTTTAGATTTCCTATTTTTAGTTCATTTAAGAAGATATACTCTATACAAAATAGAGTAAAAATGCTATCATAAAGATACGTAAGCGCTTTCAAATAATGATTCTTTTTTCTATGGTTAAAGGAGAAAAAAATGATTGAAAAAAATACTTTTGTTCAAATCTATAAATCAGTTTTATCAAGAAGTGAAAGAGCAACTAATCTTCCTGTCGATACCAAACAGGTTCCTTTAGAAATGAGAATTAAAGGAAAATTGTTGAATCCTGCTCAAATTGGCGACACAGTTGAAATTATGACTGCTACAAAACGTATTGAATCAGGGATATTAATAGCTGTTGAACCTTCTTATACGCATCATTTTGGACACTTTGTTCAAGAAATCGAAGATATGAAGGATATCATTCTTTCGGAAACGGAGGATCTTTTATGAGTAACTCCTATCAAGATGTGTTGAGTAGAAAACAAGCAATTATGCGTCAAGCACTTAAGTTAGATTATGAAAAATATGAAGATAGTGGTATCGGGTTTGATTATGAGAAGATGATGAGTGATTCTGGTTTAAGTTTAGATGATGTCTCAAAAATTCAAAGTGAAAATAACGTAGGAAACACACCATCAATTGAAATAGCTGCGCGTCTCGCTTTAAATGAACCGCTTAAGTTACTCGCTTC
>CAKMKF010000028.1 GCA_927439925.1 uncultured Acholeplasmataceae bacterium | reverse complement strand
CACTTTGATTTTGCTTTAGATTAAACTTATCGCCAAACCAACCACCAATTTTACCAAAGAAACCTCCAACTTTATCACGACACCTCCTAGTGCTCTATTAATTGAATCAATGTCAAACGTTGCTAAAGGAGTAGGTGACTTTGTCGGTAATGCTGCAGATAAAGTTGGAGGTTTCTTTGGTAAAATTGGTGGTTGGTTTGGCGATAAGTTTAATCTAAAGCAAAATCAAAGTGTGAATTCAACAAACAATATCAATCGATCGAACAGCAATACAAACAACATCACCATCAATACAACCTCACCAACGTTTGACATAGATTCAATTAATAGAGCACTAGGAGGTAGCGTGATATGATTAGAAAAATCTACCTAGAAAATCCTTCTGGCAATAGGTTTCATTTTGATTATAGAAGCAGTTGTCTGATGCATAGTATTTCTGGACTAGGCTTTACTCAAGAACTAACATATCTTAAGTACGATTATGTTCACGATCGAGTCGATCAGACACAAGGATTAACAGAAATACAAGCAATGCTCACCTTTCTAAAAGGGTATCCAGGTTATACAGAACTAATGAATTATCTAAAACTTGGAGAGAAAGAACTTAAACTTTACTACGAAGCGGATGATTCCGCTTTTTGTTTTGTCGATATCAAATCAGTATCTAAACAGGAACTTGTGGCGGGTGCACTCAGTTGTCAGATTGTGTTTCAAAAATTGTCGTTATGGCTCAAAACACAGACCTATACCATTGAGGTTAACGAGTCCACTTTAGGTAAGGTTTATCCATACACTTATCCATTTACCTATTCTGCATTTTATGAAGGCAAAATTCAAATCGTTAATCGAGGCATTTTTAAAGCACCACTGTTGATTGAAATGATAGGTGCTGTGGATGAGCCAGAAGTTATTATCAGAAAAGGTAGTAAAATCATCACACTGTTAAGACTATTTCATTCTCAAAGCAGTGGTGAGATTCATGTGTCAGCTGTACCAAACAAACAATATATTCGCAAAATTGACAATGGAGAGATTGTATCGATTTATGGACTACATGATTTTATCAAGTTCAAAGGATAGTTCCCCTGAAATACTTGACCCTCTTTCAATCGATAGATAATTGAGGTTTTGAAGCGAATCGCTACTTTGTTTAAAGTTGGCTACAAGTAAGTTTTCAAGATATAAACTTAAATCCCCAGTATAACTTTCAACAGGTATATCGATTGAAAACATTTCTTTAAAATCTAATACATGAACGGTTGTACGATGCTTGTCAGCAACTTCTAACCTTTCAACAATGCCAATGTAATGTATCGGTGCATCTTTTAATATCACAATGTCACCAATAGCCACATTTAACTTGGCTTTGTTGATTGTGAATACTGACTTTTGAATGATGACTAAGTCTAGTGCTATCTCAAAATCCTTATCGACATAGCCGTAGTCTTTATAAGCTAAATTGAGTCTATCGAGGAATACAAGTTGCATACTTATACCCCCAGATATCCTTCATAAATCGTGATTCTGCATGTGGTGAGACTTGCGACACCTGGTCTGAATTCCACCTCATATTCACCTGGTTCAACAAATAGAAAGTTGTCACAAGTAAAATCCTGTAGTCCATAAATCGATACAATCTCTCCATTGTCAATTTTGCGAATATATTGTTTGTTTGGTACAGCTGACACATGAATCTCACCACTGCTTTGAGAATGAAATAGTCTTAACAGTGTGAATTCAACAAACAATATCAATCGATCGAACAGCAATACAAACAACATCACCATCAATACAACCTCACCAATGTTACCAGTGATGCTTCCCACCATGTCACCAAAATTACCAGCGATATCGCCCATTTTGGAACCTAAGTCACCAATCCACTCGAATATTTGAGTAAGAAAATCGACAATCTTTTGAACAACAGCCATGACGGGTTCTAGCACTTTTTGAAGAACCTTAATCGCAGGCACTAAAATGGCTTTCGACAACCTCTACTGGGGTAATTTTGTCATGTGGGCCATTGCGTTAACATTTGTTTATCTTGCTATTAAGAAGGGTTTT
>CAKMKF010000027.1 GCA_927439925.1 uncultured Acholeplasmataceae bacterium | reverse complement strand
CAGCAAAGAAAATTAAGAGAAATTAAGAAAAACCAGCATATCGTTGAAATTAAGGAAATTCGTTTAAGCCCAACTATTGACACACATGATTTTGAAACTAAACTCAAACATGCCTTGACTTTGTCGCCTTTTTCAAGGAATTTTAAGGCATGTTTGAGTTTAGTTTCAAAATCATGCGTGTCAATAGTTGGGCTTAAACGAATTTCCTTAATTTCAACGATATGCTGGTTTTTCTTAATTTCTCTTAATTTTCTTTGCTGTTCATAGCGATACTTGGAGTAATCCATAAGTTTTGCTACCATTGGCTTTGATTCAGGAGAAACAACGACTAGATCGAATTCTCTTTGTTGCGCAAGAAATAAAGCTTCTCTACGACTGATAATTCCAACCTTTGTTCCAGTTTCGTCAATAACTAATAGTTCTACATTTGGAATATTCTCGTTTACTAATTCAGTAGATTTGTTTGGTCTGACTTGTTGTCTAATGCAGTCCACCTCCGTTTCCTAAGTTTTTGAAAAGAAAAAAGTGTGTACATAATGCACCCACTTGTCAATGTCAATTAAAGTAATTGTGACATTTTGCCTATGAATTCGTCCATCAGGCGAGAGGGTAGCTCTTCTTTTCACTAAATTGTTACTACTAGATTATACCATTTTTATATGCAAAGTCAACTTAAATCGTTATTTAATCTCTTCATGAAGCATAAGTTTTTTGGTAATTGCTAGTCCTAATAAAATATAACACAGTTTATATAGATATGCAAGGGTAAAACTTGAAAAATAGGATGAATATAAAGGAATTAAATAATAAATGGTGAGTAATTGATAATCTTCATATAGCCAACCAACTAAAGTATAAAATAAAGGGATCAAAATAGAAAAGGCTTTATATCGTTCCTTAATCGCCCATAATATAAAAATAGCTAAGATTAACCCATCTAAATAGATATGAATGAAAAAAGAGATAGCATCGATATTTAATATGTAATAAGAAGTCATAATCGATGGGAGAACATGGTAAAGTATACCAATTACTGCGTATATCCAAGTGATAATCAAAAAATATAAAATCGTCTTATTTTTTAACACATTCCATTTACCAAAATATGCAAATAAAGGTTTTAAATATGCTTGGTCATGATCCATAATTAAAAGCGTAACTAAAAAGGGCATTAAAAATGAAACAATCTTTCCCATCATTAAGTGATAATAGGCATTATTATAATCCTTAAACAATAACTGAGTTGCTTCACTTTCATCTGTATATAAAAAGAAGATCATCAACAAAATGATCACGAAAAGAGAGATCATGAAGATTCTTCTTTTTTTATGATAAAAAAGATGCATATATAAATATAAAATCATAAGGTGATATGAAGGGATGCCATATCTTTAAACAGATCAGGTTGATGTGTCGAAATCATAAAGCTCATCCCCTCACCCTTCTTCTTTTCAATATGTTTTTTTAGGACAATCGCGCTTTCTATATCAAGACCTGATAAGGGTTCATCCAAGATGATTAAGTCAGGATTCCCTAAAAAAGTTGAAATAATTGCTAATTTTTGTTGATTTCCTTTGGATAACTCATGAATACTTTTAAATATTGGAATATTAAAAGCTAAGATTAATTCGTTATCTAACTTCCCTTTCTTTATCTTCGCTAAAGTCTCTAAATAGGGTAAGACTTTAATAAACAAAGGTAACATCGCTTTTTCAGGAAGATATCCGATTTTTAATTTCTTGGATTCAACTAAACCGAAATCAGGGTGAATAAAACCTAGAATCAATTGAATCAAAGTCGTTTTTCCATTACCATTATCACCACTCACTAAAATAAAATCACTTTTATTGATTTCAAGTGTAAATTTCTTTTCTAAATACCTTTTACCAGCACTATCAAGTTTAATCAATGGCATAAGTGTGAATCAGCGGTCCGCTCTCCTTTAAAATATGGTAATCCACTATATATCTGAAATTGAGAATGCCTTGTTTTTCAGTATTTGAAAAAGTGATGATGATCGGTACATTATCTAAAAGATATGATTCTTCAGGAATCAAGATAACCAATAAATCATTTTCTATCTTAAATGAAACGTCAAGATTAACCCCTATCTCTACTTTTTCAATGTCTGCCAATAAGGATGTGTAATTGATATGTATCTCAGTAAGCCTAGATAAAAACGAGTTTTCCTTCTTTATTCCTGATAGTGATGTCCAATCCAGAAGATTGGTATCACCATCAAGATATAATAAACTCATTTTTCCAATATAAACCTTAACCACTTGTTCATTGGCAAGCGTTAAACTTAAATAACAGTCTTCGATAGAATAATCTGTAGCTAAATAAGGCATTGAAAAGATTAAATGATAGATTTGATACTGCTCATTTAAATAAGTCTCCATTCCCATCTTTTCAACATCATAAAAATCAAGTTCTAGCTTTTTCGTCTCATCTTCGTTTGAGATATAAACAAACTGGTAACTACTCTCATCTGATAATGGATGGTTATTAACATTTAAATAGATTGGAATGACTATTTTTTGGTCACTATGATATAAATATGAGTAATATTTTGATACAGTAATCATTTTTGGTGAAATTTTAGGTTCATTATTTCTAATAACAATCACCATCAGTATAGCGAGTAAGACAATCGAAAAATAAGTGATGAAATGCTTCATATCCGCTTTTTTTCCAGTCTCTGATATTCAGTTGTAACAACAAACACTTCAAAACCCCCACGTTGTGTCCGAATCCAAAAGTAGTAATTTGCTGCAACACCATTGGTTAACTTCCCCTCACCATAAATATATAAGTCAACTTGAGTCCCAGGATCTACCTTTAAAGAGATATCATAAGACTCTTTATCCTCTGTTTGGATTTGATACTCACCTGAAAGCTTTAAAGAACTTTCTAGATTGTTTTTAAATCCTTGTTGGGTACCTGCTTTCATACCAATGGAGCCAGTTGCTGATATACCAAGCTTTGTAGAGACTTTTCGATCAAAACTGTAATCATAGTCAATCGCGGTGAATCCATCGTTATAATAGGAAAACAATGTCTGGGAGACATAAGAAACTTTTACATTGGAACTGACCTTATAGATCTTCCAACCACTAAATTTTCTTTTATCGACTTGCTTATAATAGGTTTTGTAATCTTCTTTTGTAAAATTTTCTAATAGTTTTCCTTCTGTTAACGTAATCGACTCAAATGCTGTATAATTTGTTCCTGCGCTACTCTCAATAGAAATCAAATATCCAATCATCAAACAAATACATAAAAATACGAATTTTTTCATTGTTATTTCCTCCTGCCCTATAGTAGAAAGAAAATTGTGAAATTACTATAAAAAAAATGATTTGCTAGTTTCCCAGCAAATCACTTTGTTATTTTTTCATAAACAATTCGATATCATTTACTTCTTTAATGATGTCTTGACTTAAATTGATATTTCCTGATTTCATCACGACAATATCATCTTCAATACGAATACCGATACCTTCTTCTGCGATATATAATCCAGGTTCTACTGTAATTAATGCCCCTTCAGGGATTGGTTTCGAGTAATTCCCAACGTCATGTACGTCAAGTCCTAAATAATGTCCTAGCGAATGATAGTAATACTTAGAGACTTCATCGTCTTCTCGAATCAATCCGAGTTTCTTACAACCCTCTGCTAATAGTTTCTTACCATAATCATTAAATTCCTTGATCGTTAATCCTGGTTTAAGAAATTCAATTGCTTTTTTATTAACATCAAGAACAACTTCATAAACTTCTTTTTGTCTTGGGTTAAACTTTCCATTCGATGGATAAACTCTAGTTATATCTGAGCAGTAATGGTTGAGTTCAACACCTAAATCAAATAAGACCAAATCACCATCATTAATCTTTGAATCATTTTCGATATAATGTAGGGTCGTCGCGTTTTTACCACCAGCAGCTATAGTATCAAATGAAGTATTTGTTCTATGCATGTTTAAAACATAATTATATTCTGCTTGTAGCTGATACTCAAACTTACCTGGTGCCATATTCTCCATAATTCTATTTAAACCTTCTTTTGTAATCGATAACGCTTTTTTCACTTGAGTGATTTCATAATCATCTTTTACAGTTCTAAGCTCTGCTAAGATCATTTGGTTTGTTTTTAGTGATACATGTGGGTAAAGATTTTTTAAGTATTGACCATAAGCAATCGCCTTTGTATCAGCAGTATGCTCATTTAAACGTTCTAAATCAAGATACATTGTTTCAATAAAGCCAAATAAAGCGCGTCTTGATGTTGATAAAAGCTGTGCGATAAAAGTATCAAGTGTCGCGATGTCTCTAATATCAGTAGCCTCTATTTCTGAAGCATCTGATGCTTCACCAAATGTATAACCCGCACCATCCCATAATGCTTTAACTGGGTCGACTGGTTCGATAAATAAATAAGCCTTTGATTCACTTTCTCCTTTTGCAAGTAGTAAACAAACATTACTTTGATCTATTCCTGTCAAATAGAAAAAGTTTCTATTGACTGAGAATAGATAATGTTGATCACTAGATTTTTGAGGTGCACTCCCTGAAAAAAACAGAGATAAAGTATGTGGAGCTAAGTTTTCTAAATATGCTAATCTTCTTTCTTTAAACATGGTGGTCCTCCTTATAAAGATTCGATTTCTAATTGTATTTGTTCAGATAAAATTCTGATGTAGCTTTCAGCTCCATCCATGGATTTACCTTTAGTTCCAAAATAAATCTTCATTTTTGGTTCTGTACCACTTGGTCTAAATACAATCCAAGTGTTATCTTCATAATAATATTTTAACACATTCGATTTTGGATAGTCTAGTTTAGTTTCTAAACCATTTTCTTTGTGTATTCCAGTTTGGATATCGTCATAAGATAAAAGTTTCTTACCTTTGATTTTTGGTGGGTTTTCTCTAAAATAACTCATCAATTGATTGATCTTCTCTAAGCCAGATAAACCAAGTAATGTGATACTCTTTGTATATTCGTAATAGTAACCAAATTCTTGATAGATTTCATCTAGATAA
The DNA here is from genome assembly GCA_927439925.1 of uncultured Acholeplasmataceae bacterium. Taxonomy (GTDB): domain Bacteria; phylum Bacillota_I; class Bacilli_A; order Acholeplasmatales; family Acholeplasmataceae; genus Peloplasma. Next base: position 1,421 of record CAKMKF010000027.1, on the reverse strand, counting down.
TCCATTAAGGTCATCTTCTTTTCTGCACAGAAATTTGTGATTTCTGCTAGAAGAAAAACTGCTTGAACTGCATCTTTATCTCTGACAAAATCACTGACAAGAGATCCATAAGATTCTTCTGCACCAAACAAGTAAGTGCCTTTATCTTTATTTAGTTCAGCTTTCTCACCAATGAATTTGAAACCTGTTAATGTTGTTTCTACGATCATTTGATAAGATTTAGCAATCACTTCAATTAAGTCTGAAGTAACATTCGTTTTATAAACAAAGCCTACTTTAGGAAGTAATTCTTTTTTCTTTTTTTGCGATAGGATGTAATAAAGTTCGATGACTGCTGTTTGGTTACCAGAAAGAAGTTCATAGACTCCATTATGTTTGACTGCAATTCCTAGTCTATCGGCATCTGGGTCGGTGACCATGATAACTTCTGCATTTAACTCTTTAGCATAGTTAATCGTATCTTCATAAGCATCAGCTTCTTCTGGGTTTGATGACTTTGTATTGGTAAATGATGGGTCAACAATCATTTGTGGAGCGTATGGGTAAACATCATATCCCATCTCCTTTAAAAAGGATGGAATAATGGGTCCACCGGTTCCATGAAGCGGAGAATATACGATTTTAACATGCTTTTTAACATCTAAAATCGATATTTTTTTTACTTCTTTTAAATAAATAGCATCAAATGATTCATCAATATAATGAATCAAATCATTATCGACATAATCGATTTCAAATGGGTTATCAATCTTTGAGATCTCATCAATGACTTGTTCTGCATCGAAGGGATTCAGTTGAGCTCCTGTTTCATCATAAGCCTTATAGCCATTATAGGTTTTAGGGTTATGGGATGCAGTAATCATAATTCCACCTGACGCTTTAAAATAACGAACAGCGTAAGATAACATCGGAGTTGGTCTTAATGCAGTATATAAATAAGACTTGATTCCCTTAGCAGCTAAAACCATTGCTGCTTCTTTAGCAAACTCTTTGGAATAGTGTCTATTATCATAAGCTATTGCTACTCCACCAGTTTTATCATTTTTTAATAAATAATTAGCGAAGCCTAAAGTCGCTTTTCTAATCGTATAGACATTGACACGGTTGGTACCTACACCCATTAATCCTCTAAGTCCACCCGTACCAAAAGAAAGGTCATTATAAAAAACCTCTTCGATTTGTTCTTCATTCAATTCAATAAGCTCTTCAAGTAGTTTTGGATCTAAATCCTTTTGATTGAGCCAAATTAGGTATCTTTTTTAATAAGACATAAATTATCACCTGTAGTTATTATATAATAATATTTAAAAAATTAAAAAAAAATAACCAGAAATTTCTGGTTATTTACACGTGTTAAGTTGCGTTTGAAGATCGATAACAGTCCCTTTAGGACTAAATCGGGATCGCGTGATAATGGATGC
>CAKMKF010000026.1 GCA_927439925.1 uncultured Acholeplasmataceae bacterium | reverse complement strand
CTGATACTTTAAACACAACTTGATTATTTTTAATATATAACACACGAATTAAACGATCTACATCGATATGTCCATAAGCTGCACCCGTAAAATACGCATCTCGTTCTAAATAATCTAAGCGATCTACGTCTAATTGGCTAGATATTAAAAATAATCAAGTAGTTTTCAATTGCGTGAATTCCTGATACTTTAAACACAACTTGATTATTTTTAATATATAACACACGAATTAAACGATCTACATCGATATGTCCATAAGCTGCACCCGTAAAATACGCATCTCGTTCTAAATAATCTAAGCGATCTACGTCTAATTGACTAGATATTAATTGTTCGATTAATGGAAATTTCTTTTGTTTTAAAATGATTGATGCCACATCTAATGCGAAATCAGAATCAATAGAATTTAGCGCTTGGAAAACCTCTTTATCGTGGATAATTAATGCTGCACCTATCTTTTCATGGTCAACACCAAAAACATCCTCAAAAGCATGAGAATATGCTCCATGACCAATATCGTGCAACAATGCAGCACTTAAGAAAACAAGTTTTTCTCTCTCATTAAGTGCGTTTTGAATATCTGGAACCGTCAAAAATCGGTTCGCGATTTCATATACACCTAAGCTGTGCGAAAATCTTGAATGTTCAGCACCATGAAAAACCATTTGAACACCACTTAATTGGCGCACTCGTCTAAGCCGCTGAAACAGTGAAGAGTCAATAAGTTTTCTAATTAATTCATAATCCACATGGATAAATCCATACAATGGATCCTTGAAAACCTGTTGTTTCGCTAATTTTTTCAAGGTTTACCTCCTAAGGTAAAAAAGTGCCTATGCAGGCACTATTCGTTAATTGTGTATGATTTAACAAGCTCAACCATATCACCAGTGTTTAGCATAAATGCACTACCGTCATCTGTATCCAAATGACAATCAAGTCTAAATTGTGGGTGAACACGGCACAACACATTATCTAAAATGCCAGCTTTGATTCCGTCAATTTTAAGACTAACTACCTGACGATCAACTACACCGAAAGTTGCTGCTTCTTCTGGTGAGAAATGAATGTGGCGATCAGCAATAATAACGCCTTCTTCAATTTTCACTTGTCCCTTAGGTCCAACTAAAGTTGCTGCACCTGAGCCTTTAACATCTCCTGATGATCTGACTGGAGCTGTAAATTTAAAGCGTAATGCATCGCTCTTTGAAATTTCAACTTGAGAAGCTGGGCGTACTGGTCCTAAAATACGAACTCCTGCTAATAATTTTCCTTCTGGACTAATAACATCAACCTTTTCTTCTGCAGCATATTGCCCCGGTTGAGTAAGTTCTTTCATCACTGTGAGCTCGTAACCTGGACCAAAAAGGGTTTCCAAATGCTCTTTAGTTAAATGAAGATGACGACCTGATATACCTACTGGTATTTTTTTCATATATAATTCCTCCTACGTACGTAAGTGATTATATCATTTTTTATGGTGGTTTTCAATTAAATTATGATAGAATAAAGCCAAGAAGGGGGTATAACTATGCCTACTATATTTTCAAAAATAATCGCAAGAGAAATTCCTGCTCACTTCGTCTATGAAGACGATTTAGTTGTAGCATTTCTAGACATTTCACAAGCTACTAAAGGACATACTTTAGTTGTTACGAAGACTTTGTATCCAACAATTTTTGATGTTCCAGAAGACGTTGCTGCCCATCTTTTTTCAGTAGCAACCAAATTGTCTAAAGCTATCCAAAAAGCTTTTCATGTAGACGCACTAAACGTGTTAAGTAATAATGGTGAAAATGCTGGTCAAACTGTCTTCCATTTCCATATTCATTTGATTCCTCGTTATGTTAAAGAAGAAATCACTTTTCAGCTAAAAAACAATATGGGTAACCTAAATACAGAAGACTATAAAGAAAGAGCCCGCTTGATTAAAGAGGCTCTATAGTAAACATAACACCTTGATTCACATTTTCTACCTTTAATAAAAGGTTGAAATGTGCACAAGTTTTTTGAACGATGCTCATTCCAAGACCAAATTGTCCGTTACTTCCTTTTTCATATGGTCTAAACAGTTGTTCAATAAATTTATCATTTATACGCTCACCATCGTTATAGAAGGTGAGTTTTTTGTTTTTCAATGTTATAACGATTTGTGTTCTTGCATAGCGAATTGCATTGTCAATGATATTGGAGAATGCTGTATAGAAATTCTCTTTAACACCAAAATAAGTCGAATCATCAAGTTCTATTTTAAAATCAATATTTGTTCTATATTTCTGATTATTCACAATATTGATGATGATGTCTTTGATAATCACAGTTTCAAACTCATTTTGATCTTTCAAGTACTCTAATTTATTCAATTCTAAAAGTTGTTTAACTTTTTGATTGAGTAAATCCGCTTGCTTAATAATCACTTCAGCCTCACTTATATCAGATACCCCATCAGCAATCGCCTCAGCATAGGATTGAATAACCGCTATTGGTGTTTTAAAATCATGTGATATATTTTGAAGCATTTCTTGTTTGGATTTTTCTGAATATTGAATTTCTTGTCGCATTTTTTCTATGGTAAGTGCTAAATCAGTGATTTCGTCGTTACCCTCGATTTCAATTGGCACTTGATAATTAGTCCTAGATAACACTTGAACCTCACCTTGAAGTCGTTTTACACGTAACACTGTGATTCTAGACCACATAAGAATAATTAAATTACCTAAAAGAACTAGAGCAATAAAACTCGCTCTAACAAGTGCAGAAAATGAATTACCAATAACATCCAAGTAAGCTTCGGATGTGAAAACTATAATCGCGCTATTTCCAGGTCTTCTTTCAATTTGATAGTAAAAGTTTTGTTCATCAATCGTTTCATCAAATGTTCCACCTGGTATTACACGAAGTTTATTGTATAAGGACTGTGCAGTGTAGTGACCTTCTAAGATGGCTAAGTTATTGCTATCGGTTACAGCATTTCCGAAGACTATAACGTACCCGTTATAACTACTACCTGCAGGATTCTCAATGTTATCGCTAACTTCTTGTAGGTATTCAAAGAGTTGAAGTTTGTTTTGATCAATGCGCATATTCGCAAGAACCTGATTAAATGCAATGATAAAAATGAGACTGGTTAACAGCGTCACAATAGTAAAAATAAGATTGAGTTGTGTTGTTAACTTGATCTCTTTCATAATAATCTATAACCAAATCCGTAAATCGTTTCAATTTTTAATTCGGGCATTTTATGTCTTAAACGACGCAGTAAATCGTCTACGACACGATCACTACCATAATAGTTTTCTCCCCATACATGCTTTAAAATTTCTTCTCTTCCATATGCTGTATTCATGTTTTTTAAGAAAAATAAGAGTAATTCGAATTCTTTATTCGTTAAATCAATCATTTCTCCTTGATGTCTAATTTCTCTTCTAGTGATATTAATTTCATAACTTGCATAGTTAACAATTTCAGATGTTTGTGGATTAAAATGTCTTTTTAAAACGGATTTAACTCTCAAAATCAATTCTCTAGGTGAATATGGTTTTGCAAGATAATCATCGCTGCCAAGTTCTAACCCCATAATTTTGTCTAAATCTTGATCTCTAGCCGAAGTAAAAATAACAGCAGATTGACTATTGTTTTCCTTCAGTGCTTTAATCAAATCATAACCATTGATTTCACCGCTAAGCATAATGTCTAAAATCCATAAATCTACAAAGTCATGAATGTGCTTCATGGCTTCTTCACCACTATAAAAGACGGTTGTTTCATAACCTTCTCTACTTAAATACTTCCTAATGATTTCTGATAAGTCTTTTTCATCTTCAACATAGTATATTTTCATACGTACACTCCTTTATTAGAAAAATAAGCGTGCATCAGCACACTTATTATATCATAGAGAAAAAATAGAGAGAAAAAATTGAAGCACTTATATCATAGCAAATTGTTATGTGAAGTCTATGGTTTTTTAATGTGAAATTGTGTTATCGAATCACATTGACTCTCATGTATGGAACAAGCACTTCAGGAACAGTAATTGTTCCGTCTTCATTTTGATAGTTTTCAATGATAGCAATCATTGTACGCCCTATAGCTAATCCGGAACCATTCAATGTATGAACATATTCTGTTTTACTATCTTTAGTTCTTTTAAAACGGATGTTTGCTCGACGCGCTTGAAAATCTTCAGCGTTAGAAATTGAACCGATTTCACGATACATATTTTGACCAGGTAACCATACTTCAATATCAAATGTCTTAGCCATACCAAAACCTAAGTCTCCAGTAGATAGAGCTACTACTCGATAAGGAAGGCCTAATCTCTTTAAGACTTCTTCTGAATTTAGAAGCATTTTTTCTAATTCTTCATATGAATCTTCTGGTTTCGTAAATTTAATTAACTCAACTTTGTTGAATTGATGTTGTCTAAGTATACCTCTAGTGTCTCTTCCTGCAGATCCCGCTTCAGCGCGGAATGCAGTGGTAAAGGCACAATAATGAAACGGTAAAAGATCTCCATCGATAATTTCATCACGATGTAGGTTAATTGTAGGTACCTCTGCGGTTGGGTTTAAATACCAAGCGTTATCACCTGCAGAGACTTTAAATGCATCATCTTTGAATTTGGGGAATTGACCAGTAGCAAACATACTCTTTTCGTTAACGATAAATGGTGGAATGATTTCTATATAATGATGCTCGTGTGCGTGAAGGTCCATCATCCATTGAATTAAAGATCTTTCGAGTCTAGCTCCTAGCCCTTTATCGACAACAAAACGAGTTCCGGTAATCTTTGCTGCTCTCTCAAAATCAAGAATATAAAGTTTTTCACCAAGTTCTGTATGATCTTTAATTTTGAAATTGAAAACACGTGGAGTTCCAACTTTTTTGATTTCAACATTATCGGACTCATCCTTACCAATTGGTGTACTTTCGTTTGGAATATTCGGAGTATTCGCTAAAATATTGAAGATTTTTTCCTCTATATGACTGAGTTCATCATCTAAACCTTTAATATCGTCGCCTAAATGTGCAACATCGTTTAAAACCGAAGTCGCATCCATTTTATTTCTTTTGAGTTCACCTATTTTTTTAGAAGCTTCGTTACGTAGTGCTTTTTTAGACTCAACTTCTACAATCACTTGTTTTCTTTGGTCTTGAAGTGTGACGAGTTCATACAAATATGAAAAATCACCATTTCTTCTCGATAGTTTTTTGACCACTTCTTCAATATTTTCTGTAACATACTTTAAATCTAACATTGTTCTTTCCTCCTTAAAAAATAAAAAGTCCCTAGATATATATCTAAGGACGTCGATTGACGCGGTACCACCTTAGTTCTAGAAAAATTTCTAGCCCTCAAAAGTCTTTAACGCAGACATGCGGATGTGATTAGCACCACTAAAGAGTAGATTCGCTATTTCATTAGAATCACTTCCACCAAACGTGATTTCTCTATACAAATGAAGATAATTACTATTCTCTTTTACGTGTTACCTATATTATATGTGTTTTAACTTTAAATGTAAAGATTGTTAACAAATTACTTCGCCTTACTATTGATTAGTTTTTGAAGATCGTCTTTAAGTTCTTCCTTTTGCAGACCAAAATCTAAAATTGCTTCAACATAGTCGATTTTATTTCCTACATCATATCGTTTACCTTGAATATCATATGAATACACTTTTTCTGTAGCCATCATTCTAAGAATTGCGTCAGTCAATTGAATCTCATTTCCTGCACCTTTGGGTTGATTCTTTAAATATTCAAAGATTGTTGGTGTAAGGATATAACGACCACCGATTGCACTTCTTGAAGGTGCATCCTCTACTTTTGGTTTTTCGATTACACCTTTTAGTTCAATAATCGGACCTTTTTGGTTTTCCATTGGTATACAAATACCATACTTAGAAGTATTTTTAAGTTCAACCTCCATCGTACCTAAAACAGATGCATTGACTTTTTCATAGACATCAACAAGCTGTTTGATTGCTGGTTTATCTTTACCAACATACATGTCATCACCCAAAAGAACCGCGAATGGTTCACCATTAACAAATGTTTCTGCTTGTAAAACTGCATGACCTAAACCTAATTGTTCTCTTTGTCTAATATAATGAATATTCGCACCAACAGCAATATTTCTTACTAAACCGTACTCATAATGTTTATTTTTAGATAGAAGAATAGTTTCTAATTCCATATTATAGTCAAAGTAATCGATGATTGCATTTTTGTTCGCACTAACAATAAGTAAGATGTCTGTGATTCCAGCATCGATCGCTTCACTCACGATATACTCAATTGTTGGGTGATCAATAATTGGTAGTAATTCTTTAGGTAGAGCCTTGGTAATTGGTAAAAATCTAGTGCCGTAACCTGCTGCTGGAATAACTGCTTTCTTAATCATATAATTTCCTCCACTTTTTGACCTTTAACGGTAATGATATGTGTTAAGTATACCCCGAGAATAAAGAATAACCCTCCGAGTAACCATATATACCAAGTTGTTTGAAAAACATTATTTTCTGTATCTTGTTGTAAAGTAAATAAAATATTAAATGGTGATACAATGACTATTCCTAAAACTCCAAAATAGAAGTGTGATTTGAAATGCGCGAGTAGTTGATACATGATTTTTCCCATCCCAATTAGTCCAACAACTGCACCAAGTAATAGCAGTAAAAGCATCGGTAAATATGGTGCTATTTCAGTAAAATTAAGTGTTAAAAATGCACGGATGATATCGTCTCCAAGATCAATTAAAATCTGGAAAAATCCTAATGCTAATAACATCGTTGCTCCACTTAGTCCAGGAGTGATTAATGCAGCTGCAAAAATTACACCGATAAAGAAAATTACCAAATAGTAAACCCACGAGTCTGTAGCTGTAGATCCTTCTCGAATAAAGAGAAAACCAATCATCATAGTCATCATTAAAACCATAACTAGAAAATGTGAGAAACGATATCTTTCAGATTTGAGTTCTTTAATAATACCTGGGATTGCCCCAAGAATAAATCCTATAAAAAGAAGCGTGAATGGGATGGGTAATACATCTAAAAATATCTTAATAAAAAGAAAGCCAAGTCCTATCCCTATGATGACTCCAACGATATATTCCCAAACGCTCTTCAAAGCTTGGATTGGATGCTTGGTAAAATCATTTAGAGCAGTGATTAACTCTTGATATATTTTTAAAATTGCAGCAATCATTGAACCGCTAATACCAGGAAGAATGCTTCCCATTCCTACAAACGATCCTTTAATGATTTTTATAATTTGTTTCATTTTTTCACCTTGTATTGAGACT
>CAKMKF010000025.1 GCA_927439925.1 uncultured Acholeplasmataceae bacterium | reverse complement strand
TGCAGTTGGAAACGGAGAAAGCCTTGTCGCGTACATATCTCCCTTTTGACCTAGGAATTTACGACTACTATTATAGAATACGCTACGCGTATCTGCAAGCTCATATGATGTTTCACGTGAAACAGTATAATATCTTCTTGTCTGAAAATCAAATGATGGATAAAGAAATTCAAGAATTCGTTGATCGTGCGGTGTTTGAATACGAAGAAGAATTTGAGTATACACCAGGAGTTTTCCATCCAGGTGACGAGCCACATGATTATAGTGTAACAGTATCTACTTCTTGTTTGAAAAACTCCTGGTGTATACTCAAATTCTTCTTCGTATTCTAACACCGCACGATCAACGAATTCTTGAATTTCTTTATCCATCATTTGATTTTCAGACACTGCCACACCAAATGAAAAGATAATGGCAGAAAGAATAATAATTAATGCCACTTTTAGTATTTTTTTAATTTTGATTCGTCCATATAGTTTCGCTGATAAGATACTCAAGATTCTCACCCACACTTTTCTTATATATTATAACATTGAATAGAAAAATGTATTGATATAGATAAAAAAAGTAGTCAGATGACTACCTTTTTGGTTTTATTACTAATGCTCTTTCTTCGCCTTCACCTTCAGATTCAGTGACTACATCTCTCCACTCACTTAACTTCGTGTGAATAATGCGACGATCAAATGCGTTCATTGGATCTAGCTTAACAGCTATCTTTGTTTGTGCAACTTCTTTAGCTGTTTTAGTTGCTAGTATTTCTAACTGTTTTCTTCTATTTTCATGATAATTACCAATGTCTAATGAAATAATTAGATGATCATCAACAAATACATTTAAATAGTTTCTTAGCATAAATTGTAATGAAAGTAGTGTACGACCTTCACGTCCAATCAAAAGTGCATTTTCATCACTTTCAACATGGTAATGAATTTCAGTGCCTTCTGATAATGTTCTAACTTCCATTCTAACTTTTATTTCCATTGTTTTTAAAATGTTCTCAAGGTAGGTTTTACCTTCAGCAGCAAGATTAACATTAGGAGTCGCTTCATAGGTTGTCATGTTGCCAATGTTAAACAACCCTTTCTTTTCCTTAGTTACTGTTAACTTGATCTTGTCTTTTTGTATTTTCAATAATTCAGCCGCTGTTTTTTCAGCTTCCTGAAGAGTCTTTGCTTCAAATTCTACTTTTTTTAACATCGAAATCACCCCATCAATTGTTTCTTTTGCAATTCTTCGTGTTTCTTCTCGTTAAGTTTTCTGTTGACTAAAGTTTGTCCTAATGAATAAATGTTACCAAAAATCCAATAAAGTGCTAACGCGTTACTTTGGAAAGATGCGAAAGCCATCATAATAACCATGAAGTAGCTGACAAATTTCATTGTCTTTTCTGTTTGAGCTGCTTGTGGGTTTGGATTGTGAGAAGCTGTTTTCTTAACATAATCTGGTTTCTTCATTGAAATCTTTTGTAGTAAGAACATGGTTCCACCAACAATACCAGCTAAAACCATACCGATGATTCCATCACGTTGGTTTGCAAGATTAATTCCTAAGAAGTTTGTATTTGCAACACTTGACGCGTACATACCGCCTTCAATTGTAATACGTCTTACTACACCATACATTGCGATAAAGATTGGCATTTGCAGGAATGGGAATAAACATCCTAAAACGTTAATTCCATGTTTTTTGTAAACTGCCATCATTTCCATCTGCATTTGTTGTTGTGATTGCGGATCTTTTCTTGTAGAGTATTTCGCTTGAACACGTTGCATATCTGGTTGTGCGACATTCATCTTGATTGACATATCATTACTCTTCGCATAAATTGGCCAAGCAATCGTTCTCACAACAATCGTTGTAAATAAGATTCCGACAGCGAAGTTATTTCCCATAATGCTTGCAAAGAAATTCATAACAAATGCAACTGGTATAACTAAGATCCAGTCAAAGAATGTTGCATCTTCGGTAGAAATTGGTCTTTCACCACCCGCTACATAAACTTCAATAGTTTTAGTTACAGTACCATAAGTAAATGTAACGTCGTATGCGTATTGATCTCTAAAACCGTCATCACCAAGTGGTGTGTAGTCGTGATCATTAAATAATGCAGCAAATGCTTCTTCATCTAATGTTTCATGGAGTTTAATAATGTCTCCATCACGTTCTACTGCATACGCTTCAATTCCTGTAGGATCAAAGTGTTCACCAATTTGATAGAGTACATTATCGACTCCATATCTAAATGCAACCATAACAATATCACTTGCGTTACCAACAATTGTTTCTGGTTTTACATAGATTTGAAAGTCAACATCAATGTCTTCCACAGAAAACGTATACGTGCGTACACCATTACTATCTGTTTCAACATTAGTTGGAAGTGCTCCATCATAAGTCACTAATGTTCCAACACCTGATTCTGTTAAAGTCCAATAAGATAATCCGTTATCGCCTTTAAAAATGATGTTATTAGCTTCATCATGATCAAAAACAAGTTTTTCTCCATTTTCACCAAATGGATTATTTACAGCAATTGATGCTGTTTCATTCGATCCAGAGCCGCAAGCAGCCAAACTGAATACTACCATCAAAATCATGGCAATAAAAAAGATTTTTTTACTCATTCTCGTTCTCCGTTAGTTTTGATTTTTTTAATAGAACGGTTAATTTTGTTCTCATGTCTTGATATGACAATTCAGAAACTTGAGGTTTTACAACAATAACAAATAACTTTGTTTTAATAAATTGTTTCTCTAGTTCACTCACGATCATTCTAATTCTTCGCTTTGCTAAATTTCTAGCAACTGCATTTCCATATTTCTTTCCTATGGAAAGAGCGAATCTGAAGTTTGTCGCTTCTGAGTCGTCAGATTGATAAATAGCAAAATAACTGTCGCCTTTTACTTTCTTCACTTTGAAAATCGCATCGATTTCGCTGTTTCTCTTTATGCGATATCTCTTGTTCATAATGTTTTTTAAAAAAATAAGGACTACTCAAAAAATAACATAAGTTATTATTTTAATCGAGTAATCCAAGTGTTTTTAAAATAACGATTCAATTATACAGTTAGTTCTGCGCGGCCTTTTAATCTGCGTCTTGCAAGTACGCGACGGCCACCAGCTGTTGCCATTCTAGCTCTAAAACCATGAGTCTTGATACGTTTTAGTTTACTTGGTTGATATGTTCTTTTCACAAATAAAACCACCTTTCTTGCGAAACCATGCTTAATCATTATATAAAAAGACCTTGTTTTTGTCAACTATAAACTTTGTTTTTCATATAAAATATTTTGCTTTTGAATCTATTCTGATAAATGTTGAATTTTCAAGAAATTTTCATCTACATATTTAAGTTCATAATGTGGGTAACTTAGTAACAATTTTGTGGATTTGTGGATAAATGGGGAAAGTATGCGGATGGCTTAATAAAGACGTAAGAATTAAAGAGTTTTCCACGATGTTTCCACATATCCACAACACCTATACAAAAGTTTCCCACAAAAACTGTTGATAACTTTTTAGTCTATTTTTCTGTATCCGTGTTATTCTATTTGTACATTATTTAAGGGGTATATCAATGAACACTTACGATCTTCTATGGCAGAAGATTTTAAATGAATTGGAGACAACTTTCTCTGAGGAAACCTTCTCAGAAGTCTTCGAGCCTTTAAAATCTACACACAAATATGCAAATGACCATGTTTATGTGCTTGTCCCAAACGAATTCATTAAGAGTCGTATTAATCGTCTTTATTTGACGAAAATTAATGATCTCGCACAAAAATTTAATAACGCACCGATTCGTTTTAAGTTCGTGACTGAGACAGAACTCTTACCAGAAGAGACGCTAGTCAGCCCAGAAAGAAACTTGAATCTAAAATATCGACCAGGTAATTTAAACGCCACCTATACTTTTGATAACTTTGTTGTTGGTAAAAGTAACATGTTTGCATTTAGAATGGCAATGAAGGTCGCCGATCAACCAGGTGCAGTAGCAAATCCATTATACATCTTTGGTGACGTAGGATTAGGAAAAACTCACTTAATGCAAGCAATTGGTAATTACATTATGGACCAAGATATCAATCAAAAAGTTCTTTATGTTAAAGCTGATGGTTTTATTGAAGATTTTGCTAATCTTTTAAAGAAAGAAAAGATGGAAGATTTTAATCAAAAGTATAGAGATATTGATATTCTCTTGGTAGATGACATCCAAATTATGGGTGGAGCTACGAAAACTCAAATGGAATTTTTCAAACTATTCGATTATTTATACCAACAAAACAAACAAATTGTAATCACATCTGATAAACCAGCATCCGATTTAAAAAACATCATGACTCGCTTAACATCACGCTTTGAAGTTGGATTAACAGTTGATATTCAAGTACCTGATTTAGAGCACCGCATTGAAATCTTAAAAAGAAAGTTACAATCTGAATCATCTGACATCCATGATATCCCTGCTGACGTTCTAGATTTCATCGCTTCGTCCTTCGTAACTAATATTAGAGAACTCGAAGGAGCTTTAAAAAGAGTTTTATTTTATTGTTTAACGAACAACCTTGATTTAACAGTAGAAACAGTTAATGAGGCTCTCGAACCGCTTTTAAAGACAAAGAGAAAGAGTGATTCATTGAATGAAAATAATTATGATCGTATACAAAGTATTGTTAGTGATTTTTACGGGATTACATTAGAAGATTTGATAGGGAAGAAAAGACATTCTAAATATATCTTACCTAGACATATTGCGATGTTTATAATTAAAAGTAGATACAATATCCCTTATAAAACAATAGGAAGTTTATTTGGAGATCGTGATCATTCAACTGTTTTAGCAGCTTGCGAAAAGATTGATAACGATTTAAAACAAGACTCTACTTTAAAGATTGCAGTTGACACAATACTAAAAAAAATCGATGCATTTAGTAAAAAATAAATGTTTATAACTTGTTGGAAATATGGTATAATTATAGCAGTATAAAGCCTTTAATAGATTTATCCACAAACCCACAATTGTAACAACAATAATTAAAGATTTAAACTAAGAAAATAAAAGGAGCTGCCGCTATGATTTTCAGTATTGATAGAGATGTATTATTAACCCAATTACTTATCGTACAAAAAGGACTTCCTTCAAAAACTCCACTCCCAATTTTATATGCTGTAAAGTTTGAAGTGAATGAAGACCATATTCTATTAACGTCAAGTAATACAGACGTTGCTATACAAGTACTTATTGATGACCATACATTAAAAATACAAGATCCAGGTAAAGTTGCAATTCCAGGACGTTACTTAATTGAAATTATTAGAAAAGTAACTTCACAAAGAGTTGAATTTGCATTAATTGAAGATAAACTTATCGTCATTAAAGCAGATCGTTCTGAATTTAAATTAAGATTGATGGATGTAGAAGATTATCCTGAAATTGACTTTTTAGATTTAGATGATCCAATTGTTTTAGATAGTCAACTCATCAAAACAATTATTAAAGAAACGAATTATGCAACTGCTACTTCTGAGAAGAGACCTATTTTAACTGGTGTCAACTTTAAGTATTTAGATAACCATTTATATTGTGTAGCTACAGATTCTTATCGTCTTTCTCAAAAAAATGTTAAGTTAAGAACTCACAGTAAAATGTTTGATATTGTAATACCTAATAAAAGTTTAGATGAGTTAAGTAAGATACTTGATGGATTTAATGATGATGTAGAATTATTCATTAATCCAAATAAAGTTTTATTTAAAATGAATAAAATTCTCTTTCAAACAAGACTTCTTGAAGGCACATATCCAGACACTCAACGAATTATTCCAGTTGAATTCCCAGTAGTGATTCCATTTAACAAGGAAGAATTATTAGCAGCTGTAGAACGTGTCTCATTATTATCCCCAAGAGATAGAGAAACAAATTATAATATTATTAAACTTAGCTTACGACAAGATCAAATTGTAGAAATCAGTTCAACAAATAATGAAATTGGTGATGCAAATGAAGAAATCATTCCATCATCTGATGTTATTGGGCCAATGATTAAGATTGCATTTTCTTCTAGATATTTAGTAGATGCGTTAAAATCATTCAGTTCTTCTGAGGTGTTAATTCAATTTGCTGGAGAAGTAAAACCGTTCGTAATTAAAGGAAATTTAGATCAAGATTTATTACATCTAATTTTACCGGTACGTATAGACTAATACAGCCAAAGAGCCTTAATTTCTAATTTAAGGCTTTTTTTTATGCCTACATGAACTCATGACTTTATGAGTAAAAAAAAGTCGAAAATGAGTGCTTTTTTCCTTATATTATGTTATAATATAAAAGAACATAGAGGGTGAATATATGAAAAAGTTTAAAATTAGAGAAGAATTTATTACGCTAGGACAATTTTTAAAAGCGACAGATCACATTAATTCTGGTGGAGAAGCAAAGTTTTTTTTATTTGAAAATGATGTTTTTGTCAACAATGAAAAAAGAACTGAACGCGGAAAAAAACTACGTAATGGTGATCATGTTTTAGTAGAAAATCAAGAATATTTAATTGTCGATGATACAAAAACTGATTCTCAAAAACTTTAGAAATCACCAGACTTTAGAATTAAAGTTTGAAAAACCCTTTATTTACATTCACGGTGCAAATGGTGTTGGAAAAACGAGTATTTTAGAAAGTATTTACTTTTGTGCAACGACGAAATCACACCGAACAAACGATGAAAAAGAATTGATTCTTAGAAACGAACAATTTGCTCAAGTTAAATTAACTACATCTGAAGATAAATATGAACTCATTTTATCCAAAACAGGAAAAAGAGCTTCAATCAATAATATTGAGAAAAGAAAAATAAGTGATTATATTGGACATCTTCGTGTTGTTATGTTTGCTCCAGAAGATTTAGAACTTATCAAAGGCAATCCTGCAAATCGAAGACAATTTATGGATTTAGAGTGGATGCAACTTAACAAACAGTATTTGAAGAATTTAAACACATATAAAAATGTTTTAAAACAAAGAAATAGTTTATTGAAGAAAATCAATATTGATGATGATTATACTTTTTTAAACATTCTTGGAGAACAACTTTATGAAGTAGGTTCTGAGATTATTAAAGAGCGTAGACAATTTCTTCTAGAACTAAACAGTTATTTAATAAAAATTTACGCATTATTTTCTAACCATCAAGTTCAAATCATTTATGATCCAGATGTTGATGAAAAATCATTCAAGAACTATTTAAACAAGAATCAAAAACAAGATATTATATATCAAACGACAAATGCAGGACCCCACAGAGACGACTTCTATATCGATTTCAACGCATTTGATGCGAAGAGTTATGCATCTCAGGGGGAGCAACGTCTAATCGTTGTAGCGTTGAAATTAGCGCTTCTGAAGCTAATTGAAGAGAAGACTGGAAAGCAGGTTGTTCTGCTTTTAGATGATGTCTTGAGTGAACTCGATTTAGAAAAACAAAAACTATTTCTAAATCATTTACCTAAAGAACATCAAATAATAATGAATAGTGCGCTTCCAATTGATGGACAACATATTCAGATGATACATTTGAAAAAGGAGTAAGGACATGTCAAATTATGATGCATCGAACATTCAAATATTAGAGGGACTAGAAGCGGTAAGAAAACGCCCTGGTATGTATATCGGAAGTACTGGATCGAGAGGTTTACACCATTTAGTTTGGGAAATCGTAGATAACTCGATTGATGAAGCTTTAGGTGGATATGCTACAGATATCAAATTGGAGCTTCTTAAAGATGAAGTCGTCCGTGTTACAGATGATGGACGTGGTATTCCAGTTGATTTGCATCCAAAAACGAATCGACCTGCGGTTGAAACTATTTTAACATCTCTCCACTCGGGTGGTAAATTCGATGGGAAATCATATAAAGTATCCGGTGGATTGCACGGTGTTGGTGCTTCTGTTGTTAATGCTTTATCTGAATGGTTTGTTGTTGAAATCCATAGAGATAATAAGAGATATGAACAAAGATTTGAACGTGGAGTACCTGTGACTGATGTCACCGTGATTGGTGAATCATCGCACACAGGAACTATCGTTACCTTTAAATCCGATCATTTAGTCTTTACTGAAACAATTATTTACGAATTTGAAATTCTTAGAAATAGAGTTCAACAGCTTGCATTCCTAAATAAAGGGATCAAAATAACTATATCTGACCAAAGAGGAGAAACTCCTGTAGAATTCAGCTATCACTATGAAGGTGGTATCGTTGAATACGTAGGATTCTTAAATAGTGGTAAAGGTAAAGTGAATCATGACGTTCTTTATACAGAAAAGGAAGTTGATGGAGTCACACTAGAAATTGCTTTGCAATATAATGATTCATACGCAACCAATCTTTATTCGTTTGCTAATAATATTCCAACTCATGAAGGTGGAATGCATGAAGATGGATTTAAGATGGCGCTAACACGTGTCATGAATAAGTATGCTAGCGAAAATGGATTTCTAAAGAAAGATGATTCTTTCCTTGGTGAAGATACTAGAGAAGGATTAACTGCTATCATCTCTGTGAAACATCCAAATCCTCAATTTGAAGGGCAAACAAAGACAAAATTAGGAAATCCAGAAGTACGTCAAATCACTAGTCAAATCGTTGGTGAAGGATTAGAAAGATATCTTCTTGAGAATCCAAATGACGCTAAATTAATTATTGAAAAGAGTTTAATGGCATCTCGTGCAAGAATTGCAGCTAAAAAAGCTAGAGAAGCTACAAGAAGAAAATCACCATTAGATGCACTTGGATTTGCATCAAAACTTGCAGACTGCAGAAGTAAAGATCCTGCTGTATCTGAAATTTATATCGTCGAAGGTGACTCTGCGGGTGGATCTGCTAAACAAGGTAGAGAATCAGAATATCAAGCGATTCTACCACTTCGTGGTAAGGTCTTAAACGTAGAAAAAGCTAGACTCGATAAGATTTTAAACAATAAAGAAATATTATCATTAATTCAAGCATTAGGAACAGGTATTGGTGATGAATTTGAAGCGGAAAAATCTAGATATCATAAAGTGGTCATCATGACCGATGCTGATATCGATGGTGCGCATATTAGAACACTTCTTCTAACCTTCTTCTTCAGATACATGAAGCCTTTAATTGACTTAGGTTACGTCTTTATTGCACAGCCACCATTATATAAAGTTCAATCTGGAAAAAGAGTGGAATATGTTTATACAGATGAAGCCCTACAAAAGATTCTTGCCGAAATGGGTGGACGTCCTGGTATTCAACGATACAAAGGTCTTGGAGAAATGAATCCTGAACAGCTTTGGGATACAACCATGGACCCAGAAAATAGAACACTACTTCAAGTTTCACTTAAAGATGCTATGGATGCCGATCAGGTTTTCAGTATGCTAATGGGTGAAGAAGTTGAACCAAGAAAAGCATTCATTCAAGAAAATGCAATATATGCTTCAAATATTGATGCATAGAGGGGAGATCAAAAATGGACAATAATATTAATGCAAACAATGTATCTTCAAAAACCACTGAAGGTTATGTAAAAGAAATTAACATATCTACAGAAATGAAGACCTCCTTTTTAAATTACGCGATGAGTGTTATCGTATCAAGAGCATTACCTGATATTAGAGATGGACTTAAGCCTGTTCAAAGACGTATTTTATACGCACTGAATGATTTAGGCATGTCAGCTGATAAAGCGCATAAGAAGTCAGCTAGAATCGTCGGGGAAGTTATTGGTAAGTATCACCCACATGGTGATTCATCTGTTTATGAAGCAATGGTTAGAATGGCACAACCGTTTAGTTATAGAATGCCTTTAATTGATGGCCACGGAAACTTCGGTTCTGTTGATGGTGATGGTGCAGCAGCAATGCGTTACACTGAAGCTAGAATGTCAAAATTAGCAGGAGAATTAGTTAGAGATTTAGAAAAAAACACAGTAGATTTTATCGATAATTACGATGGATCAGAACGTGAGCCAAGTGTATTACCTGCTAGATACCCAAATCTTCTAGTCAATGGATCTACAGGGATTGCTGTTGGTATGGCAACAAACATTCCACCTCACAATTTAGGAGAAGTTATTGATGGAATGCTTGCATACATGGATAATGAAGAAATTACGTCTACTGAATTGATGGAATATATCAAAGGTCCTGACTTTCCAACAGGAGGACAGGTATTAGGACTAACTGGACTTAGACAAGCCTATGAAACAGGTAAAGGAATTATTGCGGTTAGAGCAACTGCAGAAATCGTTACTCATAAAAATAGAAATAGTATTATCGTAACTGCTATCCCTTATCAAGTGAATAAAACAACATTGATTGAGAGAATCGCAGAAATTGCAAAAGAAAAAATTGTAGAAGGTATTACCGATTTAAGAGATGAATCCAATCGTAAGGGAATGAGAATCGTCATCGAACTTAGAAGAGATGTCAATCCTCATGTCATGCTTAATAACCTTTACAAATATACTCAACTTCAACAATCATTTGGGATCAACATGATTGCTCTTGTCAAGGGGCAACCAAAAATGGTCGCTCTTCGTGACATGCTTAAATTCTATCTTGAACACCAAATTGAAGTTATCCAAAGAAGAACAGTTTATGATCTAGAAAAAGCTGAAGCTAGACAACATATTTTAGACGGTTTAGTTATCGCTCTTCATGATATTGATCATGCTATTGAAATAATTAAAGCCTCTAAAACAGGTGATGAAGCAAGAGAAGCATTAACCAAAGAATATAGTCTAACAGACATACAAGCTAGAGCAATTCTTGATATGCGTCTACAACGTTTGACAGGTCTTGAAATTGAAAAGATCGAAGCTGAATTAGCAGATCTAATTATACGTATTAAGGACTATAAAGAAATCATTGCGAACCACGATAGAAAGCTTGAAATCATTAGAGAAGAGCTTACACAAATAAGAGCACAATACAATGATCCAAGACTTTCTGAAATCAATTTACATGAAGATTTATCCATTGAAA
>CAKMKF010000024.1 GCA_927439925.1 uncultured Acholeplasmataceae bacterium | reverse complement strand
TCACCCTCCCACTGTCGGCGAAGTTGCCCGCAAGCTGCATCAATATCTGTTCCCCGTTCTTCACGTGAAGAAACAGAACCACTTATCAATGAAACATTTGATTATACATTAGGAAATATTTTAGAACAAACTACACCTTGGGGTCCTGTATCTGGTAAATCTGGTAATTCAGTGTTTACAATTGTGGATACGATTACTGGAATGTCAATTCCAGATGATAGTAATGCATTAAAGATTGAAGCTTTTCTAGAGTTACAAGTCGAAGCTCCAATCGTACATGCTTATGATTTAGTTGTATTTGAAGTAGATTTGATGCAAACAGCATCATCAAATGGATCTGCTATCAATATTCAATCTTCTTCATCAAGTCCTGTTGTAGCATTCGGTTTAGATGGAGCAAGCTTATTCTATCGTACGGATAACGGATCATTGATTAAAACAAATATCAATGTGAACCAATGGTACACATTACGTGCTGAAGTCAATTTAGCAGCTAAAACAATGGAAGTTTTCTATTATGAAGATGGTCAGCTTATTTCGTTAACTCCTGGTCCAGTTGCATTTACTGGAACAACTCCACTACAAAGTCTATTTATTAGAAGTGGTAGTTCAAACACAACTGAACTTAAAGCACCTGCTTATGTTACAAATATTGTAGCAAATCGTATTGAAGCATTACCTAGACCAGTTGAAGAAATTAAACTAGGTGAAGTGATGGGTATTGAAGCGAATGTCTCTATAGAAGAAGATCAAACATTTACACCAGACACTCCAATGATTCATAATTACTATGGAAACCAAAGAGAGTTAGTTCTTACAACTGAATATACACTTGCAATTGATAATCCAGTTGATACATCGATTCCTGGTGATTATACAGTAACTTATACATTTACAAATGTAAGCGATTCAACAGATACTAAAGTAGTAACTCAAGCGGTTAATGTGTATGCAGTAAGTGAACCAAATGAAATATTGACAGCAACAGCTACAGCTACTACTTATCCAGCTCGTTTAAGTGACATAACATTAACTGTTGTTCAACCTTTAGGTAATTTATTCTATCTACTTAGTGATAATACCACTGAAAATGAAACATCTATCTTAGCTGGAACATCGGTTGCAATTACAAATACTACAATTACAATTGAAGATTTAAATGTTGGAGAGAACTTATATATTCACTTTATCGTCGAATTAAATGGCAATAGTAATATATTCTCTTTAGCCTTAACACATCAAGAAGTTGTAGAAATTTCAACAGCTCAACAATTCTATGATGCTGTTCAAACCAACAGTTCAAGTAAGTATTTCTTGTTAACTGCTGATATCGATATGACTGGATTTGTTTGGGCAGACGCAAGTTTCGCAAATAAATTAACATCAGTATTTGATGGAGATGGTTTCAAAGTCTCTAATTTAACACTTACAAAGAGCCTTAAAGGTGGAATATTTGCAGATGTTGATGGTGGTACGATTAAAGATATCGTGTTTGATAATGTACACATGACAGCTACTGCTGGTGTTTCAGCACTACTCGTTGGTGAATCAAGAGGCGTTTCTGTTATTGAAAATGTCGTGATTACAAACTCATCAAGTGTAGGGAATGCAGATTATGCAGCATTACTCGTTTCACGTGTTCGTAATGGATCACTAAGAATCTCTAATTTAAGTATTGTAGATTCAAACGTTGAAGGCAAAAAGGACTATGCTGGTGGTATTGTTGCTGGTATGGACGCAGGATCAAGCATTATATTTGAAGATATATATTTAAATAATTTTGAACTTCTAGAAGCTACTGCTGATACAGGACAAATGGCAGGTATTATCATCGGTCGTATTCAAGGCAATGTCGAAATGAAACGTATCGTTGCCATTGATATCTTTGTACGCGGTATTAAGAATATTGGTGGTCTAATTGGTAAATCTGATGAACCTGGAACCACAGTGACCTTAACTGATATTTATCTAGAAGGTGCCGTTGAAAGATTAGATGTAGCAAGTAATAACTATGGTAGTATTGCAGCAAATCACGCTGATCAAACACCAACATTAGCGAATGTTTGGGTTTCTGGATTTATGGAAGTTGGTAGCTTAAGCTTAGATGTTGCACCTGAATTCAAGGTGGCTTTCGCAACCATTCAAAATCAACCTTGGTGGACTACAAACTTAAGTGCAATTGCTACAAATAGTTTATGGGCTTTTGGAACAAACGGTGTATTTGAACTCGTTTCTTTCCAAGAAAATAGTAAACCAATGGTAGAAGTAAATCTAGACTATAATTTTGATGTTCCAAACGAAGTGATTCAAATCAGACAAGATAACGAATTTAGTCATGGAGCACCATTAGTTCCTGGTTATAACTTTGTTGGTTGGTACACAGACGTAGAATTACTAACAGCATTACCTACTGGTTATGTAATTACAGTACCAGTCACACTATATGGTAAATATGAAACAGTTCCTGCTAGCACAGTTAGCTTTGTAACAAATGTAGTAGATGTAACTGTTCCATCACAAGAAGTCAACTACGGTGAGCTTGCAACAGCTCCTGTTGTAGCTGATCAAATGATTGAAGGCGTCTTAAAAGAAGTTACTGGTTGGACACTAAATGGAACTCCATTTAGCTTTACAACAGAAATAATTGCAAATATAGAACTTGTTGCTGTTTGGGAAACCAAAGAGTATC
>CAKMKF010000023.1 GCA_927439925.1 uncultured Acholeplasmataceae bacterium | reverse complement strand
CTAGAGTTTTTGTTTGATATTTTGTCTATCGTAACCAAAGCGCTGTTTGTATATGCACGAAACATCAAATTTTATTTTCTTTTACATTTTTTTTGTAACTTAGTTTTTTACATGTTCGAGTTCAGATTTTATCTTATTTTTTAGTTTCTACTTAATTGTATTCCATCCAAGAATTGAATTCAGTTCAATATCAAATGTGATATAATTCAGTTATAAAGATGAAGGATGTGATTTTTATGGCAATGCTCTACATGCAGATGTATGTGATTATCATGTTAATCATTTTATATTTAAATTTATTGATTCAAAAATCTCCAAAAACATGGCTTGGTACATTGTTTAAAACATTAATTATCCTTGTCCTTTTAGGCGCATTTCTTGATACTATACATGCGTTTATAGATGGAGGTTCACATCCAGTTGAACGCTATCTTTTATTCTTTGCTAGTTTTATGATTTATTTCTTACCGTTATCCATCTCAGTCATATGGTATTTTTATGTATTAGAAATACTTTATCACAAGCGTCTCTTCATGAATACGGTACGAATTGTATCATTGATTCCAGCAATAATCAGTCTAATTATGATCATTCTATCATTATGGTTGCCAATTTATTATTCAATTTCTGCGAACAATATTTATTCGAGGGGGCCATTATTTAACTTAAGTGTCATAGTTTGTTTTCTCTATCTATTTCTTCCAGTCTACTATCTAATAAAAGACCATAAAGTCATGAAAAATAGAACCGTCTATGCATTAATCTCTTTTACACTCTTTCCAATGATAGGAGCTACTATTCAAGTTTTTAACTATGGCCTATTCCTGATTGGGCCTTCTTTAGGGTTAGCTGTTTTAATGATGTATTTGCTCGTTCAGTCACAGTTGATTGCTACCGACTATTTAACAGGACTATTTAATAAACGCGAATTTGAAGCATTTTTAACTGTCTTAACAAAGAGAAAAAAATTAAAACATATTGCTTTAATCTTTTTTGATCTAGATGATTTAAAAACGATTAATGATACTTATGGGCATGATTGTGGTGATAATGCACTTAAAGATACTGCAAGCATTCTTACTAAGACTTTCGGACGTGATGCCTTTATAGCTCGGATTGGTGGCGATGAATTCACGGCTATATTAACTTTACAGGAACCAGAAGATTTAACAAAATATCTAGATACACTTGATGAGAACATTGACAATTATAATCAAAACAGCCAACATAACTTTCACTTGAGTTTAAGTTGGGGAAATGATTTTTACGATTCATATCGTCACTTATCTGTAACATCATTTGTACACGATGTAGAACAAATGATGTATGCTAAAAAACATGCTAAACATTTAGCATAACGCACCGAACGAATCTACTGTAAAATGGTGATCTTTGACTATAATAAAAACACACTTGGTATTTAGGTAACAGTAATCTAGGAGCGAAATTAAAGGGGATATATCATTATGAGTAAATATGGCTTAAAAACATGTAATCCAATAAAAGTCAGTACAGTTGTCTTAATTACATACAGTGCAATAATAGGGATAATACATGGAATCGGCGAAATACTTCAAGCAGGAAGCACATCGAATTCAAATTTGATTTATGCGATACATGTCGCTGACCCTGATCAAATTTGGCATGCAGGTTTGCCAGCATTTTCTTTAATACCAGATTTTTTAATATCAGGAATCATAACTGTTTTGATAAGTATTGCTATAATTGTTTTTGCAAATTTATTGATTGAGAGTAATTATTTTAAATTTCTCCCACTCTTTTTTGTTCTCTTATTTCTTTTTGGTGGTGGGTTTGTTCCTCCATTTATTGGCATTATATCAAGCATTTATTATATAATAGTTGGAAAATCAAGCTTAAATATTGAGCAACCATCGTTTTTAAGAAAACTAATAGCCAAATTATGGATTTTCTTGATATCATTTCTTATATTGTGGTTTCCTTCAAGTTGGATAATTGGATGGATTTTCCCTGCGTTCAGGCTTCAAATAAGTTCAGCAACATTTATTATGTTTGATATCATCCTACCAATTTCAATATTAGTGGCTGCCAAATTAAAATTTGGTATTGTTGATTTGTATAAACATGAGCGATTCGAACCATCTATTTAAAAATCACTTAGTTCAAAATATTGAAAATTAGTGCGTAAGTTAATTGGCGTAAAAAAGAAAAAACAGCTCAATAGAGCTGTTTTATATATAAAATTGGTGGGCGTGTGGAATGTCTAAACTAACACTTCGATTAGAAAGATAGAAAGAAATATCAATTTTATCATCATAAACGATTACTTTCTTCACTAATGCATCAATGATGTCTTTGTTATCCATTTTCTTAGCTTGCTTAAACCATGCTTTCATGTCTTCATGACTAAGGACTGCAGGTTTTAAAGATTCTTTAACTGAAAGTTCATTATTTAAGAGAGTTAGTTTATCTTCTAAAGAAATGAGTTCACTTTTTGTAGATGGTGTTAATATTCCTTGTTTTATTGCTTCCATCATGTTATTGATTTGGTTTTTGGTTTTCCTTATTTCAGTCTGAACATGTTTTATCATGAGGTCGACAGATTGGAAGTTATCAGAATAAACTTTAATTGAGTGGTCAATCCATTCATCTAGATGAGGGCTGTTAGCAACTTGATCAACTGTAATCTTCACTACTAAATTTTCGAGTCTATCTTTAGGCTCGTTTTTCTTTTCACATTTGCATCGATAGTAGTGAAACTTTCTACCAGACTTCCCTGTTCCTGAATAACCAGCCATCGGCTTTCCACATAACCCACAAAACAATTTACCTGTTAAGTGGTATTCAACTGGTGATCGATTTCTTCGCCTGTTTTTTGCCTTTTTAAGACGTTCTTGTACAGAGTCATATAAAGTATCGTCAATGATAGCAGGAACGAAATTAGGATGTTCCATGTGTTTGTACGTGAATATTCCGATGTATCTCTTATTTCTTAATATCTTCATAATGTGCTGCATCATGAAGGGTTTCCCATTTGCATTGTAGATTCCATTTTTAGTTAGATAATGAATAATTTCAAGAGCAGTCAAACCTTCCGAGTACATTCTAAATATGGTGACTACATAAGTTGATATAGTCTCATCAATAATATATTTCTTGTTTATCATCTTATATCCCCAAGTGATTGAACCACCTACCATTAATCCCTTTTCAACATTCTTATCTAGACCTGCATTTACTCTTTCAGATAAGATCCGTGAATACTGTTCATTATTGAGTCTTGTCACGGCTTTGATTAATGCTGCAGAGAAATAATCATCTGGAATAACTTCAGTAGCTGATAGTCTTTTCACTCCGTTATCATTTAGGATTTTTTCGTAATGGATATCATCATACTCGTCTCTTGCAAAACGATCAAACTTATATACCAATACATAATCAAATCTCTTAAGATAGGAATCTTCAATCATGTTTTGAAATCCAGGTCGATTCGCATTGGTTCCAGTGAGTCCTCGATCAGTGTAGGTATGTACGATAACTAGATTGTGAGTTGTAGCATACTTAGTGCAGATATCAATTTGAGTCTCAATGGACTGATCGTTTTGTCCTGATGATGAATACCTAGAATAAATAACAGCTCTGTTAGTCAAAGTATGACCTCATTTCTCTTAGTGCTCTGTATATTACATTATTATCCATATTACTACTAGTTTTTCTCTTTAAATACCTTATCAATTAAATAAAAACAAACTGGTATAGTTATAATAAATACTACAAATGTGATCCATTTAAAATTAAACAGTTGAATAAAAAAATTGTTGAATGCTATAAATAGAGGAAATGAAACAATGTAAACAGTAAAAAATTTAATAATATCTAAAAAATCATGATTAGATGTATTTTTGTATACTGAGTAAAGTTCATTGATGAATACAATCAACCCAAATGCATAGATATAAATAACAACATTCCATGAGAAGTACATGTATTTAACCTTAATTGCTCTTCAAGTATTTTGCATACTTGAGGAGTTCATTTTGTTTATCAGGAGATAGTGAGTCAATTATTAATAAAATATCATTCTTAACAGTAAATTCCATTTTTTCTTCACCAAATGCAAGATAATGCACAGATACATCGAGTTTTTTTGCAATCAGTTGAAGTATATCAATACTCATTCTTTTTGATTTTCTCTTGAATAAACCATTCAAAGTGTCATATGAGATATTTATCATTTTTGCTAAATCTTTTCTTGTAATGTTTCTTTCTTGTAGTTTTTGTGTAATTCTATCATAAACGTCCATACATCATACCTACCTTTCAATTGAATTTTATCACAAATTGTTAAAATGACTACAAAAATGTACAAAAAAACATTTATGTGTTGACATTGAAGCCAAAATGACTATAATAGAATTATGCAAAGGCTAAAATGACTATTGGAAAGGAGAATAAGTATGCCAAAGAATCTTAACACTATGTATTATCCAAACATCAGACTTCAAATGGCCAACAAGAAAATGACTATTGATGCCTTATCAAGAAAATTGGGAATGCACCGTAACACTTTAGTCAAAAAGTTATCCGGTGAAAGAAAATTTTACATTGAAGAAGGTACAGCTATAGCTTCTATTCTTGATAGACCATACGACTGGCTTTTCAAAAGAGAAGATTAGAACATGATGTGTGGATGTTTATTAATTTAGTTTTAGTGCATTGAGAGGGGTTTTCAGATGAAAGACAAAATAGACATTACTGAAATACCAAGTGAATCAGCGATTTTAAGAATTATAGAAAAAGTTATATCTATGAAAGAGAAGGAGACAGGTCATGTTCAAATACACAAAGAAAGCAATCAATAAAATTGAAGTTGGTGATCAAGTCAAGACTGAAGATTCCGATGAATATCGTGAAGTAACCAGAATTGATAAATATCCTACCGAACAATCCGTATTGATTTTTTTTGGCGAAATAAAGAAAAGAAATTCTAGATTATTTATTAGAAGACTTGATCGTGAAGTGCTAGTGAGGATTGTAGTATGATACCTACATTTGAAGAATATATGCGACCTACATTTAATGAATATAAGACATACTGTAAGAATGTCGGCAAGACACCAGGTAGAGAAACCACATTAAAAGAATTTACAAAAGGTGTTAATGATGGTTCCTTGAAAAAGTGTGATTGTTGTGATGGGTATATTGATGAAGTTCATAGTTTTAGAGCAAGATACGATCATGACAAATTTATCTGTGAAAATTGTTCAAACAACGGTAATTGAGAGGGGGTGAAAACATGGAAAACAAAATGACTCTTAAGGATTACGATGAGCATAAGAAAGTACAACCAGAAACACAACTTAGTTATAAGGCAAATCAAGTATTAACTTATCTAGAGATTAAGCATAAAGGTAATAAAGGTAAGTTTGGAAATGCTCATATGAATCGTATGCATCTAGCTTTAGATATTATACCAAGAGAAATTCGCACATGCATTCGTGAAATCATTGAAAAAGGAAAAGCAGTTATTGGAAATCGAAACGGATATTACTTATGTGTGACTGCAGAAGAAGTTGAA
This sequence comes from uncultured Acholeplasmataceae bacterium, assembly GCA_927439925.1. Taxonomy (GTDB): domain Bacteria; phylum Bacillota_I; class Bacilli_A; order Acholeplasmatales; family Acholeplasmataceae; genus Peloplasma. The sequence continues at coordinate 26,286 of CAKMKF010000023.1, read as the reverse complement.
CATGCAAATGATCATGAAGTAAGTAGAATAATTTCAAGTATTAAAAGACTAGCTCAAAACAAAGGTAGTTTTGGAAAAATCTTCTCAGAGTTGAATCAACTTAAATTAAAGTATCCTCACATCGCTGATGGTCAATTAAACATCAATGGTGAGATAGAAAAAAAGACACTCACTTAGCAGAGTGAGTATCGGAAATAAATGACAACCACAGTTAAGGAGAGCAGCTATCACTGTAATTATATCATGAAAAATGTAGAAATATATCAATTATCTAAACAAGAAATCGAAAAATTGCATCTTCAAGGGTATTTAAAGTTTTGTCCTATCTGTAAGAAATATCATTGGGGAGAAAACAAAACTTTTCCTTTTACGAATGTTTCAAAATGTCCTGCATGTAAGAAGGTTGATGTCCAATGAGTAGATTTGTTGCTAAAGGCATTTACGATTGGCGTTATGAACAAGGTAATACAGTTGTTTCAATGGTTGTTTCACCAGAACATTCACAAGCAGCTATACTAGCTGTTCAAGAAATGAGATCCAAGGAACTTATTGAAGTAATCATCAAAGAGAATAAGGAATCTCGTACATTGAAACAAAATCGCTTATTGTGGTCATTGATTAGTCATATCAGTGATGTCGTTAATGGATCACATATTCAAGAAGACAGAGATTACATTTACGGATTACTCTTAAAAAATGCAAATGTTTCATATGTCGATGTCGAAGCAATTCCTGAAGCACAAAAATCTCTTGAAGAACAGTTCAGAGCTGTAATCAGATTAAGTAAACCATTTAGTAATGATAAAGGGAAAATGATGCAAGGATTTAGATGTTTCATTGGATCATCACAATTCAATACTAAAGAAATGAAAGAGTTGATTGAAATAGCAATGGATTATGCTGCATCTTTAGGAATCCAAGTCAGTGAAATCAAAAGTCTTGAACAAGAATATATGAGAGGTAACTATGAAACAGAAGAGAACTAAAGCAACTGATGTTAAACCAAAAATAAGAAAGCAAGTGCTTGAAAGAGATAAACATTGCATCATCTGTGGTTCACATCAGTTTTTATCTATCGCTCATGTTCATTTAAGTCGTGCTCATGGTGGTTTAGGAGTACCAGAGAATTTATGTGTCTTGTGTGCACATTGTCATGGGAAACTAGATAACGGACTTGAGAAGTATACAAAACCTATTAAAGAAGAGATCAAGAAATACATGAGTCGCATATATCCAAGTGTAGATATTGACTTACTGAAATATAAAAAACTATAAGGGGTATTCAATTATGGAACAAAAAGCAACATCTCAGGGAGAATCAGTTAGAGCAGCTACACCTATTGAACAGATAATTATTCAAGGTGTATGGAACAAAGCGAATGGAGTTGTATCTGTTGAAATTGATTACGAAAAGAGAGTATTCATTGGGCTAGATGCATTTTATCGCAGACGATTTAAGATGGTACCAAAAAAGAAAAAGTTTTATGGAGCAAATGATGATGAAGTTGTGGCAAAAGTTGTGACTCATCTAAAGGAGAATGGCTATGATGAATAGAACTATATTAGTAGGAAGACTTCAGACAAGGCAGTATGAAACTGACAATGTTACACATTATGTAACTGAAGTTGTTTGCGACTCCATTACATTTTTAGAAAATAAAAAAGAAGTGGAAGAAGACTCAACAAGTGCTAAAGCTTATGGTGATTTGAAACCAAGTGACTTTGAACAAAAAGGAACAGTTCCAAACACTCAAGAAGAAGACCTTCCATTTTAGGGATGTGAGAACTTGAAAAAATCAAAGAGCCCATCATTCTCATTTTACTCAGCAGACTTTCTAGTGGGAACGATGATGATGAGTGATAAGCAAGTAGGTCAATATATCCGATTGTTGTGTTACCAACATCAATCTAAAGATGGAAAAATGCTTAAATCGGATATGTTAGGAATCACAAAAAAAGTAGATCCAGTGATATGGAGTAAGTTTGTTCAGGATGAAAATGGATTATATTACAATGCTAGATTGTTTGATGAAATTAACAATCGTAAAGCATATATTGAGACTCAAAAAAATAAAGTAAAATCTCGTTGGGATAAGAAAAAAAACGATACCAAAGTGATACCAAATGAATACAACGGTAATACCGTAGTAATACCTGCGCGAAAAGAAAAAGAAATAGCATTAGATAATTCTTTAAGTATTAAGTCTTCTAAAGTCTTTAAACCACCTACATTAGAAGATATACAAGCATATTGTTTAGAAAGAAATAACAATTTAAATGCAAAAGCGTTTTATGACTACTTTACTGTTAGTGGATGGATTGATGGAAAAGGTAATCCAGTTAAGAATTGGAAGCAAAAGATTATTACATGGGAAAACCATCAAACAAAACCTGCAGATAAGAGACAAACATTTGAACCAGATTGGCTAGACGATTACATTAAAGAAATCGGAAAGTTAGAGGGATGATGTATGAATATAAAAATTGAACTACCTCTAAAAGATATCATTAAAGAATTTAATAATGGATTTTCGATTCGTGAGTTAGGTTTTAAGTATGGAGTATCCAAAGATGTTATTTATGATCGTCTAATAGAAAACGGAATTGATACCAAGAAAAAAAGAGTATCACATCGTACAAGACTAGTTCTTAAATTGTGGGAGCAGACACATGATAAGAAAGTTATATCAAATCTAGCTGGATGTAGCATTTCTACTGTCTATAACATTGTTAGAAAAATAAACAAGAACCAGAGTTAAGGTGAATAGAATGATTGAAATTACACTAAAGATTTTCAAAAAATAACCATGAGCGAGGTAAATCATGAACGAACAAATAAGTAATGAACAAATAATAATGAAAGCTATGATGGCAGAGGACTCAATGTCTGCTCTAAAAATCTATTGTGAAGAAAGAGCAAAGTTCGATGATCAGCTAGCAAGTGGATTAAAAGACGAGTCAAAAAATTATGAAAAATGTTGGTCCTTCATTACAGCCAAAGCTAAAAAATTGCTAAATGGTAAAAGTGGTCACTTAATGCCTTCTGTCATTTTCGGGATAGCAGTTCATTATTTCACTGAGTCTAACAAAGACCTTGAAAAAGAAGTGGGTAAAATCGCCGTTGAAGAAGTACCAGTCGTAAAAATGGTGCAAGAATTAAAGAAAGAAACTCCTAAGGTTAAAGAGAAAAAAGCAACTGCTCCAGCGTTTGAGAGAATTTCTATTTTCGATTTGCCTGAAGTGGAACCTTCAGTTAGTTCAAGTGATGAAATAAGTGAAGAATTTGATGATGAAGATGGAGATGATGATGAATGATATCAGCACATGGAGAGCTTTCAAAATTTCCTGATTTTAGAACATATGAGATTTGGTTGAAACTGCCAGTTGTGAATCAGAGATTTTACTCTGAGTTTCCTGCAACTTTAAAATCTGAATTATCTGATTTTTATAAGCAAAAACCACATTTGCTAAAAGTTCATGAAAAAAGATTTAAAGAAAAATACTACGATGAATACATTATAAAAGCTAATGAATTTGCAATAAGATACGCAATGTTTGAGCATCAAGAATGGCTCAATGCTAATTACAAGTATCAGTATGATTCTAAATATATGCATGTAGTTAGAGAAGAAAACCTTGTTTTTGTACCTGTTTACTGGGGAACCATATGGCGACTAATGATTTATGAATTGAATACTTGCAAATTTTTTCAATATGCTGTTGGGAAGTTTACAGAAGATATATATTTAATGCTACCTGCAGATATGGTTAAGTTCGATGCTTATACTACTGGGGCAGATGCTTTTTATAACATAAATCAAAGATTACAGCATCCAAGTACAATTGAAGCTATAAAGTCAATCCCTAAGTTTAAATACTTGCCAGTAGACAAATTTGAAAAAGTAAACTATTTTAGATTATTCCAGGCATCAGATGAGATGATCTATAATTATGAACTTTTACTAAAGTTTGGGGCATTTAAAGCAGCTAGTGAATTACTATATGATGGAAGAATCCTAGAAAGAAGTGTGTTTCTAGAGATTAAGGATACATTACAGAAAAACCATTCAGTTTATTATGGACAAAGGAAAAAAGAAAAAGAAATAGAAAAAATGAAAATCAATCAACTAGATGTAGCACTTCAAAAAATGAAAAGATTTTTCTATGAGTATGCAGGTTATATATTTAGAACTCCAGTAGCATGGGGAGAATTTGTGAATGAGACCAAAAAACTTAATCACTGTGTTGGTCAGAATGATAAATATATAAAGAAAATGGTTTCTGGAACTTCAACTATATTCTTTATGCGCAAGAAAGATATGCCTGATGAGCCATACTATACAGTTGAAATAGATGGTGCTAATGTGCTACAGTGTCAAACGACTAGTCATGCTACAGATCCAAAAATATTGCAGATAGTTAAAGAATGGAATAGAGAAAGGTTGACCAAATGATAAGAACCAACACTATCACGAATATTGATGCATTATCAGGACTCAAACTTTTAGAAGATAATTCCATTGATTGCATCATCACATCACCACCTTATTGGCAACTTAGGGATTATGAACATGATGATCAGATAGGATTAGAAGTGACTCCGGTAGAGTATATTAGTAAGTTAAATGAGATATTTAACGAATGCAAAAGAATACTTAAACCTGAAGGCACACTCTGGATTGTGATTGGTGATACATATGCTGGTGACAAAAATGGGATTACAGATAAAAAAAGAATTGAATTTTTAGGGCAATCAAAAATAAGAAAAAGAGCTGGTAAGTATCCAAGGAAGTCTCTTGTGATGATTCCATCAAGACTAGCTATTGCAATGATTGATGAAGGTTGGGTACTAAGAAATGAGATCATATGGCATAAACCTAATGTGATGCCACAGTCTGTTAAAGATAGATTTACTATTGACTTTGAAAAAGTGTTCTTCTTCACAAAAAGTAGATTTTATTATTTCAATCAACCTAAAGAACCAATGAAAACGATGGATGTGAATTCACCGCGTGGCAGTAAAGGTGCCTTATATCAACTCAATAAAGGATTGCGTATCCTAAATAATTATAACAAGACAGTTTCATCTAAGAAGCAGGATAAAGTAGGAAGACATGATTATACAGGTTTGAATGACAGATATATAACACCAGAGAATCTCATGCGGAATAAAAGAACTGTATGGACCATATCAACAGAAGCTAGTTCAATTGAACATTTTGCAATGTTTCCTAAAGAAATAGTTGAGACCATGATTGAAGCTGGATGTCCTAAAGGTGGTACAGTACTTGATCCATTCATGGGTAGTGGCACTACAGCTGTAGTAGCAAAGATGCTAAATCGTGATTATATTGGTTTTGAAATCAATCCTGAATATGCAAAGGTAGCATCTGAAAGAGTAGGCAAAATTATTTATCAACACTCGATTTTTGAGTAAAAAAGGAGTCTAAACAATGAAGAATATTATGAAAGATGTTTTATCAAAGTCAAAGTACCTGGTGATATTTGCTGCACTATTAATTGGATCATGCATCATCATGTTAGAAAGTATATCCAATCAAAAGGAAAGCGATGACCTTGCTGCATCACTAGAACAAGAAAAGGCACTTAATCAAGCGTTACTTGAGATTAATGATGAACTTGAACTTTATGTCCTTGAGAAAGAAAAACTTCTTTTTGAACTCAGTAACAACACTTTTCATTATGAATTATTCAACGCAGTAATTATTGATATCACGGATTATGGTGATGGAAACAATCTAGTAATCGTTGAAGATGTTCAAGGTGATCTATCTTACAAATACGACATGGACATCAATAACTTAAGTGTTGGTGATGTAGTGTATGTGATTTACAATATTAGAACTCAGAATTTTTATTTCATGAAAAGGATTGGTGAGTGATATGGACGACAAAATAACTCCAAAACAACTAAAGGAAGCGCAAGAAGTTATTTTTAAATGGTTTGTAGAACAAAACAGTAAGGACTTGAAGAAACCAATTACTATGCTTGATACTGAAATTAGTGCGAATGACCAAATGTTTAGATTAATCACTTTCATGACATTTTATGGAAGAAATGAAATACCAGCAATCAATTTGAATGAAGAGGTGTAATCATGATCAAGACATACACAAATATTGATCCAAACAAAAAATATCCTACTAAGGGTATGAAAGTAAAAGAATTATCTACAGGTAAGAAAGCTATAATCACCGGTGTCTATGAGGAAGATAATGAAGTGTGGATGGTTAGTGGAAATGAAATTGGAGCAACTACATTATCTGATTTCTGGAATGACTTTGAAGAGGTGAAAACTAATGGCAAGAAGAGTTAAGACATTTGGTGGTCAGCAGCAAACATTACCTATCAAGGATCCAAAAGAGATAGAGAGATTCATGTACTACTTATTGAAAAAAAGAGAACAGGCTAAATCAATTGTTAAGAGATATCAAGCTGATCGCAATTGGATGGTTTGCCTAGTTGGGTTCAACACCGCATTTAGAGCTGAGGATTTGCTGCAACTGAGAGTTAAAGATGTTAGCAAAGGTTATGTATCCATTAAGGAAAACAAAACCGGTAAAATGCAGAATTTCAGAATGAATAAAGAATTGCACCAGGACATCATTGAGTATGTCAAGAGAAATAGTCTCACCGAGTATGATTACATGTTCATGGGCCAAAAGACAAAGCAAGATGGACTGGATTATTATCTACCCATCACTAGACAGCAAGGACACTCCATTGTAAGCAAGACAGCTCAAGCAATAGGGATAGCCTATACATTTGGATTGCACAGTCTTAGAAAGACATTTGGGCACCAATACATCCTTAATGGTGGATCATGGCAAACCTTATCTAAGATGTACAACCATAACGATATTCCAACAACTCAGTTATACGTGATGTGGGATAGTGTGGATGCTGAAAAGGAAAGAGCAGCTACTTATCTGGGTGGAGTCCATAAAAAGAAAAGCAAGTAGGGAAAATGTTTGATTTAACGCGATTTTGCTTTACGGTAAATTATATCTTAATAAAAATAACTCAAAAAACGGAATTGACTGCTTGATAACGCGAATGTATTAGATATTTATAGTATTGAGAAAAAATTGACAGATGTAGCGGTTATGTAAGATTTATAAACTAAAGAAAAAGGAGAATAACTCATGGGATTTAAAGCAGAAATAATGATTGATAAGTTTGAAGACTACAAAGAATTAGTATCTCTAGGTAGTAAAGTAGTTGAAGTTGAAAAAATAAAAGAAGTAAAAGTTGATGTTGAACCAATCTGTCCATTTTGTGGAAGTGATGATTTGGCATATAATTCAAAATCTGAATTTGAATTGATGGTTAATGGAATAACTATTAATAACCAATCAATTGATATCCGATGTAATGCTTGTGGATTCACTCATCCTATTAATGAAAAATTATCACATAAGATTAATAAGACTAATATGAGGGACATGTAAGACATTCAATACACCAGAAGAAAGGGGAAAAGAATAATCTATGATGCAAAATAAGATATATTTAGGCGATTCATATGAACTTATCAAACAACTTCCAGATAAAAGCATAGACTTGATTATTACTGATCCACCTTACATGTATACATCAGGCGGTGGTGGAGGATGTTTTGGAATTAAAAATAGAAGTTATCATCAGGAGTACCTAAAAGTTTCAGATAAGACTTACAGACAAAATGATGACAAGATTCGAAACCGAAATCAAATAGCATCAATGTCAACTGGGATTGATTATAAAATACTAGATCAATTTGTAAGAGTGCTAAAGAAAATCAATATATATATATATGTCAGCAAGCATATGATACCAACTATTCTGAATTACTTCATTGATAAAGGATGTACATTTGAAATCATGATGTGGGGTAAGACAAATCCACTTCCAACAGCTAACAACACCTATCTTAATGATATTGAATATTTGCTATTCTTTCGTGAAAAAGGTGTAAGAATTGATGGAACTTATGAAACTAAAAGTAAGTTTTATATAAGTGGTTCAAACACAAGTGATAAAGCAAAATATGAGCATCCAACAATCAAACCTTTAGAGATGGTAAAGAATTTAGTTCTCAATTCATCTGCAGAGAATGATATTATCTTGGATCCATTTATCGGAAGTGGAACTACTGCAGTAGCTTGTAAAGAACTCAATCGCAATTATATTGGATTTGAGATTAATGAAAAGTATCATAGCATCGCAATTGATCGTTTGAATGGATTTACACGTCAAGAAAAACGATTGATGGAACAGGGGTTCTTAAATCTGTTTAACTTTGAGGTGGAAGAATGATCTGGTATGAATACATAATCATAGGAGTAGGGGTACTAATAGCTAGTGCAGTTAGTATTTGGTTAGCAATCAAATTTAAGGAGAAAGAAAAAGATGGAACTACAAAAAGTAAAAAAATTAGCTAATAAAGCATCATTTAAGAGACCAATCTTCAAACCTAAGAGTTACGAGGTGATGTAATGAAACAAGTAACAATCTTTGTATTAACTAAAGATTTAATGATTCATGAATTTACTAAAGAGAAGAACATCAAGATTGACCATATAGCAAAATCAACCATCTTATCTGAGCTTATCAAAAACGCTCCTGAAAAGTGTTTGCTAACTGGGCGTGAAAGATGTGATTCTTATTACTATGAGTCATTAGGTGTTACATATTTATCTGATCCTGCTTACACTGCTTACTCACTTCCAGAATTTGATAGAGATGATTTGTCGTTCTCGTGTAAAGTATTTGATATGGATGATGGAACTGATGAAGGATGGCAAACAGTTTGTGACCTAAGTGATTTGATTACAATGAAACATTCTAAACTAGATGCAATCATTGAGTATTACCAAATAACAGAAGAAGAAATTAATAAGGCAAAGGAGTACATCTAATGGAACAAGTGATTAATGAGATTGTTAATGATTTGATTGTTGCTTATAAAGCATCATACATAGGCGTGAGGGCAAATCGTGAAATACATAATGAACCATTTGTAAATAGTATAAATGAGTTCATAGCAGTACCGAAAACCAATAGTTACTTTAGGTTGTCGGATTGCAAAAACAAAAGAGATGTTCAGAAAAAGATGTTACATTGGTTATCACGAGATTGTGCAAAAGCAAATATTGGTCCAGTGGCGATAGAATTTAACCAAAAAGGGTTTAACAACTTTATGGGAACAACCTTTGATGATGAAGATTTTCTATTGATTTATGAAAAGTTAGGTAACGGTATCAACGAACCATTAACTGAAGACTTTATTGATAGTGAATTTGATATTGATATATTAAAGGGGTGAAATCATGAATCAAGTATTGATATACAGCATTGAATCAGAATACATTGAACAAATAATGAATGGTTCTAAAACCGCAGAAGTCCGTAAGAGAGATTTACCTGAATGGGCACTAGACAAACTGGTTCGTGGGGAGATAGTAGAAGGATATGGATACTGCATAAAAGGAAATCCACACCCTGACCATAACATATTTTTTAATGGTATCAAATTAAACGGCAAAGTAGTCGTGAAGTTTCAAGTAAGTGGGGTAGATAGATATTTTTGTGATAATCAAGGAAGTTATTTACACATGTTTAATCACGTTGGAAATCAAGCATGCCTATCACGAATGGCGATTACACAATACGGAAACGGTGCAGACTTATACGCTCACCACTTAAAGAACATCACACCAATCGAGCCGATGGAGTTGAATGAGTTTTATAGAATTATTGACGGTTTAGATGAAGATGGTGGTTTTAAGTTAAACACATTAAAAGATTGTGAGTATGTATCAATACCACAATTAAAGCAAAAGTATTTAGTTAAACGACCACCACAATCATTTATGACTGTATGGGTGAAAGGAGAACAATTATGAAATATCGTAAAAAACCAGTAGTAATTGAAGCATTTAGATTTCAAATTGATGAAATTATGCCTGATTGGTTCAATGAAAAAAGAATCACAAACGAAATTATCACTTATAAAGATGGAACGTGTGAAATCAAAACACTTGAGGGTGTGATGAAAGCAGATAAAGGTGATTTCATTATTCTAGGTGTGAACGGTGAAGTATATCCATGCAAACCAGATATTTTTGATAAGACATATGAAACTGTGACAGAAGAAGTAATAATTAAGTATTGGGAACGATCAACAGACAATAATCATTGTAGAGAATTGACATTAAATGATAAGACTTATTGGGACTTCATATACGAAAAACAAACAAACAAATTATTGATTTCACATCAAGACTTCTCCAAGGATGAAGAAACAAAACATAAGAATACACCGAGTATACCAATTAAAGACTTGATATGGCTAATTAATGGAAAGGATGATCTGAAATGACACCAAGTGCAGTTCATGTCTACGGTTCAGCACACATCCATAGAAATGATAAAAAATCACATAAATCTTTAATGCCTGTTTTTGAAACTATCGATGAAGCAAGAAAATCTCTTATATTGGAGAAAGGAAAACATGAATATCGCATTATAGAAAGTCCAGTGTCAATAGATTTGTTTGATGTATGTTGGGTTAGTAATAACGAGCTATACCAATATACATACAAGAAAAAAATAACAGGCTATGAAGGTATTCCAGCATGATCACACACCATCAAGAAGTATTGCATCACAAGAATGATTGTTGGGCACATACATTATCAAGAGCAATCGAATTACCATATGAAGAAGTCTATAGGATGATGGATCCGTTAAAAGATGAAGATGGCAGCTTAAGACCAGAGTTTGTATTTGGTTTACTAATTAAGTACAACTGGAAAGAAAAACGAGTAAGAATCAAACTTAAAAACCTAGTTAAGAAATACAAGAATTTAGTTAACATGGTAGCTATTCTATTCAGTCAAGGAAGTGGATATCTGCATTTGGTTTATATATCAGGTGATATTGTGTATTCACACAACAGCACTCCTGAATGCTTTGAAGAAATGACTAATGATATAGTAATCAAAATATTTTGGAGAGAAAGAGTGATCTGAATGAGTAAAGAATTAGAAGCGTTAGAAATATTAAATAAAATAAAAAGAAACGGTGGTACTGATTTTATTATAAATTGGAGAGATATAGAAATTATTGAACAAACGCTCATCCCACCAACAGCTGATGAAGTGTGTGAAGCGTTGACTAAGTATTTCCCTTCTAAAGTAGAGTATATAAAACAAACTAAGACATTTATAATACACAATCATGGCGAAGTAGCAATCTACAATATCTTGGGAATTAAAATATTATATCCATTACCACCAGACATCATAACTATGATTGGTAGATTTTATGAAGACAGACATCACTAGAGAGATTGAGTATGCTGTCTATAACTACTTCTACATCAAACGTGGTTATCGATGTGGATTTGAAGTTCATGCTCCAAGAGGTATGGGAAGAGTTGATCTATTTGGATTAAATGAAGCTGGTCGTAGTATCTGTGTAGAAATCAAGATATCCAGAGCTGACTTCAATAGTAAAAACGGTCACAACTTCTTTGGAAATCTCAACTACTATGCAGTACCTAAAGACCTGGTGGAGTACGTTAAAACTAAAGTAGCTGATGGAATTGGAATTATATCTTTCCGTAGTCAATATGAACTCTTCAAAGAACACATGCCTAATATCAAGAAGAGTCAATGCTTGATTATAGAGTATGAAAAGAAAGCAAAAAGCATTGAACAGGATTTTAGTATTGAAAGGCTTCAGAGTCACTTATTCACAGCTATGGCATCCAATGTAATGACATGTAGAATGAAAGAAATAAATGCATCAAGTGGTGAAGACCACAAATAAAAAAAAGGGAGATGTAAAAAAATGAGAAGTAGAACTAAAGAAAAGGTGCAAGTGATATTTGTTATAATATTTTGCATTGGGTTAGCATTGTTCTGGGCGTGGAAGTTACCTACGTTAGATTGGCACTGGTTATGGATAGCAGTTATCTTAGCTGTTCATTTCATGGGAGCGTTGATTGTCGCATTAGCGATTGTTGAATTAGTTGATCAGCATCTCGATAAACATGAAGACATTAAGAAATTAAAAAATAGGGAAAAAGTTAAATCAGATCATGAGAAAAACCTCTATGAAAAAATAGATAATAAATATACTTATGATCAAAAACATATTATACGAGAAAAAATGCTTGCTGAAGAGAAAAGACAGGAAGCAATCAAGTATATTTTACAATATCGAGGTTTTGCACAAGACTTAGTTAAAACAAAAAGTCTTGATATTGAAGTTTATAATCAGCAATTAAAAGAATTAGGTTATGAATCATCAGAGGAGACAAGCCAATGAAAAAGTTACTTTTATCAATTGTTTTGATTATGGTGATGCTTGTTGTGACAGCTTGTGGAGAATTTAGTGATACAGTTAAGGATAGGGAATTAAGGAAGACAACACGCAATCAAATTATTGATGTAATTGAAGAATTCGGTGCTCCTGAGTATCAAGACCTTGTATTTGAAGACATTGATCATATATCTGGTGAAGCAAGACTGTACACAGAAGAAGAAGGTGATTCAATTGGACTTATTGTCTATGATGGAAAAATCGCATGTTATATCACAATCTATTTAAGTGAAAGCAGCCGAACCGAACTCTTGATTTGGGAAATAGACATTAGTTATATTGACTATGCTAATGAAATATATATTGATCTTGAATTCTATCATTACGATGAAGGTATATTCACTCCAGATTATAAAGATGAAATTCTTGCTGTTAACTATATAGATTTTGCTAGAGGGGTAGAACTACTTACTATTGAAGATATTAGGTATATCTTAAATGAGGTAGGATACAAAGAGGTAAATCAAAATGGCTGATGATTATGTATTGATGAAGTTTGCAAGAGGTAAGATGAGAAAAGTTCCTAAAGGCAAATGGGTTGATCTTGGTGATGGAAGAGCTATGAGAGTAACTGGTTCAGATGAAAAAGGAACATTAGGTGAGATACGAGATAAAGAAGGCAAAATTACAAAAGGGTATTTCATGAAGAAAAGTGAAGCCGATAAATTGAGTATGGAAGCAGTCAACGATGTACCAAAGCCGAACAATTAAAGAAAAGAAAATCAAAGAATTTGCCAACACAATCTATGACTTACTAAAAAAGAATGTTCCACGTTCATATGTAAAACGTATTCTCTATGACAATACTAGACTTCATGATGAGTTAGGCATTGATGAATACAGACTTGATTCTATCTGGGAAGCAATAATGGAAAACACATTTGATAGAAACCATCCAACACGCATCAGGAAAACCTATCGAAAAGAACCAAAGGAACTTCCACCAAAAGACACACAGTACAAAAGAGTTATTGTATATAACACGATAACTGGGGAACCACTTCATATATTTGAGAGTGCATATGAAGCTGCAGTATCATTAGGAGTTATTGAAAGCACAATACGATGTCTGTGTACTAGTAAAGCTAAACGGCCAAGGATGATTATCAGATATGAACATGATCCTATTGGTGATGTAATTCTTGGAAAACGGAAGTATACAAAAAACTATATACCAAAAGCAGCTAAAAAGGCTGCTTTTTTTATATATTTGTCGGTAAATAACGCAAAAAATATAAAACTGTCGGTATAAGAGACACGCGTATGTCAATATGCATTTTTATGCATTAGTCTAGTCGTAAGAAGTGTTCGCATCCAACAGCGAAAAAATGGGAGATGAAACTATGGCTACAAAGAAGAAAAAGAGTGCAGGGCGTAAAGGAAAATATCGTAAATGGCTAACTGAAGAAGGTCTAGCAAAAGTTAAGAATTGGGCAATCATGGGTGCTACAAATAAAGAAATTGCTGAGGCTATGAAGATATCTGAAACCACTCTTTACGAGTGGGTTGAAAAATATTCTTCATTTGCGGAGTCCATTAAAGATAGGGATGGTGTTGCTGATGCTAAAGTGGTCATTGCAGGATTCAAAAAAGCAACAGGATTCTATTATCCAGAAGAACAAGTCCATAAGGTTAAACGCAAATTTATCGATCGTGAAACTGGGAAGATACTTGAGGAAGAGAAACTTGAAAAAATCACTGTTCAAAAGTATATGCCACCAGATACAACAGCCAACATATTTTGGAGAAAAAATAGAGATCCAAAACATTGGGCTGATAAACAAGAAGTTAAGCTCGAAGGCACAGTTGATATTAACCTCATCATAGATACTTTGAGTGGAGATAAACTCTAATGGCTATCAACACATTGAAGTATATTGAAAACTATTTAATGATTGTTGATAAGAAGAGTAATCTTATTCCATTTAAGTTAAACAAGCCACAAATGAGACTTTATGAAGCAATCAAACAAAGTTTTATTGATGGAAAGCCAGTGCGCGTAGTTATCTTAAAAGCACGTCAGATGGGTTTCTCAACGTTCACAGAAGCTGTAGGATTTAAAGATGTATCTACTCAAAAGAATAGACGTATGGCGATTGTAACGCACAAAGATGAAGCAACTAGAAACCTCTATAGAATGACAAGAAGATATTACGACAACTTGATACCAGAACTTCAACCTAAGACAAAATCATATAACGGTTATGGAATTGAGTATGATGATTTGAAATCAAGTATTGTTTTATATACAGCTGGTGGAACCGGTATTGGTAGATCAGATACAATTCAATTCTTACATGTATCAGAACTAGCGTTTTGGCCAGGAGATAAAGCTGATACTCTTAATGGATTATTACAAGCAGTACCTAATGAACCGGATACATTTGTATTTATTGAATCAACAGCTAATGGATTTGATTACTTTAAAGACATTTGGGATGGAGCAGTAGATGGAACAAACGGTTATATACCATTCTTTGCTGCATGGTTTGAAGATGATGGATATGTTGCAGATGCTACAGACTTCGTACTTAACCAAAGCATAAGCCTTTATGGTGATGAGAAGGAAATCATGGAACTCTATGATCTAACTCTAGAACAAATGGCTTGGAGAAGAAACAAGATTAAAGAACCAGGTAACAGTCTAGAGAAGTTCAAGCAAGAGTTTCCATCCAATCCATTAGAAGCATTTATAGCAAGTGGTTACTCAGTATTTAATAATGAACGCGTAATCAATCGTATTGAACATGTCAAGAAAGAAATCAAACCACTAAAGACAGGAAGATTTCTTTATGAGACTTACATAGACCAAGAGAATGGTGTTGTAAAGGTTGTTGACTCAAGTATCAAATGGGAAGATCATCCAAAAGGTGAAATCACTATTTATGAAGAACCTATTGTAGAAGAAAGCAATGAAAAGACATCTAAAGCACCTTATGTTATCGGTGGAGACACTGCAGGCACTGGTGAAGACTATTTCACTGCTAAGGTTATCAACAACATCACAAAGGCTGATGCAGCTATCTATCTGAAGCAAAAAGAAGATGAAGGCAAGTATAGTGAACAAATCTATTGCTTACACAAATACTATCATGATGCATTAGTAGGTATTGAAACCAACTACTCAGTCTATCCAACCAGAAGACTTATGGAGTTAGGAGTTCTGCAGTATAGCAGAGAGAATGTTGACACAACATCTAAAGTCATACTTGATCAGTTAGGGTTTAGAACTACAAAGATTACTAAACCAAACATGATTTCATCGTTTATAGACACGATTAGAGACAGTATGGATATTATCAAAGATTTAACAACACTCAATGAGATGTTGACCTTTGTTAGAAAAGACAATGGTTCACAAGAAGCTGAAGAAGGCAAGCATGACGACATGATCATGGCAACAATGATTGCACACAAGATTAGTTATCAGCAAACATCCTCATGGATTGTGATTGAAAAAGAAAAGTTTGATGTAATAGCAGCGTTCTTTGGACGTGAGAATAATAACAATGGTGGCGGAGGAATAGACGAATGGTAATCTTTACAAAGAAACAATGGAAAGCAATCACAGATGTTTTAGATGATCAATCAAAGCGTATTGAGGAATTAGAGAGATTGGTTAAGAGTCACGACAATAATTTAACTCAAGTAGTCAATCAAGTTCCACAACTCATTGAGATTGTAAACAAGCATAGTGATCAATTAACTCTAATAGGGAATGATTTACATTTGGTTCCTGACATGAAACACTCACCATTAGTTAATCAAGTAGAAAAACTTTCTGAGACTGTTAAGAAGTTAAACTCCATCGCGGGAGTATCTGCAATAAAAGATGGTTCAAAGCCAGTACAAACTATTGAAGATGAATGGTTGTTTGGTGAAGACAAGGAAAAGGATGATAAGAAATGAAAACCGATTTCAATAGCATCACCGCAACTGATATCTGGGGTGAATACAACGACAGTCAATCTTATCTAGAAAATA
Organism: uncultured Acholeplasmataceae bacterium; assembly: GCA_927439925.1. Taxonomy (GTDB): domain Bacteria; phylum Bacillota_I; class Bacilli_A; order Acholeplasmatales; family Acholeplasmataceae; genus Peloplasma. The sequence continues at coordinate 9,908 of CAKMKF010000023.1, read as the reverse complement.
CTGGTTTATTCACGAATATACCAACCTTTGTAAGATACTTTGAAGGTAAACAATGGCCAAGAGCAACTGAGAAGACAAAGAATCTACCTAGACCAGTAGTTAACATCATCAAGTTCATCTCTAGAAACATTAAGAGTGGAATCGTTAACACTCCTGTAAAGGTTATCTTCACAGCTGAGGATGGTCAACAAACTTCTCATCTCAATGATTGGCACGAATACATCGAAGGTGAATTAAAGATGCGCACAATCGATCGTAAAGCCGTGACACAAGGTGTTAAGAAAGGTACATATGTTTATCACTACTATTGGGATAACAATAAGCGTGGTAAAGATGCTCTTACTCCTGGTGGTGTAAACGTTGAGATTATTGATGTTCTATCATTTAGAGTTGCAAATCCACGTGAGACTGATGAACAAAAGCAAAAATGGATCATGATTATATCTCGTGTTGAATTGGATGCAGTTAGAGAAATGGCAAGAATGAGTGGAACTAATCCAGATAATATCCTTGCTGATGAATCTGATTCAGCATATCAAGAAGAGGAACAAGACGGAACTGACTATGTAACAGTAATCACTAAGTATTACAAGGTTAATGGTGAAGTATACTTCATGAAGTCTACCAAGGATGTTATTTTCCAAACGGCAACTAAACTTCAACCTAATGTTAAAGCTGAGTTAGAAAAGATTCAAGGAACTAAACCAGATGCTCAAGAAACATCTTTACCTGAAGGTGAGATGCAAGACAATCCAACTAATGAAGACATATTTGATATGTATCCGGTTGTAGTCGGTAACATAGAGGAACGTGAAAACTCAATCTATGGCATCGGACTTGTTGAAGACATGATAGAGAACCAAAACATTATCAATAGAGACTTAGCTTATTATCAAAAGGCTCGTAGAGATATGGCTCTTGGTGGATGGATGAAGAAAAAAGGTGCACTAGATCAAGGACAATCCATCACAAACTCACCTGACCAAGTGATTACAGATAATACTCCTGGTGATTCATGGGGTATTGCAAAACTTCCTGCAGGGAATATACCATCTGACAATCTTAACTTCGTTGACTTGTTTGTCAACATGATCAGAACTGTTACAGGTGCAACAGAAGTCATGAGTGGTGAAGTCTTGGGTAAGAACATGAGTGGTGCAGCAATTGCACAGCTCCAAAGTCAGGCTCAACTCCCACTTGAAGACTACAGACAACGCTTTTGGTCAGTTAAAGAAAAGCAAGCTCTAGTTCTTATGTGTTTTTATAAATTCTTTTACAGTGAAACATCATTCAATGTAAAACGCAAGACAGGAACTAAAGACGAGATTGAACCAGTTACATTTAGTCCTAATGAAATTAAAGGTAAGAAGTTTGATGTCATTGCGACTGCAGGTCAAGGATCTCAATACAATGAACTATCAACAATTTCAGCTCTAGACAATCTGCTGGCAAAAAGTGTAATAACTCCTAAGTTCTATATTCAAGCACTTCCTGAAAAGGTGCTAGGCAACAAGGAAGACCTATTGAAGTACTTTGAAGAGATGGAACAAGGACAAATTGCTCAGATCACTCAACAAAATGAAACCATGAAGAATCAATTGGTCCAAGCAGCTGAAATGTTATCTAAGCAAGATGAGACTATCAAGAAGGCAGCTCAACTCGTTACAGAGAACAAGAGACTTAATGAACAAATTCTTACGATGGCTACTGAGTACATGCAAACACTCACTGCTGCTAAGGTCGCTATTGAAAAAGTAGGACAAGAAGCAACAACAGCAAAAGGAGATGCAGCATTGTTCGCTCAAGAGCTTCAAAAATATATAAAGATGACTATGCCAGAACCTAAAGGAGAGACTGAAGTATGAGTACTAAAGGATTAATTGCATTACTTATTTTGATGATTGTGTTCACGATCATAGTTAGTGTAGTGACTGTTGTAAAAACAGATAGGCGGATAGATCAAACCGAAAACATGTTAGTTGAACTCATTGAAGCAGATGATTACGTAGTGGGAACAGTGGTAGACAATAGATTCGGTATGTTTGAAACAGGCTTAGTTATATATAACGAAAGATATGATGATGTCATTGAAATCCCTCATGTTACTGAAAAATACAATGTTGGAGATAGGGTGCTCGTCATAGAAACCTTTGATGATAGGTATATCATCTATAAACTGCCGTAGGTGATAACAATGATTAAGTTAAGTACTATCCAAAAAAGAAACAATCTTAACGAAGTGTATGTAGTAGATGAACCACATCCAGTGAACAAAGGACATCACTTCTATCGTATTAGTATTAACAGCAAGAATGAATTTGGTGATGTTCATGAATCTATACCAATGCATTTTCAAAATGGTCCTAGACTCGAAGCTGATTCACAACATGGAATTCTTGATACAGATTTACTAGAGATTGTAAGACATAGACTTGAGTCATTTCAAAAAGGTCCTTATGCAACCAGAGAGAATGCAATTGCATTAACTCATTTGGAAGAAGCACTTCTTTGGATGAACAAACGTGTTGAAGATCGTGCTGAATCAGGAACACTAGGTACAAACAAGGTTTAGACTTGCATCAACGCAAGATTAAATAAATCGCATCGATCCCCATGATGCGCAAAAATGGGAAAGGAAAAGAAAAATGAATACTAGACTTACAATGAATATTCAATTGTTTTCAGAAGAAGACGATGCTGCGAAAAAAAAGGCTCAAGAACTCGCAGGAACTGAGCAAAAAACCCCTGAGCAACTTGAACTAGAGCGTGTAGAACAAGAGAAGGCAGAAACTGAAGCGAAAGCCAAAGAAGAAGTTGAAAAACAACGTAATGCTGAAGAAGCTCGTAAACGTAGGGAAAAGGAACGTCAAGAAGAACTTGAAAAGGCTAAAAAAGAAGCTCGTACTCAAGCAATTATCGAAACCATCAAGGTAAATCCATATACTCAAAAAGAATTAAAGGATGAGGATGATGTAGATACATTCATGATTATGAAACAAATAGAAGCTGAAAAGGGTGATCCTGTTAAAGACTATCCTGAATACGTTAAAAAGAATAAAAAAGAAATCGTTGAGAGACAACAAGAGAAGACACGTATTGAAGAGCAAGCAAAGAAGGATGTTGAAGAATTCAGTGCTGCACACCCAGATGTGAAATTGAATGAACTGTTTATCGATGAAGACTTTAAAACATTTTCAGAGGGTAAAATCGGAAACCTTCCATTAAAGAAGATATACGAAGATTACCAAAAGTTTATTGCAAAATACTCAAACAAGACTGAACAGGAAAAGTTAGCTATTAAAAAGGAAGCAGAGCAAAAACTTGCTGAAACCATTGCTAAAAATAAAGCTACACCAGGTTCATTGGGTAATCCAGGTCAGATTAGTGATACTTTCACAAGAGAACAGCTTGAAAAAATGTCCTTGAAAGAAGTTAATGCTAATTATGAAAAGGTTATGAGGTCTTATGAAAAAATTCGTAAGGGAGAAGACAAATCATGAGTTTTAAAAACTTTCAACCAACTGTTTACGCAGCATCATTTCTGCGTGAAATCGATCAAAAGCTTGTCTTCGCACAATTATTCTCAAGAGAATACACAGGCGAAGTTGCTAAATTAGGAGATGAAATCGTGTTTATGGGTATTGGTGATCCAACAATCACTCCAGTAGCCGATAAGACTGGTATCATCTCAGCTGGAACTGTTGAATCTTTAGAAGATGTTTCATTAATCATGAAGGTTGAACAAGCTGATACATTCTACTTTGGTGTCGGTGACATCGATAGAGAATTAGCGAAGAATGGCGAAGGTATACTTGGACGTGGGCGCAAAAGAGCTGCTCATAGACAAGCAGAAAAGATTGACAAGTACCTAGCTTCATTATTCAAAAACAAAACCGAAGCCAAAAAGATGTATACTGTTGGCTCTGAACCAGTATTAACAAAAGCAAATATCATGGGTTACATTGATGGTATTGTGCAAAGTGCAGAAGAAAAGGGTATGACTAGTGGTCAATTGTACGCTGTTATTACTCCAAGATTTAAAAAGTTATTAAAGCAAGCTTACACCGATCTAGACACTGATAACTCAGAAATGCTCAAGAACGGTTTTGTTGGTAAATACAACAGTATTACATTTGTATTATCCAATCATGTCGCTAACTCAGGAACAATCAATTCAACATCTCAAATCGATTATATCCCAGTATTCACTCGTGATGCTTGTGGTTATGCTCATCCATTTGCTGAAGTTGAACCAGAACGTTTACAGGGGAAATTTGGCGATGCAGTTAAGGGTTTAACACTTTATGATGGCAAGATTATCTACACAAAAGAAGTCATGGTCATGAATGTTAAGTACCACGCTGACTCATTATAAGAAGGGAAGGTAAATACACATGGCTAGAGTAGTTGTTACACCTGTAAAGGTTGGTTTATTTCAAACATTAAGTGGTGATGTAACATTTGTTGCATTAAACGCTGATGGTGGTGCTATCCCTTGGGATGGTAAAGACGTACATGCAGTTATTCTCGTGAAGAATAGTTCTGCAGATACAGCACGTTTTCTCACTATTGAAGGTGGGAACTCAGAATTTGGAACTGATAATCATGATTTTTCAGTACCATTTGGGAAGACTAAAGCTATTTCAATTGAAAGTGGATTCTTTAAGAATGTCTCTGGAGATGATAAAGGCAAAGTCAATATCAAAGGTCCAGCAACAGGTTATGGCGACTTATCAGTTGCAGTAATTTATTTACCATAAGTTGATACTAAAAATAAGGGAGCATATTGATACCCTGCTCCCTTTTTATCAAAGGAGCGATTGAGAATGAAAACAACAAAATTGGGAGATATCAAATTTGAAGCACTTAAATTGATGTTTGCAGATTATACAAACGATTATTCAATATCAAATATGGACACATACTTACAAGATAATAATTACGGTAAGTATCTTCGTGCCATGAATGGATCAATCAATCGTTGCTTTGATAGACTAAGAGCTATGAAAAAGCAACCAAAGAAGTCATTGACACTTGATAAAGGATTGATGGTCGATGATCCTTATCTATTTTTCGATTTAGATACAGCAGCTTTTACAAGTGTTGACCATATTGTAAGAATCACTTATCGAGATGAGGATGGAAATCCAACTGATTCAACTATTCATTATGAAATAGAGGGTAGAACTCTAATCTTCAAGAACTTACCAGGTTCATTTAGATTAATATATTGGGAAAAACTACCATTCATCACAACATTGACAGATGATTCAATTTTATTGATTGAAGATGAATTAGCACGATTGTTACCAATCTTTATTAAGAGTGAACTAATAGAAGAAGATGAACCAGATTTAGCACGTGCTGCTAGATCGTTATTTGAACAAAGCCTTGCATCTTTATACCAAGAAGAAGAAATCAATCAATTGAAAGTAGTTGATGTATATGAAGGAACGTAACAATTTCATTCTACAGACTTTCTTAGGTGTTGATTTTAGTACATCACCACTTAAGGTAGACAAAAGAAGAGCAGCAAGTGGAGTCAACTTCATAACCGATTATGGAACCATGAAGAAACGAAATGGATGGATTGAACTCATTAAATTCGTTGATAAGAAAATCACAGCTATATTTCATTACAAGAATAGTCTAGATGATTTCATGTTGATAAGAGCAGGTAACAAATTCTATCGTCTTAATCATGACATGACCTATACAACACTATACACTCTTGAACCTATATCAACCGAGCAGATATCATTCTTTCCATCTAACGACATGGTTTATATCATTGGGTGTGGTAAGTATCTAGTTATGCTTCAAAACGGTGTGGATGCAGAAAACAAACCTCTTTATGTGATTCATGAAGTGAGAAACCTTGCAACTATTCCAACAACAACAATATCTATTGATGATACCCAGAGTTCAGTGGTATCTAGAGCAGGTCTGGATCAAGTCAACCTATTAACATCAAAGCGTAAGAACACTTTAATAGGTAGGGATGCAATTAATCTCGAATGGTTATTAGATAGCCCAGTTAAGCAAGTCAATAATGTATTGGCAAAGACATATATTGAAATTGAATGGTTTGACGGCACTCAACTTCAAACTAAATACTATGAAACATTCCCAGAAGTTACTGGATTAGAACGATATATCTTTGATGCAGATGAACTATCAAAAGTGATAGGCAATGCAAAAGGTGAAATTCAAATCGAAATTGTAGGAAGAACTGCAAGATACTTCGCAATTGCATCAAATATTATTGAATATGAACATGCTGAGTATACATTAACACTTACCAATTCAGGTGATGTTACAGCAGATGATATATTACCTCTATTACAAACACAATATCCACAATACTATGAAGACTTAGATTTAGTTTATGTCAATCAACTCATAATGAGAGTGAATGAAACTGGTGGATACTCATATTGGAAACTTGATTATGAAGGTGCGATTGATCCTTTTGGTGGATACAAGCGTGTCAAGATATATGAGAATACAAAACCACCTCTTGATGGCGCAGACAACATCATAGTTACATTTGAAAGTGCGAATGTTATTGATGGTTCAGGTATTCAAAATGCAACATCTGGTATTGTATTTGGTGTCAATGGTACAACCAATCAACTATTTGTAGCTAATGGAGCAACCGAATACTACTCAATGCCTTTTGACTTCAATTACTTTCCTGATACCTTTGTTAATGTTTTAGGAAATAAGAGCAATCCAATTGTAGGGTATTCAAGACTCAGTGATACAGGATTAGTGATCTATAAAGATAAAAGAGCTGGTGAGTCTAGACTATTTTTTAGACAGATGGAACTAGCTGCAGATACTACACTACTGGATTATCAATATCGACTATTTGATAGAGCAGTAGATGTGAATATAGGATGTGATGCATCAGGAAGTATTGAAAACCTTACTGGTGATAGTCTATTCCTTTCAAGAAGTGGTGTATGGGCAGTCACATTAGGTGAGAACATCTCAGTTGAATCAAGACATGTTAGAGAGCGTTCCATCTACATCAACAAACATCTTGCTGATAAAGATATCAAGAATGCTAAAGCAATTGTATTTGATAACCGTTATTATTTGGCTGTAGGAGACTCTGTATATGTTGCGGATGCTAGATATCGTTCTGCTTCAGATATGGATGATACGTTCAATTACGAGTGGTTTTATTGGGAAAATATACCAGTCAATGTATGGGCAGTTATCAATGATGAACTATACTTTGGAACTGTTGAAGGTAGACTCTGTAAGTTTGACCAAGAATTCAGTGATCGTACAATGATAAGAGCTAGTGAAGGCGATGTAACTCTAGTCGTTAGTGGCAATTATCTAGTCTATAATCAAGAAATTGAAGTCAAGAATAACGATCATATTAAGGTCTCATGTTATGAAAAACTCATTCCTTCTGCAGACATGACAATAGTTGATGGTCTAATTTCATTACCATATGTAGTGGATGGGATGCTACTAGATGATATGGAAGTCTATATTCAAGGTAGTGGAAGTGGATTAACAGAAGAAGTTGTGTACACAATTAGTGATCTAGATAGTGATTCATTCAGACTTAAGAATGCATTAGGTGAATACGTTACACCAACTGCAGGATTCAACTTACTTGAAGATTTAAGTGAAATTGATATGTTGACTACCAATGTAGATGATGTGAATAACAGATTCCAGTTGAAACGATATGATTTAGGGAGTCCGATCGAGATTGCAACATATAACGCGGATCCACTGACATTTGTAATCACTATTCATGAACCTGTATCAATGGTATGGTATACACCCATATTTGACTTAGGAAGTAACATGTTTGCGAAAACATTACTAGCTATGACAGTATCGGCCGATGCATCCACAACCGGTGAAATCAAGTTTGGTTATGATACACGTAACATCTCAGCTAATATTCAATCCCTCAACTTTAAATCATTCACATTTGACGATATAGATTTTAATAACTTCACATTTTTAACAGCGATAGCATCATCGTACACAATACGAGTAAAGGAGAAGGACTTCAATTTCATTATCCTTAAATTCGGAAGTGAATCACCAACATCAGCTGTAATCAACAATGTTAACTTAATGTATAAGATAAACAGCATGAATCGAGGTATTAGATAATGCCAATTAAACCAGTCTCCGATGTAACCATCGAAGCAATAAGAAAGAAATCGGTTATGACCTTGCCTGATAATCCATCAAAGCAAGGTTATACACCAGATCAAATCAAGAAGAGGATGTCTATATTCGTTATTGATAATAAGGAATCGATTATATCAGAAATCAATAGAGTTGTAGATGAAACCAATCAAGAACTTGCAAAAGTTTCAAAAATACCACAACCACAACATGTAGGAAATGAAGCTCCAAATCCTGATGTCTATACTTCATGGATTGATACAAATACAGGACTACTGGAGTTTGTTAAATACGATGGTGTGCTTGAAACTGGCGGTAATCTATACACATTAAATGATCCAACACCTGAAGAACCAATAGATACAGATGGTGTATACGAAATATACATACCTGGTGAGGACTTACCTGTAGATAATGATGATTTATATGAATTAGAATCAACCGGATATGATGAAAATGGAAACTATATAGGATAAAGGAGAAGTACTGATGAACAATAATGTATTTGTATTAAAGAATTACTCAGAAATTAAGGGTAGAAATGTAGATGAATTTCCAGCAATTAAGATTAAATACGATGAAGAAGATGTTTTTACGTTTCAACCAATTTGTCAAGTTCCTTATGGGAATAGAATTGAAGATGCTTATTTGATGCTGGATAGCCAAAAAAATTTGACTGCAGTATCCAAGGAACATCTATTGAAAGTTCTTGAGTTAACAAAGGTATTCTTCTTAAAGGTAGACAAGACATCAGTACATGAAGTAGAAAAAGGACAACATGACCTCTGGGTTAGACTCCCTAAAAATACTGATGTGAGTGAACTTGGATATCTAAATAATCAGATCGTGAAGATTGATAAAGAGAAGTCAAGACCTGCAAGTAAAAAAGAGGTGACTAACTAATGTCAATCAAAAGTAAGTATAAGATATACAATCTTGTATCAGAAGCATGGGATATATACTGGTTTGCATCCGTCACGTCTCAAGTAGCAAGTGATACCACTTCTAGAAGATATGTTACTCAAGCTCAACTAGATTGGTTAATCAATTATTATGATGGTTCAAGTGATCTATTGAATGCAATGTTAGCTGCTAAGCTTAATGTAAACAATCCAGTTTTCACAGGTATAATGGTTGGTCCTGAATTAAAAGGTAACGACACGACTAAACAATTGTTTTTAAAGAACCAAGCAACAAATTATGTTTCTGGTATTCAAATGACTGATGAATCTGGTGGGATGATCGACTTTTATGGAGCATTTAGATTCCATAACGATATGAGTATGGAAACACATAAGATAGTCAACTTAGGTGCTCCAACAATTGGAACCGATGCCACTACCAAAGAATATGTTGATAATTTAGTTGCAATAGGTACAAAACCTAAAGCAGCTGTTAAAGTAGCTTCAGTTGCCAATATTGCATCATTAAGTGGCTTAGTTACTGTTGATGGATATACTCTAATTGCTGGAGATAGAATTCTTTTAAAGAATCAAACAACTCCATCACAAAACGGGATATACACTGCAAGTTCAACAGCATGGACTAATCCACTACGATTCACCACATCACAAAATGAATCATTTTCAGGCATAGCAATAAAATCAATGATTTAATAAAAATATGAGCGAAGTGATCCTGACCTTCTGTGCTTAACTGTTTTGAGTTAAATGCCAAACAGTTGAAGGGGGTGGCTCATGGATTTAGGGATCAATCGACAAGCCCTTGTACCGGTG
>CAKMKF010000022.1 GCA_927439925.1 uncultured Acholeplasmataceae bacterium | reverse complement strand
GAATGAAACCATGAAAGGTTATGTCTATAGACTGAAACCTACAACCAAACAAATCAATCTCATTCATATTTTATACCCCCTTTTACATCGATATGTTATACTTATATTATATCATGCAATGATATACGAGGGAATGTTAATTATAGATATTTTAAAGAAAAAAGTTGGTTTCATTCATCTCCCACTTAATCCTTTGAAGAGGGAGTTTTCTGAAACGATTAGATAAATTGCTATAATAAGATTAGGTGATCGATGTGTTTGGAGTTTTATACTTACAAAGTTCATACAGTATGCTTAATAATGCAATCCCCCTTCCTTCTTTAGTAAAAGAAGTAAAACAGGGGGGATATGATTTTATTGCACTATCGGATAATAACTTGCATGGTATGTTATCCTTATTTAACCTTGCAAAAAAAGAAAACATTAAACCTATTTTAGGATTAAAGATTAAATTAGCAGTCGATCTATTAGACACAGGCTTTTTAGTTTATGTTAAAAATAATGATGGATACCAAAACTTATTAAAGCTATCTTTTCTGTCCAATGAAAAAACTTTAACAATTGAAGAATTAAAGATTTATCAAAAAGGATTAATCTTTGTTACATCAGGTTCTGACTCTGTCATCAATCATTTTATTATGAATGATGACTTAAACCAAGCAAAGCATTATATCGAAGTTTTCAAATCTATTTTAGATGATTTCTACTTAGGTTTATCGCTAGATACATTTCAGTTAGAAATGAAAGTAGCTCCGATACTTCTAGAAATGTCAGAAAAAACGAAAATTAAACTACTTCCTATCCATCAAACTTCATATTTGAAACCAGAAGGAAAAGAAGTATATGAGGCATTAATAAAAATAGAAGATGAGAAAAATGAAGTACTTCCTGACGCGAATTATCAGTTTTTAAATAAAGAAGAATTGATGGATATGTTTATGGATTATCCATACGTCTTTGATTCACTTTCTAATGTGATTGAAGGTATTACATTTGAGTGGATTAAACCCAATTTTGAGATGCCAAAATATCCAGTAGAAAATGGAACACCTTATGAATATTTAAAATCATTATCTATCATAGGGCTAAAAAAAAGATTAAAAAAGATACCGAATGCAGATGTTAAACTTTATCAAAAAAGATTGACTTATGAATTATCTGTGATTCATAAAATGGGTTTTGATAACTATTTTTTAATCGTTTATGATTTCGTAAAATACGCAAAAACACACGACATTTTAGTTGGTCCTGGACGTGGGTCTTCAGCAGGTTCTTTGGTAGCGTATTGCCTAGGAATTACAGATGTTGATCCTATAACTTATGACCTTCTTTTTGAACGTTTTTTAAATCCTGAACGTATTACAATGCCAGACATTGATATGGACTTTCCGGATAATAAACGTGATGAAGTCTTACAATATGTTAAAGAAAAATATGGGAATAAACATATTATAAGTATAGTCACTTTTGGAACATTCGCGCTTCGCTCTTCTATAAGAGATATTGCAAGAGTGATGAAGATTGATCCTTCAAGAGTCACTGGAATTATTCAAAGTGTCATCAATGAAAAAGCAGATCAAAGTGATGAAGAAATGACTAGACTCTTAAGAGTTGCTAAAACCATTGAGGGACTTCCAAGACATACAGGAACACACGCAGCTGGTATGATTTTAGCAGAACAAGATTTAACATCATATATACCTCTTCAAAAGGGACTTTATGAATTTTATCAAAGCCAATTGGAAGCTTCTGACTTAGAGTCATTAGGATTACTTAAAGTTGACTTTCTAGGGATTAGAAACCTAGCAGTAATTGACGACGCGATTAAAATGATACATCGCTTAGGAAAGCCTTTTTCACTTGTTGATATACCACTTGATGATGAAAAGACTTATGCACTACTCAGTCGTGCTGAAACAAGTGGAGTCTTTCAACTTGAGTCGAATGGAATGCGCGCTGTTTTAAGAAAATTAAAACCTGCAGATTTCGAGGATATTGTAGCAATTCTAGCTCTATTTAGACCAGGTCCAATGGATAATATCGATGAGTATATTGAAAGAAGAAATGGAAAAAAATATTCTTATTTACACCCAAATTTAG
>CAKMKF010000021.1 GCA_927439925.1 uncultured Acholeplasmataceae bacterium | reverse complement strand
AAATTTGTTGCACGTGTATTGCCACAATATGTTTATGAGGAAAAAGAAACTCCAAAAAGTCGAAATGTTTTTGTCCATAGAGAATGTGTTGGATGTGCAGAAGATCAAATAACACAACTTAGAGAAAAACTTGAAGTTGAGATAGACGATCCAATCAATATTTATGTTTATGATCGTCAGGAAACATTTCAAACATTAAAGCTCCTTTCTACCTTTATGATTATAAATGCTTTCCTTTAATCTCTAAGATTGATAAAAGGATTGTTGCTACAGCAAAAACAATCGATTATTCTAATTTATTGACACAACGTGAGCTTGAAATACTTGAGCTAATTAACCAGGGGAAAAACAATGATGAAATAGGTAAAACGATTTTTATTTCTGAAGGTACTGTTAAGTGGCATATCAATCACATTTTATCCAAATTAGAAGTGAAAAACCGATTACAGGCTATCGATAAAGCGAAAAACTTAAGATTAATTGACTAACCTAACTTAAACCCTATCTCAAGTTAGGTTTTTTTTATGCTTATTAACTATACAATCATTGTGTGAAAACAAGAAAGAAGGAATATGTATGAATGAAAAAGCATTAATTGTCTGTGAGTCCATCTATAACAACAATACGATAAAGTTGGCGAGTGCTATGGCAAGTCGCTTGGAATGTAAGATTATTGGTTTTGATGAAGCACTAGAAACTGATTTGACATCTTACAAAGTTATTGGACTGGGTTCTGGTATCTATTTTAAGGAGCATCATCCAAAACTGATGAAAGTTGTTGAAAAGCTAAATGATCAACAAAGAGTGTTTGTTTTTTCAACTAGAGGGAATCCTAAGTTAGGAAACTATCATGAAGCAATCAAGAATAAATTGAATGAGCAAGGTGTAAAGATTTGTGGAGAGTTTTCGACAAAAGGTTATGACAGAACTGGACCATTTGTTATATTTAATGGTGGTAATAAAGGAAGACCTCATGAAGCGGACTTGATGAAGGCTAAAAAATTTGTTGCACGTGTATTACCACAATATGTTTATGAGGAAAAAGAAACTCCAAAAAGTCGAAATGTTTTTGTCCATAGAGAATGTGTTGGATGTGCAAAGTGCGTATCGGTTTGTCCAATGGGTGTATTTGAAATCAAGAACAATAGGGCAACTGTAAAAAATGAATTGGATTGTACACATTGCGATTTATGTGTGACAAACTGCCAAAAGCATGCAATATCAATTAAACACTCAAATAAAGAATTGATTCAGATTGCTATTCGACATAAAAATAAGGTAGGGTTATCATAACCTAACTGCATACCTAACTCGGGTTAGGTCTTTTTATTGGGAAAGATTCCTATAATGAATATGTAAAGATGATTTAAATTTTTGGAGGAACAAAAAATGAAAAAATTAATTGTTAAATTAGTTTCACTTGTTATAGCATTCATTTTAATTACCCTGATCACGATATCTATTATGCCGACTTTAACCTTGAAACAAAGAGGTATGGAATCATATATTGGAGAGAATGTAAATGTTTACTATGAAAAAGAAAATGAGGCAGCATATGATGTGTTTTCATGTGCAGAAGAACAAATAACGCAACTTAGAGAAAAACTTGAAGTTGAGATAGACGATCCAATCAATATTTATGTTTATGATCGTCAGGAAACATTTCAAACTAAAAAATATGGATTATTTGTTCGATATATTGATTTAGAATGGTATGTTGGCGACAATGTGAAGAATGAGGTTATCTTAACTTCACCCGCTAGTGAAGGCTTATTATATACATATGATTCAATGGTTGAAATTACATTGCATGAATTGGTTCACGCGATGAATTATCTTATCAATCCGAAATTAAGCTTATGGATCAACGAGGGGGTTGCTCTTTATTTGACAAACGGAAATCCTCCTAGATATCTTCTTGACTATTATAGCGATACTCCTTCGTTGAAACAAATGCAAACATCCAACCCAATCGCATTCGCAAATATGGGTGGTTATGATTTTTCTTACACATATATAAAGTTCATTGATGAAACATATGGTTGGGATTATGTTCTTAAACTTATGAGTAATACGGATTATAGAGAAGTGTTTGGTAAGAGTGAAGAAGTTATTTATGACGAATGGATTAGTTTCCTTACGATTCACTATACTGAGCAAGCAGTACCAGTTAACGATTAAAAAAAGAAAAGGAAGATTTAAGATGAAAAAAATATTTGCAGTATTGATGATGAGTTTATTTGTTCTAACTGGATGTGTTTACGTATCAGATAACAAAATGATTTATGATAATCAAGAAAAGATTGTTGCTGAAGGTGATACTTATACTTATATTGATCGCTTAGGTGATGTATTTGATGATAGTGCAGCTTTAGAAGTGAAAGGTTTTTATGGGACAGACACGATTTTCACATTTGAGAATAAGCAAGAACTTTCTATTACAGTCATACAAGTCGTTACCAAAGGAAGATTTAAAGTTGTCTTAATCGACCCACAAGATGAGATTACGATTCTAAATGGAACATCGACAATCGTTTTATCCCCTGGAAAATACAGAATCAAACTTGTTGGTGAAAATGCTTATGCAACAATAGATATAAATTTCAGTATTGAATAACAAGAAAAAAAGGAGAGCACAACATGGAAAACTTTATGGATCATTTTCATCAATGGGGAGCAGTTATCTTCTTCGTTCTGATTTATGGAATTGCACTTTTATTTCTACCATTTCATCAAAAGATGCAGCGAAAACCAGCAGCAACTTATTTCGCATTTGTACTTGCATTTGCATTTGAAATGCATGGAATACCATATTCAATGTATTTGATTGGATCAATTATAGGTAGATACTTGCCAGTAGGTATTTTATGGGGTCATACACTATTTGATTATATAGGATATCTTGGACTTTATTTGAACATTGCATTTGCATGTATCGGTTTAATCATGATTATATTTGGTTGGCAAGCTATTTATCACGGATATTGGAAGCATGTTAAAGGAAAAGGGCACATAGTAACATCAGGAATTTATAAGTATATTAGACATCCTCAATATGCAGGACTTATTATGATTGCTTTTGGCATGTTGTTAGGTTGGGCAACTATTCCAACACTTATGATTTTCCCATTTATTGTTTACATGTATGTTAGACTTGCAAAAAAAGAAGAACTTGACATGTTAAATGAGTTTGGTGAGGAATACGGTTCTTATATGAAGAGAACCAAAAGATTTATACCATATATATATTAATAGAAAGGAATTATAAAAAATGGATAATTTAAAAAAGATTGTAACGGTTTGTGTTTTATGGATTTTGATTTTACTCATCACCTATTTCACATTCTTTGATTCGGGATACATCGTGTCCTGGGTGTTTATGGCGATATTTGTCGTTTCGATTGTACTTTTAATTCTAGCCCTTTTGATTACATTGCTTGTTTTAATGATCACAAGCATTTCAAATCAAAACAGCTATAAAGTCAAACGATATTTAGTATCGCAGTTTGTGTGGTTATGCTTTGCAGTAGTATCTCTTGGAACTCAAATTCAGTTCAGTGAGTTTTTCACGTATACTCCAGATAATGGAAATACGGCAGTTATTGAATCAGTAGAGCTTAATGGGACCAACCAGTTTATTAGTGTCCGAAGCGAAGATTTAACAAATCCTGTTATTCTGTTTCTTGCTGGAGGTCCAGGTGGGACACAAATGTCATCAACTAGAGCGTTTTTTAAGGATTTAGAAGGTGAGTATACGATCGTCAACTGGGAGCAACCAGGTGTAGGAAAGAGTTATCACGCTAGAAACAATAAAGAGTTGACAGTAGATATTTATGTAGAAGATGCTCATGAGTTAACACTTTACTTAAAAGATCGATTCCAACAAGAAAAAATTTATCTGGTCGGTGAGTCTTGGGGAAGTTATTTAGGAATTTTACTTGCAGATATGTATCCCGAAGATTATTATGCATTTATAGGAACAGGTCAAATGGTTGATTTTACAGAAACAGAGATAACTTGTTATAATCTTGCTATGGAAATAGCGATTGAACGAGGTGATCAAAGACAAATTGATGCATTAGAGAAAATTGGAGTTCCACCGATTTACGGAGAAAATGTGACCATGGAACTTGCTACTTACTTGCAGTACCTTCACAATTACATGGGAAGAAACGATGAGATCAATCACACAGACTGGGATACCTTTGATACGTTATTTTCACCTGAATATAGCGTTATGGATTCAGTGAATTTCGCGAGAGGACTCATATATACTTTCTCCCATGTCTATCAACAGTTATATGGAACAAACTTGCGAGAAGAAAATACTGTATTTGAAATTCCAATTTATTTTCTTCATGGGCGATATGATGTGAATGCACCAGTGTTTTTAGTTGAAGAATATTATGATGTCGTCGTTGCACCAGAGAAAGAACTTATTTTCTTTGAGCATTCAGGTCATAATCCATGGATTGATGAATCAGAGTTGTTTAACGAAACATTAAGAAGTTTATTTGATTTACACTAAAAAAAGAAAGGAGTTGTTCAAAATGAATGAAGTTCAATTTCCAACTATAACGATTGAATGGATGGGTCAAAAAAGTGAATGTTTACATTTGATTGCCTTGGACAACTCCAATTCTTGGATTACAGATCAAGAACTTGATGACTATTTCCAAACAAAAGAAAAGTCTATTCAAGTGGTTTATAGTTATATTCTTGAAACGGGTCAAGCGCTTATAGCATTTGAAAAATATGAAACATTTGTTAGTGATATGCTAAAATCACATGTTGAAAACTTTAATGCAATCGGTCCAAGCAAATGGATTATTGTCGAAAGTTTTTGTGTTGATTTAGATGAAGTATTTTTGATGATGTCACCAATAGCAAAAAACATACTAAATATATTTAAAACTGGATTAATTGACTTTGTCATACTAAACTAGACTTAAAAACGAAAGGGTATAAATATCATGAATTATTTTTACAGCTTACACAAGAAGAAGATACTTATCATGTCACTTCTCATTGCATCTTTGTCTTTGATAGTATCATTAATTGGACTCTTTTCTTCTAAGGAAGTAGGGGCTATGTTATTCACTTCAATATATGGAGAGATTATAGAAACATATGGAATTGGTATATATTTTAGAGATTCAGTAAGTGTTGCTGCTCAAGGTCTGGCATCAGACTTAATCACATTAATCCTAGCTGTTCCATTACTAATCACCTCATCTATATACACATATAAAGGGTCTAGAAAATCGACATTTGTTTTACTTGGAACTCTAGGTTATTTTTTATATACTTATATGTCTTATGTTTTTCTATGGATGTATAATCCGCTATTTATTTTATATGTAGTTTTAATGTCACTTAGTTTATTCTCATTTATTTTGTTAATGATGAGCTTCAATTTAGAAACGATAGAGAAACAGTTTTCTCCCAAACTTCCAGTACGTTTTTTAGGTATTTACCAAATAGCAATTGGTGCATTCATTGCTTTGCTGTGGCTAGGGAAATTAGCACCAACAATTTTTGATCAGGCTGCACCAGTTGGATTGGAACACTATACGACTTTAGTTATTCAGGGAATGGATTTAGGTTTTGTAGTACCAGTAGCAATTCTTTCGGGAATACTGCTTTTAAAAAGAAGACCAATGGGTTATCTGTTGACATCAGTTGTAGCTGTAAAGGGCTTTACAATGCTTCTTGCAATTAGTGCGATGATTGTCAATCAAATGATAAATGGAGTTAGCGTAAGTACTGTAGAAGTTGTTATGTTTCCTGTCTTTAACTTATTTGCTATTTATGTTTTTATCGTTTTCCTAAGAAATTTAACAAAACAAAAAGATATTGAACTATCTAATATTTAGTCAAAAATCTATTTATGTTTGATATAATAGACAGAGTTATTACAAGGAGACAATTATATGAATTTAAAAGAACTGCGTATCGATAGTGCGCTCAAGCAAAAAAAAGGATTGCATTTTATTCTAGCATCCATCATTATTTGGTCACTAGTAACAATCCTACATTTAACAGGTTTACCCATTCTAACAAAAAATTTATATACATTTTTCATTACAGCACCATTGATGCCTTTAGCATTTATGATTTCGAAAATAATACATGTTGATTTCCAAAATAAAGAAAATCCATTAACAAATCTTGGCGTGTTGTTTTCGCTCAATCAAATGATTTATTTGATTATTGCGATGTGGATCTATCCCACAATACCTGATAAAATGTTGATGGTAATTGCTATTATTTTTGGAGCACACTTACTGCCTTATAGTTGGTTATATCTTTCAAAGGTCTATATGGTTATGGCTTTGTTGATTCCTATAGTTGCTTTAATTGTTGGATTAAACTATGAGCCATATGTTTTAGGTCTAGTGATGATAATGATTGAAGTCATATTTAGCATGATATTAATAGTTGAAGTCAAAGGATTAAAGAAAAAAATTAAGTAAACTAACGATTATATTAAAGAAAGACACGCCTAGTTTTTAGGCGTGTCTTATGATTTTAAATAGTTATCAAAGAATTCTAAACTTAGGGTGTTTATTTTTTTTAATGTTTCTCTCGAACCTTTTGTTGATGGACTTCCATTTAACAACCTAGTTATTATAGGTGAAGTTAAAGACAAGTCAGTCAGTGAAAAGTGATAAGTTCCCTCGATGTGATGGTTAAAAGATATTTCATTTGTAGAAGTTAATAATAAGTAATTTTTCTTATATTGTGGCCAGACAGATAGATTCTCATATGCACTGTCAGAATAGATATTTAATACTGGGATAGGATATGGTCTATCATCAAATATAAATCCGTCATCATTAACACCTGTTATATCACACATCAATGGGGATTCTAAAGCTATAACAGCTTTGATATCATCACGAAGTCTACCCATGCATAAGGCAGCAGAGCCACCTAAAGAATGACCTACAACCCCAATTCTTTCAATATCAATAAGATTATAGAAAGAGAAATCTCTGTTATTTTCGATCTTGTATTTGACTTGATCTATTACAAAGCTTATATCATCTGTTCGAAGCTTCATCCATTTTTGATACAGTTCAAAACTATTTTGAGGATCTTCACTTGCGTTTTCTTGATTTAACTCGCGCATGTATGTACTATCAATACCTATGGCTCTACCATTAGAATCAATAGTAAGAAGACTGTGATAAGAGTGAGAAATGGATAATACTATATAGCCATGACTTGCAAGTTCTACGAGTAAAGATGTATTGCTGGTATCTAAACTAATACCACCATGTGAATAGATAACAAGTGGATATGTTTGGTTGGTGTCGATAGGAAAGAAGCTTCGGACACCTATTTCACGACTTTTATTTGATATGCTAAAGTCTTCTTGACGGTTTTCATCGACATAAACTTCGTAAGATGTATAAACATTGTTGAACCCGGTAATGCCTAAAGGTTTATAAGTAGGAAATATGAGTGCTGGTAGTAGAGCAAGACCGAAAAGAAGACATGACATGATAAAACTTCTTAATAGATGCCATCGATTGATATAAGTGCGCTTTTTTTTATATGTCGAAAGAGAAATTTCATTTATGAGAATGAGTAATAGATAAACCAGAAGTATTGGAAAGTATCTAAATCCCCAGCTAAACGCATTAAAAAGTGTGAGCAACCCAATGAATACTATTGAAAATATTCTAATCACTCTTTTTCGATGATGTTGATAACGTTTCGTTTTGAGTTGATGATAATACATGATGAATTCTAAGACGATTAAATAGGCTAAAACAATTAAACCAATCATAGGAATCTACCTCGCTTTAAAATATCTAGATTAGAAAACCAAGCACTAGTAAAATGTAAACCGGTAAGAAAGTTTTTTTACCATACACATAAAGTAATCCAGGTATTAAAGCCCATATGGTTACACCCAATGCTCCAGATGGGTGTGATACGAAATGGATCATACCCCATGTAAGCATCAGTCCGATACTTCCATAAGGAATATATTTATTTTTAAAGAGTAACTCTCCAAATTTTTGAAACAATACAATCATGATGAAGACAAGTAACATCTCTACAAAGTAATATAAGACTTGGAAAATAGTAACGACGAAAGCTTTATCGCCATACATACGAACAAATCCTCTATATTCAGATAATACTTGAGGTATGACTGCATCGTTAATTAGCATTTGAATGACTGCGGATACTATAACAACTGCTACAGCAATAAGCACTAAGATCCACACTCTTATTGATTGTTTGAAATCGATTAATTCATTAAGTAC
Source organism: uncultured Acholeplasmataceae bacterium (assembly GCA_927439925.1). Taxonomy (GTDB): domain Bacteria; phylum Bacillota_I; class Bacilli_A; order Acholeplasmatales; family Acholeplasmataceae; genus Peloplasma. The sequence continues at coordinate 7,505 of CAKMKF010000021.1, read as the reverse complement.
TTGTTTTCTCTTAGCCCAAGTGACTATCAATAAAACACCGATTAACCATACGATTATCGTGATGACCCAATGTGCGATTGCCCCATACCAATGAATTGGCCAGTTGCCAAGTTCATTTAAGCTTCTACCATCGATGATGCGTGAGATAAAGAGTACCCCAAATTCTAATCCTAAAAAACCAAATGCGATCATTGCTAACAGTAAATAAGCAATTGGTTTTGGCTTTTTGATTACGTTATTGTTCATTTTTTTCTCCTTGAATTTTTTTAGAATAGTTGTTCAACAATAACAAAAGCTTAACGGCTTCACTATATCTGAAGTTGTCATAGAAAATCGATTCGATTATGGTTTGAACACAGTAATCTTATTATACTACAAAAAAAATAGATAAAAACATTGTTTATTTAAATTCTAATAGAATTGCCTAACTCAATACCTACCTTAGGTTAGGTCTTTTTATTCATGGTTTAGCCTATGATATAGATGTAGTTTAAAAAGATGAGGAAGGTTTGTTATTGATGAATAAAAAAAGAGGTAGAAATATGTTAATTGCTTTGTCTGTGGTTTCATTAGTTATTGTTGTTTTTGTCCTAATTTTTATCCCACCATCGCTTGGAATCATTGAGCCATATAAGGATAGTGAAGGAAACGTTCTTGCAGGAAGTGTATCTGAAAAAATATATGTCGAGATTAATGGTGTCAGCCAAGGAATGATTATCAAAGGACATGATATGAGTAAACCTGTTTTATTGATTGTTCACGGTGGTCCTGGACTATCAGATTACTTTTTATCAACAATCTATCCTACGGGACTTGAGGAGGAATTTGTTGTCTGTTATTGGGATCAAAGGGGTACAGGACTTTCATATAATAAAAACCTTACTTATGAAACAATGAATGTAGAGCAGTTCATTTTAGATACTATTGAAGTTACCAATTATTTAAGAAGTAGATTTGATCAAGAAAAGATATATTTAATGGGACATTCATGGGGATCCTATTTAGGACTTACGGTTGTGAAAAGAGAACCACAGCTATTTCATGCATATATTGCGATGAGTCAAGTAGTTAACCAAATAGAATCAGAAAAAATTGCTTTTCAAAATATGCTAGATCAATATGAACTTCAAGATAATCAAAAAATGATTAAAAAAATGAATCAATACGATATATTGGTATCTGAAAGTGATATGATGGAATATAGAAAATCTAAATTGCGTGATGAAACCATGCATGAACTAGGGGTTGGAACCATGCATGAAATGAATTCAGTGATTACTGGGCTTTTCTTACCGTCTCTTCGATGCAAGGAATATACAATAAAAGAACGCATTGATATTTGGAGAGGTAAAGTTTTTTCGAATCAATCAGATATGCTTTATACGATTGATGATTTTGATGCTCGAGTAGATGTTACAAGTATTGATATTCCAATTTACTTTTTTGCAGGTATTTATGATTATACGACCACATACCAACTTCAAAGAGAGTTTTATGAAATGATTGATGCTCCAGTGAAAGGATTTTATACTTTTCATGAATCAGCACACAGTCCACTATTTGAAGAACCTGATTTTGCAATGCGTATCATAACCCAAGATGTCATCAATTCTACAGTATCACTTGGGGACTAAACATAAGAAAGAGATGGTCATAGAAATGAAACGTGAAATCAAAAAGTATCAATTGCTAGATTCAAAAGGATATGGAGATTTTTCAGAAACCTTTTTGAAAATCAAAGAATTTTTAATTGAACTTGAGGTAAATGAACTAAAAAGACTTGATTTTCCTTGGGGGAGATGGGCATGGATGTTCTCGCTTCCATATCTCGATCAAAATTTTATGAAAAAAATCACTTATTATAAAGATAATGAAGAAATCGTGGCTTTATTAACGTATGAGTCAAGCTTTGGTGATGTGTATTATGTGATTAAGGATGGTTATGAGTTTTTAAAGCGTGAAATGATGATACATGCAATCAAAACATTTGACGAAACGAATCAATTAAAAGTACTAATTCCAGATCATGATGAAGAGATGAAAGAAATAGCTACATCTCTTGATTTAATTCAAACAGATCATCAAGAATTTACTTACATGATGGATTTGAATAAAGATTTGAAATATGATTTACAAGAAGGATTTAGAGTCACTAGTTTAGCCGAGACATTTGATTTAAGAAAATACGGTCAATGCCTATTTCAGGGATTTAATCATGAAGGACCATATATTCCTGATGAAGTTGAAACAAATAACAGAAGAATTAGTTTAAGTGCACCAGGAATTAATTTAAATAGAAATATTGCAGTTGTTGAACCGAATGGAGACTTTGTGTCATATTGTGGTACTTGGTATCATGAAGGAAGTGTTGGAGTTTTATTAGAACCAGTAGCAACCGCACCATTATATCGAAAGATGGGTTTAGGTAAAGCAGCAATCTTTGAAGCTCTGCAAAGAGCGAAAGATAAAGGTGCAAAGATTGCTGTAGTTGGTTCCAATCAAATATTCTATCAAAAAATAGGATTTACATATTATTTCTCTTCTAGCTTTTGGGTAAAAAAATAAAAAATAGATCGGTATTGAAGGCTAGACCAATATATTTTCATTGGTTTAGCTTTTTTACTCTACCTATGAGTGAATCTAGAGATTGTGTTAAATTGTGTGTAAAATATGAAGGACACTCTCCACTTAAGACACATAAAGGTGGGGGATGAAATGGCCAATAAGGACATAAAATAACAATAAAGACATAAACTAACATATTAAAGACATTCATTACATATAAGCGTATAATGATGGTGTACGAGGAGGTATGAAATGAAAAAAGAGAATAAGAAAAAAATCGAAGACATCAAAGAAAAGACAAAAGAGGTTGTAGAAGAGGTTAAAGAAGAATCGAAGAATGCGATTGATAAAATTAAGGATAAGATTGCTGAAGTTAAAGTCAATGTAGAAGAAAACAAGGATTTCAAGAGATACTCTGTTAGAGTAAAACGCGTAAATTCTAAAATGTTCAATCTTGAAAAGCATCTTTTCGCTGTGCTTGATCAAGAAGAACTTACATTGACCTATAGAGAAAGTGATGATTATGCAATCAATGAAATGATTGAAATCGGACCTCAATTCTATCAGATATCTTCAATTAGTCCAGAAAAGATTATGTTCCCGTTGATGGTTGATGGTGAAGAACATGAAGTAGAATGTCGTGTTGCTAGACTATCTGTTGTTGACAAAGTAGCAGAAAAAGAAGAACAATAATTTAAGAATTTCTTAAAACTAAATACAAAACTGAAAAAGGTTCTTTTGTCCATGGAGTGGATTCAAGAACCTTTTTCATGTAAAATAATAGTGATAAGGAAATGAGTTCATATGAAAAACATAAACAGTCTAGAGTACATTCCATTAAATATTAAAAAATATATTGAGAATCACACATACCGATTGGATAACATAGGGATGGAGAGTTCTCAAGTTTTCATTTACGATCATTTAAATCTAGTTTTAAAAGTAAATCAGAATATGAATGACTACTTATCAGAACTTGAAATGATGAAATGGCTTGATGGGAAGTTGTTGGTTCCAAAGGTTATAGAATATGGTGAAAGCAACGATTTGTATTATCTGCTCATGACCAAGATTGATGGTTTAATGTCTTTAGATGAAGGCTTGATAAGAAATCCTGAAGCTTTGATTGATACTCTAGTAGATGGAATCAAATCATTTTGGAAACTTCCTGTTGATCAATGTCCGATAGATAATCGAATTCAAAATAAGTTAAAAATTGCTAAGTATAATATAGAGAACAATTTAGTAGACATAAAGGATTGGGATGATGAAATCATACAAGGCAGATTTCATACACCAATGGAACTCTATGACTATTTACTCATTAACCAAATGGAAGAGGAACTCGTCGTCAGCCATGGGGATTTCTGTTTACCAAATATCTTTATAAAAGATCAAAAAATAAATGGGTTTATCGATCTTTCACGTGCTGGAGTCGCTGATATCTATCAAGACATCAGTCTCCTCATCAGGTCATTTAACTTCAATGCGAAGTCAAATGACTACAAAAAGACGATTATCAATAAACTAGGAATCAAATTTGATGTAAAAAAATGTGATTATTACTTACTTTTAGACGAACTCTTTTAATTCTATGAAACAAAGTACAATTCAAGGTATAATATAAGTATAGATTGGAGGATTCAATCAAATATGAAAAAACAAAGCAAAGAATTCTTTAGAGAAGTTAAAAAACAAGCAGATAAAGCGGTAGATGAAGTTAAACAATATGTAGTGGACACCAAAGAAATGGTAGAACTTTATCAAGCATTTAAAAAAGAAGCAGTAAAAGTTAAGAAAGTAACAAGTGAATTTATTAATTTAGATATGCCTATTTATGGAATTATGGATAAGAATTTAGAATCCATGACATTTAGAGCTAAAGATAGTTTAGAAGTCAATCAAATTCTTCAAATAGGTAAGAATACTGTCAAAGTAGAATACATTCATGATGAAATTGTTTTAGTTCCAGTTGTAGTGAATGGAATTGAGCATCAAGTTGAATGTAAGGTTGCAGTACTTCAAAAAATTTAACAAGTCATCTAGAAAACTCGATTAGACAATCGAGTTTTTCTTTTAATCAACCAAAATATAACGACAATTATGTTAATATACTATTAGATGAAGAGGTGATATCAATATATTAAAGGTATGGAAAATAGAGAATCAGGTATTCCTATTACTAGAAATACATTATTTGCTGTAGCATCTGGAACTAAGTTTTTAACTGCACTTGCTATAGGGAAATTGATAGATCAAAAAAAGTTAAGCTTAAGTTCAAAGGCTAAAGATATTTATGACTTAAAAATGGATTTTATAGATCCTAATATCACCATAGAACAATTATTAGCCCATACATCTGGAATGGCTGATTATTTAGATGAAGATTTATTAGATGATACAAAACCTATTTATTTTGATGTTCCATTTAAAGAACTGATTAACCCTAAAGACTTTATTCCGATATTCTCTAAAGACCCTCAAAAGTTTAATCCAGGTGAAAAGTTTAATTATAACAATCAAGCATATGTTTACTTAGCAATCCTTGTAGAAGAGGTATCTAAAAAAGCATATAACGACTATATCAATAATGATTTATTAAAACCTCTGGGAATTATAAGAAGTGGAATATATTATTTAGATCATTATCCACCACATACTGCATTAGGCTATTTAAATAGTGATGAAGACTCATTAACCAATTTGGGGTTACTTCCCTATCAAGCAGGTGGTGATGGAGGAGCGATATTTTCTATTGATGAAATGAGATTATTATGGGAAGCATTTTTTGATTATAAAATTATATCTAAAGAGCTAGTTGATCAATTCATCTATCCACAAATTGTTGTTGATGAAAAGACCAATAATTATTACGGTTTAGGGTTATGGTTAAAAAAAGATATAGACGGGATTTATCCTTATTTAATGGGTGGAGATCCAGGAATATCATTTACATCTAGCTATAAGCCACTTACTAAAAAACATAAATTTGCAGTATCGAATACATCTCATGGTGTTTGGGACATATTTGATGAACTTAAGAAACTGTAAATAAGAATTGCATATGTGATAAGATAGGAATATATTTACGAATTATTTCAATGAGGGAACAATATGACATTATTACAAATGAAATACTTTATTGCAGTATGTGAAAATGGTTCACTAACAGCAGCAGCTAGATCCTTATTTGTAACACAGCCTGCGCTTTCTACTGCAATCAACCAATTAGAAAAAGAATTCAATCTAAAACTCTTTGAAAGAAAGAACCATGGGTTAGTCTTAACACCAGATGGTGAGTTTTTCTATGACAAAGCGAAACAGTTACTTAATCAGTTTGAAGTTTTTGATAAAGACTTAAAAGATCTTGCTCAAAGTAAATATACAATTAGAATTGGTGTACCTCCAATGATTGGATCATTTCTATTTCCAAAGATCTATAATCAATATATGCAACACCATGCAGATGCTAAATTTGAGATTTGGGAAGAAGGATCACTAACGATTCGTAAAAAAATTATGAACAAATCGCTAGATATCGGATTTTCAATCTTAAATGATAGTGCAAACGAGCATTATGAGAAAGAGGATATTTTAGAAACTGAGTTGCTTTTTTGTGTGAATAAGGAAAATCCAATTTCAAAGAAAAAATCATTAACGATTGAAGACATTAAAGATGAATCCATCATTATGTTACGTGAGGGATTCTATCAAAATCAGTTGATTAATCAAATGTATCAAGAGGTTCATCAAGAACCTAAAATCATTTTAATATCATCTCAATTATCTGTAATCAGAAATTTCGTGAAAATGAACGCTGGGGGAGCATTCTTAATGAAAGAACTTGTTGATCCGAGTGATGATTCAATTGTTGGGCTTCCATTTAAGAACAAGCTCATCTTAAGAATTGGACTTATTTGGCAAAAAGATGCACAACTTCATTTAGGTGCTATCGATTTCATCAAGTTTCTACGAGATTATAATAGGGTATAAAAAATATTTATAGCATATAAAAAAACGGAAAGATCAGAAGCGAGAAATCGCTTCTTTTTTTGGTATAATGTAACCTAGATAACGCTTACATAAAGGAAAAAGAGAAATGAAAACAAAAATAAATGCGGTATTAAAAAGAATTATAAGTAAACTAGGTAAGGCAGGCGTTTGGACAGTTATTCTTACGCTAGTCATTTTTACCTCTTCATTATTCGCATCGCTGATTCAAAATGACTTTGGAAATGTTGAAATCGAGACTGTCTATTTTGCAGCAAGAGATGATCAAACGGTTGCTTATGATCTTTATACTCCAAGTACTGCTTCAATCGATAATAAAGCACCCTTAATGATTGTAATCGCAGGATTCCAAAGAAGTAGGGAAACTCAAGGACATGTTGCACTAGAGTTTGCTAGACGTGGATTTGTTGTAATTAATATCGATCCGTATAGCCAAGGAGATTCTTCTAGTAGCCAAGGCATTCAAGGTAGAGCAATAGCAACTATGGAAGGTTATGGAGCATTTGATATTATCGATTATGTTTATGATAATGATGACATCTATCCATTTGTTGATAAAGACCTTATTGGTGTCACAGGACATTCTGCTGGAGGAAACGCTGCTTATCAAGCTGCGGTATACTTCGGTAAAAGAGCTGTTGATAATAATGGTGTCAGTAAAGTACATTCTATTTATATTAGCGGATATGTCTTATCGATTAACTCAAGTATCAATTTCTCGAAAAGTAATATGGGAATGGATTACGCACTATACGATGAAGGGGCATTTAGAAACCCTCTGAACTTAAGTGCACCTGAGGGTTATTCAAAAGCAGATATGACATGGGCAGTTGAATCTCACATTTTCGTTAACTCAGGATTAGAAAAACAAGGATTACCTTTAATTCCTGATGATACACAAGTTGAGATTGGTAGAATTTATGGGAATC
>CAKMKF010000020.1 GCA_927439925.1 uncultured Acholeplasmataceae bacterium | reverse complement strand
CAAGAAATCCTTAATCGTCTCTTCAATAGAATCAAGATCAGATGGATTGATACCAGTCCCTTTTTTTAAATATGTCCATGTTGGAGTAATCTCATCAAACTTAATATGCTCTTCTTGTTTATTGAATAAAACAGTACCTCTTGGATAACGAATTACAAAAGGGCTACTCTGCTTCATAAAGCCATAATAGAGTAAATTACTAGCTTCTTTAGCATCATATGGCATGGTGATGACCATATTTGGCATTAAGTAAAACATGGACATATTTAAATAAAGGGACTGGTATCAATCTAATCTCTTATGGTCCATCACTAGACTTACTCATTCAAGCCAATCAACATTTAGAATTAGACGCATCCATTATCAATGCGAGATTTATTAAACCAATTGATGAAGATATGCTACATCTAATCTGTAAATCAGGTCAACCAATATTTGTTTATGAAGAGTGTTCAAATATCGGATCTCTATATCCACAAATCTTTAAGTTCTTGGCGAAACATGAATATAAAAATAGAATTAAAGAAATGTCTATAACAGACCAAGTCGTTGAACATGGACATTATAAAGATATCCTAAAAATGCATCATATGGATCTTGATTCCATTGAAGAGACGATTAAGGATTTCTTGAAATGAGATTAGATCATTATTTAGTTGAAAACAATATCGCGAAAACAAGAAGCCAGGCTACGGATTTAATTAAACGTGGTCTTGTTTTAGTCAATGATGAAGTCGTGACTAAAACTGGATATGAAGTGACTACTCAGTTGATAAAATTGGTTGAAGAAGTTAAGTATGTGAGTCGTGCTGGTGAAAAATTATATCAAGCAATTAAAGAGTTTGATATTCATCTTTCGAATAAAATAGTGATTGATATTGGTTCATCAACTGGTGGATTTACTGACTGTGCTCTTCAAGAAGGTGCACAAAAGGTATATGCTTATGATGTTGGTCATGATCAGATGGATTTAGAGCTTCAAAAGAGTCCTAAAATAGAACTCCATGAGGGAACCAATATTTTAGATGTTATCTTACCTCGTAGTGACGTTATTTTAATTGACGTTTCATTTACATCGATTAAACCTATATTTAATCATATTCAAGGCTTTGATAAAGAGATTATCGCACTCATAAAACCTCAGTTTGAAGTCGGACATATTCATTTTAAACAAGGTGTCGTCAAGGATATCAAGAGACATAAAGAAGTTTTAACGGATGTATTAAATTATGCCAGAACACTAGGCTTTTCCATTAAAGGATTAAAAAAATCAGATTTAAAAGGTAAGGCAGGCAATCAAGAATATATACTTTATATCACTGACACTAAAAATCAAGAGGATATTAAAAAGATGATAGGGGACGTTTTATGCTAAAATCGCTTCATGTTAAAAACTTCGCTTTGATTGATGATTTAGAAATGAATTTTTTAAGTGGATTATCTGCAATGACTGGGGAAACCGGCGCAGGAAAGTCCATTATTTTAGAATCTCTACAACTCTTGTTTGGAAAAAGAAGTGATTCTGCAATGATTCGTCATGGTGAAAAGAAAGCGTATGTTCAAGGTGTATTTGAACTGAATAGCGCTAAACAAGAATTACTGGGTTTACCTAAAACGATTGAAGTGGAACGTGAAATTGATAGTAATGGTAGACATAACATGAAAATCAATGGTGAAATCACGACGCTTGCTAGAATTAAAGAAGTGATGAATTCTATTGGATCCATTCATTCTCAAAATGAAACGATGAATTTATTTGACAAATCCTTCTATCTGACTTTTATCGACCAAGTCGATCAAAAGAAAATAGATTCACTTCTTAATCCGTATTTAATGGATAGAAGTTTTTATCTATCTAAAAAGAAACATTTCGAAGAGCTTAAAAATAAGAAAAATCAATCAATTGAAAAGAAATCTTTTCTAGAATATCAAGTTGCTGAGTTGAAAGCATTCCAATTAGAGATTGATGAAAAAGAATTATTAGATGAAAAAATATCGAAGTTAAAAAATCATGATCGCATCATGAGTCAGCTTAGAACTGCTTACCAGGCACTAGATAACGAAATGTTTTCTGTTGACCAAGTCTATGAAGCAGGTCACGCATTAGAAAAGATTGCTAATTTAGATCCTGAATATAAAGAGATGGGCGAACGTCTTATATCTGCTTTTTATGATTTAGACGATGTCAAATCGAAAGTGTTTCAAACTATAGAATCACTTGACTTCGATGAAGATCTATTCAATAGTATGCAAGAAAGAAGTTATGAACTCGTAAAAATAGAAAACAAGTATGGAAAGACCATTAATGAATTGATCGATTACTTAAAAGAAATCGAAGAAGAATTAATGCTCATTACCGATTATGATCATTATATTGAAATGTCACTGGCAGAAGTAAAAAAAGCCTTCCAGAAGGCTTATGAGAGCGGTCTACGTCTATCCGAATTCAGACGTAAGCTTGCTAAAAAGTTATCTTTAGATGTTTTAACTGAACTAAAAGACTTAGATTTAGAAAAAGCTATTTTTGATATCGAATTTGAACAAGTGAATCAAGACGAAGCTTCTTTATTAGAAACAGGACTTGACCAAGTTGAATTTAATATATCCTTAAATGAAGGTGAACCTGTTAAACCATTAGCAAGAGTAGCATCTGGTGGAGAGCGTGCGAGATTTATGTTCGCGTTAAAGTCGATTTATGCAAAAGCAAATGAACTTACTCTTTTAATACTAGATGAAATTGATATCGGTATTTCAGGAAAGACTGCAGCGAAGGTAGCAAACAAGATGCAAGTCTTAAGTCAAAGCATGCAGCTACTTGTAATCACGCATCTACCGCAGGTTGCGGCACGTGCGAATTATCATTACGGAATAACGAAGATAAAAGAAAAAGACCGTATGGTAACTCGTATCGAGAAATTATCAGACGATCAAAGAATTGAAATGATTGCGTTAATGCTTTCTGATGAAAAACTGAGTCATTTCGCAATTGAACAAGCGAAAATGCTCCTTAAAAAATAAAAAAAGCTTTCGCTTTTCTTATGCTTGTCCACCAATGAGGGCAAGTATGAAAGATAATATAATTAATCCAACCATCCCAAAGACGATGATCCAAACAACTGCTTTGCCCCACCATGTTTCTGTTGGATTGACATAATGTTTTTTCTTTTCAACTTTAACTGGTTTTGTTTCATTTTTAGCCATGATTTCACCTCGTTCACTTAATCGTTACTATTATACTATAATTTCTAACCTAAAGGAAGAGTTTTGATGAAAAAGAATGTTAAAATTATCTTTCATATCGACTTGAATGCTTTCTTTGCAAGTTGTGCGATTATTAAAGAGCCTTATTTAAAGGATAAGGTTTTTGTAGTCGGCGGAAACTCTACTTCAAGACGTGGTGTCATTTCAACCGCATCCTATCCTGCAAGAAAATTAGGAATCCATTCTGCAATGAATATTAATGACGCTTTTCGGATTTATCCGAAATTAATTATTGTTCCGACACAGTTTAGTTTGTATCAAAAGTATTCTAGTCTATTCTTCACTTTTTTAAAGAGATATTCAAATACAATATTAGAAGGTTCTATTGATGAAGCGTATGTTGATATGACAGAAGCTGCTTTGAAAAGACATCCTTTGGAACTCGCTAAAGAAATTCAAGAAGGACTTTTAAAAGAACATAACCTTCCTTGTTCAATTGGAATTGCATCGACTTTGTTTCTAGCGAAAATGGCTTCTGATATGCAAAAGCCTTTGGGTATTACTGTCCTTCGAAAAAGTGATATCGTTGATAAACTGTTTCCATTACCCATTCGGGATTGTTATGGGATTGGGAAAAAGACTTATCCAAGACTAGAAGGTATCGGTATCGATACGATTGGTGCGTTTACTAAGCCTGAAAATAAGAATAAAATTTTAACGATTATGAGTGAACCTTCTTATTTATCATATATCGAGCACATTATGGGTAGATCATCTGATACGATTGATCCCAAAAAATATGCGATTCCAAAATCGATTTCGAATGAAACAACTCTTAATTATAATATGGATTCTTCTTTGGTTAACCTTTCATGAGTATATTCTAAAAGCTCAGTAATTATTTTAAAGATTGCTTCAGAAGAATCCATATTATAATTGAGAGTTGTTTCATTCGAAATCGATTTCGAAAAAGTGATATCGTTGATAAACTGTTTCCATTACCCATTCGGGATTGTTATGGGATTGGGAAAAAGACTTATCCAAGACTAGAA
>CAKMKF010000019.1 GCA_927439925.1 uncultured Acholeplasmataceae bacterium | reverse complement strand
TTTAGTATTAATCATAACGATTCTCTCCCTTCAGAAATTGAAAATGCAACACTTAACTTATCCCATTGGAATTCTAGTCAAATTATTGATTTAGAAAAAAGAAAAAAGTGGATTGAAATATTCATGAAACGAATAAAAAAGAGACAAAAATTAACTTGTCTCTACAGTAACCATACTTATTATAAATTACTCACTACCAGTTATGTTAGTTTGTATGAATTTCTGATTTCGATATCTTCTAAATGACACAGTTCCATAGACACCAATTACAATCATTAAGCTTCCTATGTAATGATAGAAATATAGTTTTTCTTGTAGGAGTAAAGCACCGGCTATAACAGCAACAATTGTTGATAGATTTGAATAAATTGAGGTGATATGCGCTGGAGCTTTGCTAAGTGCGAAGTTAACCAAGAAGAATCCACCAATGGATGCTACTATTCCCAAATATAGGATCGGTAGCAGTAATTCAATATGATAGAGATTTGTAATATAATCAGAAACTCTGGATTCAGTTAAAAGCTTGACTAAATACATAATATTAAATGTCACTGCTCCAAACAACATCATAAAATAAGTAAGCTCAAAAGGTTTCAATGCTTTGGATGCAGTTCTAGACGCAATATTAAATAATGCAGCAGCAAGTACAGCACCAAGAAGTAGGAAGAATCCCAGCAAGTTAACGTCTAATCCGTCACTTGATTTAAATATTTGAATAAATATAACTCCAGAAACCGACAGTAGAATGAAAATAAATTGAATTCCATTGGGTTTCTCTTTTAGGATAACTGAACTCAGTAATGTTACAAATATTGGGATCAATGCAATCATCATACCTGCTTCACCACTTGTCGTGAGCTCTAGACCAAATGTCTCAAACAAAAAATATAGAACTGGCTGAAAGAGTGCAACCATAAATAAATATTTGAAACTTGACTTTTGAAATCTAATTTTAACCACTTTGGTAAGTCTTAGAATCTCGAATGCAATGAACGCAATTAAAAAACGATAAGCGATTAAACCAATCGGACTGACAAAATCAAGTGCAATTTTAGAAAACATAAAAGAAAAACCGAAAATGGATGCGAATAAGATTCCTGCAATATGAACACGTTTTGTCATTGATGATTATGCACTCAAAAAATAAATTTGGATGCGCTCCTTTTTAAATGATAATTGGATATTCCTATATTATCATAACAGTTTTTGAGCAAAAAATGATTAAAAAAGATAATCTTTAATAAATTAAAAACAAACTCATGAATAATAATATTAAAAAAATGTTATTAATATATTGACAATAGTGTATGACGTACAGTATAATATAGGTAAGGAGTGATAAGAATGGACACAAATTTAATCAGTAATTTGGTTAATGAACTAAAAAGAGGTACACAAATACTTGCAGTCTTGAGTCAACTTAAAGAAAATCAATATGGATATTCCCTTTTACAAACATTGGAAGAAAAGGGAGTTAGTATCGAGGCTGGAACGCTTTACCCGTTACTTCGAAGACTTGAATCTCAAGGATTACTTCAAAGTGAATGGGATACAACAGAATCTAAACCGAGAAAGTACTACATCTTAAGTAAGGATGGTATAGAAACCTATGAGACCTTAATTAAAGAGTGGAGACAAATTATTTTTGAAATGGATCAAATTATCAAGGAGGAAGAATAATGAAAAATTATATTGAGCGCTATATTTACGCTGTGACCAAAAGATTACCTGAAGAAGTTAGAGAAGAAGTGAAGAATGAACTTCAAGCTAACATTAATGATATGTTGCCTGAAAATCCTTCAGACGAAGATATTGAAAAAGTCTTAAAGACACTAGGACATCCAAGAGTTTTAGCTAAAAACTATGAAACCAAAGAACGTTATGTGATTTCACCATGGTTTTATGCAGACTACATTTACACTCTAAAAATAGTGATGACAATCGTTATATCCATATTTATCATGATTGGATTTCTAGAAGGAATCATCAATTTAGAGCCAAATAATCTATTCATGCAGATTGTAGATGTTTGGGCAAAAATCTTTTCCAATGCTTTTCAAGGTATGCTTATTTCATTTGCTTGGGTGACTGCAATTTTCTGGGCAATTGAGCATTCAGCTAGAAAATCAAAATGTGAAGATACATGGAAGCTAAAAGATCTTCCTGAAATACCTAAAGTCAATAACAAAGCTAAGATTTCAAAGACTGAAAGCATTATTGGATTGATTATTGGAACTGTATTCTCTATTTTATTTATTGTTATATTAATTGATTATATGGATGTCGTTGGAATCTATGATAATGGAATTATAGTTACACAAATCTTTAATACAGCTGTAACAAATACTTTCATTGTATTCTTTATTATTTCAGCAGTGATTTCAATAGTCGTTAGTTTACTGAAGATCTATTATGGTGAATGGAAGCTTAATTTAGCGATTCTTTATACAGCTTTTCAAATTCTATCGACAGTACTTTTCTTAATCTTTATCAACCACCCACAACTGATTCTTCCTGAAGTATTTGATACCATAGCTTTTTATATGGAAATTGACTCAGTTAATGTCATTGCAGGATTTGAAAAAGGTGTCAGAATATTTACAATATTTGTTTCAGTGGTTGTCTTCATCGATTTAGCTTCCACATGGTTTAAAACATTTAAGTCCATTGAAAAAAAATAAACAAAAAAAGGGTTTATCCGATTGGATAAGCCCTTTATCATAATGTTTTTCTTAGTTAACGTAAGGTCTTTTCTCTTCTTTTTCATCAACGATAGGACGAGGTAATTCCTTTTCAATACCTTGATCTTTTGTTTTTTCTTTTTCCTTACCTAAATTTAGATCTTTAGAGTATTCTCTATATTTCTTATAACCACCATATCCATCGTAGCCTAAGTAACCTGCACCAAGAATAGAGATGAACAATAAGAATAATGCTACTGAACTGTAATCAAATTCGGGTAGTACTGCAATGATTGCACCAATCGTTAAGACTGCGATATGTACCCAAAACTTAGGCACTTCAGTTTTTTCACCAAAGAAAACAACAGAATTGAAATACACAAGACCTCTCAAATAGAAGAAGAATGCAAGTGCATATCGATAGACTAAACCCCAAATTGCTTCATCTTCAATATTTCTTGTTAATGCAATATAAATCATCAAACCACCAATGATAGTATCAAATATAATTTCAATCAAATTAATCGTTCGAAGAACTTCTTTATTCAGTGATTTCATCAATGGAACAACTCTAAATATAGAAAAGATTACAATACCTACGCCTGTGATTGTATAAACAACTTCAGATGCGAAGAACATGTAAATCCCTACACCAACCAATATAGCAGCTAAAAGAAATTTTAGTGCCCATCCGTAACCATATTTTAATTTACTCATTTTGAAACCTCCCTTTTAGCAAGTATTCTACTTGCATTATATAGCAATATTCATATGAATGCAATCAATTGCTTCATAATGACTTAAACCGTTCACTTAATTTCTTAATCTGAATACGGTCATCAATCATTCTGATATCTTGGATAAAATCCTTTTGTTCGATAACTTTGAGAATAGGGTGTATTTTTGATAGATTCTTAACAATTTCATAAAATGAGAAGGAGTCATTTGAATTGATTAGATAAGTGCCTTTCGGATGATTGGTTATCGCATCATAGATTCCTATTGAAGTATCTTCCATGAATGAACATGATGGATACCATTTGCTAGAAGCCTTTACCACTCCATTTTTTTCCATTTCTTTATAAAGATAATCAATCATGTTATTTGAACCAGGCTTTATGCCGATTTGCCATCCGATTCTAAGAATATAAGTATCTTTATTATTTTCTAGTACTGTATCTTCAGAAGTTCTTTTGTACTTACCGTAATTATCTTCTGCATCTGGTACTGTAGATATAGTCACTGGTCCCTTAGCTTTTCCACTATAGACACTTACTGTACTAATAAAGATAAACTTAATTTTCAACTTCTTGGAAAGCTTAGCTAGTAATCCTGCCCATTGTGGAGTACCCATAGCAAAATGCATAAACAAATCAGGTTGATGTAGTTTTAAAAAAGATTCGATTTCATATTCATTGTCGACAGGTATAACATTTCTGTCATATTGAATAACTTCGACACCTTTAGCTTTGAAATATTTAGCAACCTCTGGTGCTACCGTCCCATTTAATCCTGTAAATATAGCTTTCACTATAAGCACCTCCTTATTTTCATATCTATATTATATAAGTTAAATCGATTAGAGTCAAAAGAATGGAAAGAACTATTGGTAGAAAAAGAATTTCATGATATAATTTCTTTAGAAAAGAAAGCGAGAATCGATTATGAATAAAAGAATATTAGCAGTAGTACCTTTAATAAGCCTGATGCTTTTCTTAATTTCGGGTCTATATTATGAAAAATGGGATTTAGGTTGGACTTTTTTTCTGTTAATTCCGATTAGCAGCATATTATTATCAACTAAACCATGGAAGAAGTTCAGTGAAATGATGCCTTTAATTGCATTAATGGTATTCTTATGGATAGGTTTTGGTACAGGATTTTGGCATCCAGGATGGGTTGTATTTTTATTAATCCCAATTGTTAACCTAATCGTTGAAAAGAAAATTAACGCAAGAAAAATGGTTGGTATCGTAGTAGTGGCTGCATACATCACTTTAGGTTTTATATTTGATGAATGGGACCGCGCTTGGATTATCTTCTTTTTAATCCCAATAATTAACACCATTTTCTTCCCACAAAAAAATGCTTACTTCTCATTTAACAAAGAGACATTCAAGAGTAAAATCAGTAAAATAATTATCAATCAGGAAGAAGACAAGGACGATTTCTAAAACAAGAAGTGAGGAGATCTTATCTTCTCATTTTTATTTTTTCTGCGAATAGTTATTATAAAAGACAGATGACGAGGGCTATGATGATACAGTTAAATAATATAATTAAAAGATATAAGAAATACGGGAAGAAACGTGTACTTGTATTTAATAACATTTCAAAAACATTTTCTGATACAGGAATGATTTTTTTGGTTGGAGATGAAAAAAGCGGTAAAACTACATTTTTAAATATATTAGCAGGACTTGATAAATTATCTTTTGGAAGTATTTATATTCAAAATAGAATATTATCATTTGATGAACTAGAGGATATATACAGACATCGATTCCATCAAGTAAGCTATATTTTTACTGGTAATAATTTAACTGGTCTAAAAACAGTAGAAAAAGTATTAAAAGATATATTAAAAAAGAAAAAAGGACTTGAATATCAAGATTATTTTGTTTCTGACATACTTAAAAAACTTGATATTGAAAATTTAAAAAATAAATTTCAACTTCAATTGACCTTAAAAGAAAGTCAAAAAGTTGGATTAGCGATTGCATTAGCTAAAGATACACCAATTATTTTAGTTGATGAACCATCTATTGAAATTCTAGATTTATTAAAAGAGCTTGGTAAAAATAAACTAGTGATATCTACAACAAAAGATGAATTACTAGCAAATGCTTATGCAACAAGAGTTATTTATATTGAATCCGGCAAAATGGATAAAGATATATTGATAACTTCAAATACACCTTATCAAGTAGAGGAAAGATCGATTCCAGTTAAGAAATCGAATCCACTTAAAAAAATAAATATTTTGAGTTATGCTAAAAAAGCAATGTTGATAGTCCTCTTATTACTTTCATTAACATTTGCACTATATATTGCATCGATTAACCGCATTGTTAATTCCTTTGATACATATGACACTTTAATACAGACTACTGAAGCAAGTGAGTCATATGTCATGCCAATTTATAAGTATCAAGAAAGAGCATTCACTTATGGGTGGTCATTCATTATTAGAGCTGGTACATT
Source organism: uncultured Acholeplasmataceae bacterium (assembly GCA_927439925.1). GTDB lineage: Bacteria > Bacillota_I > Bacilli_A > Acholeplasmatales > Acholeplasmataceae > Peloplasma. The sequence goes on along the minus strand of CAKMKF010000019.1, from coordinate 1,643 downwards.
TGACTTTCCACAAGATGTTAGAGAGAGTTACAGAGAGTTAATTGAAGAGAAAGCGAACCATGAACTTCCAGTCTATGCATCTTATTTCTTTAATAAGAATTTTCAAGATTTTTTTGATGTAGATTTAGTTGAAATTGGTATGGATGACATTAAACAATTTCGTAGTCTTCACTTCACAGAAGTTGTAATAGTTGATGATTTTGAAACCTTCAATGAGCCATTATTGATGGGTTCTTACCCGAATTTGCAAAATGAAATTGTGATTTATGATTATATGGCAGAACAAATGGTAACCTCAGGTATAGATGCACTTGAAGATATATCAGACCTTCTTAATTTTGAATTGGTTGATAGAGACACAAATATGATCATGAGGATCTCAGGAATACTCAAGAGTCAATATGGAGACTATCGATATATTGAAGGGGTAACACCTTCAAAAATTATTTCAGAGAGAACATATTTACAATCTCTTCAATCTATTTATGCGACTCCTGAATTAATGAATCAAATTGATTTAGAAGGAGACACATTTTCTATCCATCAAGTTAGTATACAAGATTATTTAGATAGAAACGTAGAATCAAATCTAGAGTTTAGAAAACTAGGATACATTGACGACATCGAAAATTATGATTTAATTGGAGACCATTATCCATTTGATAGTGGAATTTACATCTCGAAACATCAGCTAGCTGAAATGTTAGGAGTAGATCCAGTTATTATTGATGATGACTATGTCAATAGCCAAGCACTATATACGAGTTATACCTTTGAAGTTGGTAGCTTTTATTATGACTATTCTTGGAATAAGTCAAATGCAAGTAAAATGTATTTAAAAATACTTGGAGTTTATGACAGTGACTCTTTAGATGCGAACACGTTATATACGCACCTAGACGTAAAGTCTAGATACCCAAACAATGGTAGTTTAAGAAGATTTTACCTTGGACTAGATACTAATTGGGATTTAAATAAGGAAGTGCTCGAAGCATTTAAAGTTCCAGATAGTAAGAGTTTTATCTTTTTCTATGAAAATCTAGAATATAGTACAGATGATTTTGGAATCTATTCAGCACATCGTTTAATGTCAGAAGAAACGAGAATACTTGTCTATGAAATTCAAAATGATTATTTAATCTATACAGTGCTATCCATTTTCATGATGATCCTTTCAACATATGTTTTTACTGTGATGTTGATACCACGTGTTGAGAAAAGTATCCATTTAGAGAGAATGTATGGAAGTAGAGATTTTAGGTTAACTATAAAATACTTGATCAAAATGGTTTCTATAGGTTTTGTTGGATTGTTCTTAGCATTTTATCCCACTTTTTGGACTATCCAATACTTTAGACAAAGAATGCTAGATTTCAAACCATACTTACATTTAAACCTCTCAGCAGAACTCAATCATGTATTTGGGGTCTTTCTCTGGATTTTCCCGATATTTATTATATTAATTGTCGCTCAATATTATATAAGACTGATTTTATATCCATTGACTAGAAATAGAAGATACTAATGAGAAAAGCTCGTTGAGCTTTTTCGTATACTAGGACTAGGGGTTATCTCTTAGTCTTTTATTTTTAAGTGATTGGTAGTAAAATAAAGGCGTAGACTTATTAAATACTCAAAGGTAT
>CAKMKF010000018.1 GCA_927439925.1 uncultured Acholeplasmataceae bacterium | reverse complement strand
ACAAATAATAAGATAATAAATAATATCGTTAATACAATACATAGCCAAAATAAACTTGCCAAAATTTAATGAATAATATATAATCAAATTAATCTTTATATATATCTTTTAGGGGGATTATAAAAATGTTTACAAGAAGTTTAAAGGAAGTTTATTTTGTTAAATAAAAAAGCCACTTAATGGCTTATTTAAAGGTTTCTGTGGTAACTTCGGGAAGAATTGAACTGCAGACTCAGGGATTTGTTGTCCAAAACTGAAAAAATAAAATAGCTATTTTGCTTAGTAAATTTGATTGAGTTCAAATACCATACTCTCTAATAATACAACAATTTCAACCGTATCATTAGTTTGATAGTACTTAAGAATTTGTTTAATTCTCCATGAATTTAACGAATTTTTAATGACTTCGTCAGTTCTAACAAATTCATCTAATTCTTTTTCAAAATTCTCAACATGTCCCCAGAACTTAAATATTCTATACTCTTTTTCCATTTGAATTCTCCTCCTTTCAAATTATTTTGATTTAATCTAAAAGAAATAGTGAGAGATTATGCCACCTATTATTGCAGCTATAATAGTGAGGATTGTGAATTTCATTATATCAAAAATAATATTTTTGGTTTGTGGCTTATTTTTATATGGTTCAGAAAATATATTATACCACATCACTACGCCTAAAATAGTCATTAGAGAAAACAAGATTCCCCCAAATATAGGTCTAAATGTAAGGATATTGAGTAAATAAAGTACAAATATTGAGAGTGATATAAATGTCCCGATGAGCGAATAATACGAAATATAATATGAAACACCTTTTTTTGTCATCAACAAAGGAGATTTTTCATCAATCAATAATCTTAATGCATCAGTATTTTCGTAATTATCAGCAGAATACTCAATTTCCCATGAATAACTTAACATGGTACAATTACTCAAGATGATTTTGCATGTATCTTTTTCCATAGATATATTAAAAAACTTAATTATTGTTTCTTTCTGCAAAATTTCCCTTAGTTCATTTAATGATGAAAAGGTTATTCTTCGTGATTTAGGCATTGTAACAAAAGTATAATTATCAAATTCATAACCCATAGAAATAAAACTCGATAAGAAAATAATCAATCTTTCTACTTTCAATGGATTGTATTGTTTAATACCTAATTTAATCTTGTTTTCAATATACATATTTCCCCCTCCAATATTCATTATATTTATATTTTATCATCAAATATATAAAAAAGTAGTTAAATTTCATGACCTCATCTCAAATCATGGTTTTCAGTCCTAAAATTGCACTAAAAATTCAAATGACATCCTTTTTATCGTTTTCGAATAGTTTAAATTCAGATTGGATTGGTATGGAAATTTAACAGAGGGTTGTGATACCATAAGCATAAAAAACATATAGATAAATAAATGCTCAATTAAAATAATAGTGACTGTAGGATTATTGGCCCTACAGTCACTAGTTTATTTATCAATGACAATCTAAACTTCCAACCTCTTGGTACTACCTCTAACAATCAACTTCGACTTCACCATTTTACTATCAGTTGTTCTGGTATTTGCCATAATGTCTCCCATTACTAAATTTGCAGCTATTTCACCTTTTTTAGAAATAAACTGTCTTATAGTCGTTAATCCAGGAGATGTAAAAGATGCTGCTTGTATATCATCAAATCCTACAATCGATAACTCATCTGGTATCTTTTTACCATTATCTTGACAGACCTTCATAATACCTAATGCTACTATATCGGCATCGACAACTAAAGCTGTTAAATCAAACTTTTCTTTCATTAATCGTTGTGCTAAGTGCATACCACCTTCAAAAGTGGTTAATGTCTCAAACACACAATCATTATTAATCTTTAAATTCGCTTCAAGCATGGCTTTACCATAGCCTAAATAACGGTTATTATGGATTGGAGATTGTTGGATGGATCCTCCAACAAATCCAATCTTTTTATGACCTAAGCCAATTAAATGTTTCGTTGCCATATATGAGCCTTCTGCATCATCGGTATTGACCGAATGAAAGTCATTTGCATAAGTCTCATATATGGCAACGAAGCATTTAATTGGCTTAGGTCATAAAAAGATTGGATTTGTTGGAGGATCCATCCAACGAGCTCACTTTCTTTAGTTACCCAATCAACAAGATCATGAACATGGAGTGCATTACCACAAACAAAAAGTCCATCAATATTTGTTTGATAATGTTGATTCACGAGGGCACTTTTCGTCATTTTACTCGTTTCTATCGATAATGACTCAAATAACTGAATATCAGGAATTAAACCTACAGAAAGTGAGCTCGTTGGATGGATCCTCCAACAAATCCAATCTTTTTATGACCTAAGCCAATTAAATGCTTCGTTGCCATATATGAGCCTTCCGCATCATCGGTATTCACCGAGTGAAAGTCATTTGCGTAAGTCTCATAAACGTCTGTTAGAACTGTGGGTATATTTAATGCTTTTACTTCTTCATAGATATCAGGTGGATAAGAACCTAATAAGATAATTCCATCTAACCCACGACTTTGAATCCAGTTTTTATATTTACCTTTAACTTGTATACCTGATAATAAGATATCATAACCATACTGTGAGATGACTTTATGGATTTCACCTAAATATTCAGCGAAAAAAGGATTGGTTTCCAAAAGTGTACCTGTCGTATCCGATGGTGCGATTAAGGGAAGAGTCACTCCAATTAATCTCGTTTGACCATTGGATAAAGATCTAGCATTAATACTTGGGATATAATCCAAGTCTGCCATAATCTTTCTAACTCTTTCTTTTGTTTTCTCTGAAACCTTATCCACGTCATTAATGACATAAGATACTGTAGCTGTAGAAACTCCAGCTAACTTAGCGATTTCTGCAATATTCGTCTTTTTGGTCATAATGCTCCTTTAGTGCCTATTTGTAGTTATTATACCTTAAATTAGGGTTAAAATATCTCTAATGTCATTAAATTTATAATCTGCAAAATTAGATTTTTTTGCATCGAATACAGCGACAGCTGTCATATTTGCAGCTTTTGCAGCTTCAATACCGACCACTGCATCTTCAACAACAACGCAATGCTTAGGATTTATTCCAAGCTTTTTAGCAGCTACTAAGAATACGTCAGGTGCTGGTTTAGAATGCAAAATATCGTTACCATCCGCGACTACATCAAAAATATCATTTAATTTAATTTGTTTTAAAATCGCTTTTGCGTTCTTTGATGAAGAACCAATAGCGATCTTAATCCCTTTACCTTTTAACTGGTTGAGTAGTTCAAATACGTTTGGCAATATATCCTTTGCACCTAGACTACTTAATAACTCAATATAATAATTATTCTTCTTGGTTGCTAAGGCTTCTTTTTCTTGTTTGGAATATGTTTTCTTAGCGTTCTCTAAAATAATCTCAAGGGAATCCATTCTAGAAACTCCTCTTAAGCGGTGATTGATGTTCTTATTGAATTCGATATCTTCTTGATCTGCGATATGCTTCCATGCAAGATAATGGAGTTCATCGGTACTCACGATCACTCCATCTAAATCAAATATAACTGCTTTTATCATGTTCTTTCCTCCTCGATGCTTGAATAGTTTCTTGATACATTGACTCTATAGGCTTTACCTTGGTGTTTGACTTTATAAGAGATACTCTCAAACTGTTTTGGAAGCTTAGGGTTAACTTTGATGCCTCCATCAAAGGAAAGCCCTGAGAATCCAAATATCGCTGTCATATAAGCTCCACCAGAAGCTGCAGGATGTGTTCCACCGATATAGATTCCTCCAGCAAAGTGTTTAGACTTTCCTGTTAAATCTACAGTCGCTGATTTCATGAATAATGGATATGCATCACTTGGACTCCCAATCATGCATGATGTTAATGCATACATGCTAGCTGATAGAGTCGATCCATGTTCTGTTCTTGGTTCATAGTATTCCCAATTCGATTTCACTACATCTAAATCATATTTTTCTTTAAATAGATAAAGCATGGTGATAACATCAGCTTGCTTGATGATCTTTGTGTCTCCTGCTAGACCTTGTCCACCTAGATACTCATGTTCATGAAGTTTAAGTTTTAGTAAGTCATCTTTTTGAATATCTTTATGGTTGAAGTATCCATCAAACTGTTCAATGATTAGATTAGATTCTACTTCTTTGATATAGATTAAATGATTATACTTTCTAACTAACTCTAACTCTTCTTTGAATGAGATTTTTTCTATAAGTTCTTCAAAGTATAAGTCATTTAATCTATATCAAAGAAGTAGAATCTAATCTAATCATTGAACAGTTTGATGGATACTTCAAACATAAAGATATTAGAAAAGATGATTTATTAAAACTTAAGTGTTTCTCATAATCAAGAACTGTTTCAAATACCATCTTCACCAATTGATTTGTAAATGCGTTATTATGAACTCTTTCATGATACTCATCAGGACCCA
>CAKMKF010000017.1 GCA_927439925.1 uncultured Acholeplasmataceae bacterium | reverse complement strand
CATTGTATAGAAATCAGGGACAAATGCTTCTTTTTTCCATGGGTTTTTATGCCAAGCTCCGGACATTGCAATTCCTAAATGCATATGCTCTAAATCCTTAGCGAAACAATTGCCCATTTCAAAGACTGCAACAGATTCCATTTGGCGTGATTGATTGTAGCTAATGGTCTCTAGTAAGCCGTGAATCAAACTTTGTCTTAATGTCTTTTTGTCCTCTGATAGAGGCATTAAAATGGATACTGATTCCCCCATCTTGTTATATCTATAGACTTCATTTGGAGCGAGTAATGAATAAGTTATTATTTCATTAAAACCTAGATTTGCTAAATGATGACGTAGTGCTCTAAGTCTTTTTTGCTTAAACGTTAGCTTACCTGGAAGTGGTTTATCAATGGACTTCATTGGAATATTGTCAAGACCATACATTCTAGCAATTTCTTCTAAGAAATCAGCATCAATTAATAAATCTCTGCGATAATTTGGTGCAGTGATTTCATAGTTATTGCCTTTAATTTCATACGTGTAATTATAAGCATCAAAATAAGTAATTAGTTCTTTTTCAGGAATAACAACACCAAGAGAATCATTAAAATAATTTTTGTTGATTTTTACGGATGGGTTTTTAGTTTCATAGTTTATTTTTGAAGCTATTCCCTTAGATACTTTCGCATTAGCGAGTTCTACTAAAAGTTCAGTAGCGCGTTCAAGTCCTAAATAAACACTTTCTTCATCTATACCTCTTTCAAAACGAATGGATGAATCACTTCTTAATCCAAGTCTTTTACTTGTCTTTAAGATGTGTTTTGGGTCGAAATAAGCAGCTTCTAAAATGACTGATGTTGTTTGATCATCGATCATGGTGTTAAATAAGCCCATGACTCCACCAACAGCGATAACATCCTTACCATTGGTAATGACAACATCATCTACAGTTAAGACACGTTCTATTTCATCAAGTGTAACTACTTTTTCATTTGCTTTAGCATTTCTTACCAAAATATGATCAGATTTTACTTTATCATAATCAAACATGTGAAGTGGAGTGCCATATTCAATCAAGACATAGTTAGAAATATCAACGATATTATTGATTGGTTTAATGTCTGAAGCGATCAATGCACTCTTCAACCACCAAGGTGATTCTTTAACTTCTAGGTTTTCAAAGTGACGTGCGTAATATCTTGGACAACCCTTGGTTTGGATATCTACTGAAATTGGATTTGTTTTATTTGATTCTTTAATCTTAAATGAAGGTAATGTCACTTTTTGATTTGTCATCGATGCGATATCGTATGCGAATCCTAAATGTGACATTAAGTCAGCACGATTTGGAGTAAGTCCTAAAGTCATCTTCCAACCATCTAAAGCTAATGCCTTTAATCCTGATGATCCAATTTCTCTTGGTCCATCAAAATAGTAAATTCCTTCTTTAAATTCAATAGGTGCATTTTTATCATCGATATCGAGTTCTTTGAGTGAACAAATCATACCGTTAGATGCTTCACCACGAATGTTGGAAGCTTTAATTTTGAAATCACCTGGAAGAACTGACCCAACTTGTGCGACAACAACATATTGGCCAGCACCTACATTTGTTGCTCCACAAACAATTTGTTCCACACGGTCACCTAAATCTACTGTTGTTACATGAAGGTGATCAGAGTTTGGATGGTCAACACATGTTAAAACATGACCAATAACTAAATTGGTTGAAGTATTAAGTGGACCAAATTCATCAACTTCAATAATCTTTTGATTTGTTAACTCTAAAATATTTTCTGGAATTTTTATCCATTTTTTGAGCATACTTTCTAAAATAATCATCGGTTAACCCCCTTGAATTGACCTAAAAATCTTAAGTCGTTGGTATAGAAATGACGAATATCATCAATATTATATTTGAGGATTGCAATACGTTCAACACCTATTCCAAATGCGAAACCTTGGAACTTTTTAGGGTCATATCCACCCATTGCTAGTACATTCGGATGTACTCTTCCAGCACCAAGTATTTCGATATAACCGAGTGTTCCATCCTTTTTGACATAGGACACATCGACTTCAACAGATGGCTCAGTAAATGGGAAATAAGATGGTCTAAGACGAATAACTCTATCTTCACCAAATAAATGTCTTACCATTTTAAGAAGTGCATCCTTTAAATTCGCGAATGTTATATTTTCATCAACAACTAAACCTTCAATTTGTGTAAATTGGTGGCTATGTGTTGGGTCATCATCATCTCTTCTGTAAACCTTGCCAGGACAAATGATACGTAAAGGCTTCCCTACTTTTTCTAGCATTGTTCTCGCTTGCACAGGTGAAGTGTGTGTTCTAAGCAATGTATTTTCATCGGTATAAAAGGAATCTTGCATTCCTCTTGCTGGATGATCTTTTGCTAGATTCATCATTTCAAAGTTGTAATGATCGTTTTCCAACTCTGGTCCTTCAGCAACATCATAACCCATACCAATAAATAGATCTTCTAAATCTTCAATCACTTGATGAAGTGGATGAATACTACCTTGATAAAACTGATAACCAGGTAGTGTCACATCAATCTTTTCATTTGCTAGTAATTGAAGAAGTTCAATGTTTTCTAGTTCTGTTTTTTTAACATAAAGTGCATTTCCAATTTTCTCTTTAGCAGTATTGACTTCAGCACCAAATTTAGGTCTTTCTTCAGGTGAAAGGTCTCTAAGTTTACCCATCATTAAGGATATTGAGCCTTTCTTACTTAAATACTTAACACGAATCTCTTCCACCTCTGGAAGTGAATTTGATGATTCAATTTCTAGTAGTGCTTGTTTTTTTAGTTCTAATAGTTCATTCGTCATATTTCATTCTCCTTCTTAAAAAAATAAAAGTCCTTAACAAATGCTAAGGACGTAAATTTACGCGGTACCACCTTAGTTCTAGAATACTTCTAGCCCTCAAAACCTTTAACGCAGGTAAGACGGATGTGATTAGCATCTCTTTGGGATGAATTCGTTAAAGTTCCTGGCATAGATTTCACCATCCTATGCTCTCTTGATCAGGTATAACTTTAAGTACTACTTCCCATCAACGATTTGATATTAGATTGTTTTATAATTAGTTTCTATTACCCATAAGGATAACAAGGAATCTAAGTAATTCTAAATAAATCCAAACGATTGTT
>CAKMKF010000016.1 GCA_927439925.1 uncultured Acholeplasmataceae bacterium | reverse complement strand
CGCAGCTCCATCAACATATGAAGACTTTCCATATGGAATCATCTTTAATCAATCAAAGATAATCAATCAAGCAAGTGAACCTATTATTCTTGCAAGACCTTGGAGAGAATTTGGATCAACATTATTTATCCATTGTGAATTTGAAGGTCTTATCGATAGCGCTCGATATGATGCTTGGGATAAATCTAATATCAGATTTTATGAATTACCATATATACCATCTCTTTTATCTAAAGAGCTTCTTATAGAGGAGGTGGAGCAGTTAAAATGTGCCAAGCAATAAGAGTTTAACTGCTCCACCTCCTCTATAACAAGCTCTTTAGATAAAAGAGATGGTATATATGGTAATTCATAAAATCTGATATTGGATTTATCCCAAGCATCATATCGAGCACTATCGATAAGACCTTCAAATTTACAATGTATAAATAATGTTGACCCAAATTCTCTCCAAGGTCTTGCAAGAATAATAGGTTCACTTGCTTGATTGATTATCTTTGATTGATTAAAGATGATTCCATATGGAAAGTCTTCATATGTTGATGGAGCTGCGATATATCCCTTACCAGTAGCCACGATTTCACACTTGTTAAAAAGTGCTGTTCCACTACCAAAGATAAAGTCTACATCACCTTCGATATAACAATGATCAAAATAATGATGAAGATGAAAAGTTTTTCTTTCTTCAATCGGTAAGAAGTGATCATATCTATCACATAGATCTTTAGGTAATGGTCCTAAAAAGATGGTGTCTTGATGACCAAGAAGTTTACAGTTAATTAATCTTGTATGATTCCCATAAAGCGTAAGCGCTACAGCTTGACCGATGGTGAAGTCAGAGCCTGAATGATTTTGGATAGTTAAATGGATTAACTCAGTATAATCACCAAGGATCATCACTGTAGATGTTCTAAATGTATTATAAAGTAATCCATCCTTATGCATCTTATAGGAATAGTCATCAAAAGTAATAACTGTTTCACCAGTAGTTGAACCGATTAGTTTCAAATGATTATGCTTTAAACGTAGCTTTTGGGTGTAAATGCCTTCTTCAAGATGAATAGTAATCTCTTCGTTTAAAGGATAACCATTAAGTATTTCTTGAATGTTGTCCATTGGTTTTAGATTCAGTGAAATCATAGTGGAAGCTCCTTTCAAGTCTACCTATATTATATAGAGGAGTTGTTAGTTTGACAATTAAAAAATTTATGACATTTGATTTAATCGTTCTAACGCTTCTAGCAGTAGTAGTCGATGTTATCGGGTACTTTGCAAGTCAGTCAGATCTAATCTTTTTATATGTAACTTTATCGATACCTGTAATTTTAATCGCGTATATCAGATGGGGATATAAAGCTCTAGTTATTAATTTAGTGATTATTGTATTGCACCTGATTATGTATAGAGGAATACAAGTCATTCCTATGATCGTTTATCTAGTCAGTTTAGCATCAACATCATTATCCATGATTTGGTTTAAATTGATTAAAAAAGATGATATTAAAGATGAAGTCTTATTGATCACACTATATTTCTTAACTGCGTATGTAGCACTCTTTTTATTACAAGCATTCGCACAGTTTTTAGAAGGTGGAGAAATACAGTGGTTTACATTATTAATTAGACATAGTGTCAATATCGTATTGGGTTGGGTAATCTTAATGATTGCTGCTAGACAACAAGATTTAATGGTTGATATGAATACATATTTACTTAAGCAAATTGAAGAAAGAAAAAAAGAGGGAACGTACGATTATGGCAAATAAATTCAATCGTGACTTAGAAAACTTAACCTTTGAAGAAATCAAGCACGAGCAATTTTTAGAAGAAATTGAACGTACAAAATGGCATCGTTACTGGCAATCTATTAAAAAGGATTGGCCTTTATACGCGATGCTTGTTCCTGTTCTCTTATATTTCTTTATTTTTAGATATATGCCAATTTATGGAATATTATCAGCATTTAAAGATCAAAGAGTCTTAACAGTATCGATTGGTGATAGTCCGTATGCAGGGTTTTACGCATTTAGATCTCTTGTATCTGGAGATTATGCACCAATGTTTTGGCAAGCATTTAGAAATACATTCGCGATTTCGATGTATGGTTTAATCTTTGGATTTCCAGTACCTATTATCTTGGCGTTATTCTTTAGTGAAATCAAAAGTGATGTTTACCGCTCAACGGTTCAAATATTATCTTACTTACCTAAATTTATTTCTACAGTCGTTATCACCTCAGTTATTACTTTAATGCTTTATGGAGGGAATGCTCCCCATCAAGCACCAGGGGTTCTCGCATCATTTTTAATGGATTTAGGAATGGTTCCTGAGGGTACTAGAATAATGTTAAACCCTCAATATTTTAGATCTGTTTATATTATTTCAGGTATATGGGAAGGTGCAGGTTACGGCTCTATTGTCTATTTCGCAGCAGTTATGTCAATCAGTCCTACGAACTTTGAAGCTGCTAGAATCGATGGAGCATCAAAGTTATCTCAAATACGTTATGTAACATTACCTGGTATGGCACCAACCTTAACGATTATGTTAATTCTTCGAATTGGTGAAATCCTAACGGTTGGATATGAAAAGGTTATATTACTCTATAATGTTCAAACCTACGCGACAGCAGATGTTATATCAACGTTTGTTGCTAGAACCGGTGGTTTGATGGATCCAACAGGTAGTGTATTGAATGTTGCTGCATCTGCAGATTTGTTTAACTCGATTATTGCTATGTTCTTAGTCTTAGGTGCTAATTTCATCAGTCGTCGTGTTTCTGACACATCGTTGTTTTAAGGGGTGAGAAAATGAAGAGACTAGACCGATCAGAATTAATATTTAAGATTATTGCGTATTCATTTGCTACCTTATTTGCTTTAGCTGCCTTATATCCATTTATTTATACGATTTCTGCTGCAGTATCAGGTAAGTTAGCATTTTCAAGAGGTGATGTTGTATTCTTACCAGTTGATTTTCAATTGGATGCGATGATTGCAGTTATCTCGGATAAAGGATTTTGGATAGCTTATACAAATACCTTATTCTATACATTCTTTGGAACGATATTCTCGATGGTGTTATCGATTGCTGCAGCTTATGCATTGTCCAAAGATAGACTTGTATTTAGAAGACAGATTAACTTCATTATCGTCTTCACCATGTGGTTTTCTGCAGGGTTGATTCCTACATTCTTGAATTATAAAATGTTTGGAGTAGATTTTAGATGGGGTATCATTTGGGGATTTGGAGTTCAAGCATTTAATGTCATTTTGCTACGGAATTATTTCTCAGGGGTATCTAAAGAAATTGAAGAAGCAGCTATTGTAGATGGTGCAAACGAATTTCAAGTGTTAACCAATGTATATCTTCCAATGTCTAAATCAGCTCTCGCTACAGTTACTCTATTTTACGCGTTATCGAGATGGAATGGATATTTCTGGAATCTAATTTTAGTTAACAACAACTTAGAACATCCACTTCAAGTGTACTTAAGAAAGTACTTAACAGAGTTTCTAAACGATGAGAATGCATCGATTACGAACTTGCCTTACTCGCCATACTCTTACATGTATGCGATGATCATTATGTCTATTATCCCTATAATCATTGTTTACCCTTATTTGCAGAAGTATTTTGCTAGAGGTGTCAATGTCGGTGGGGTTAAGGAATAAAAAAAATAGAAAGAAAAACGGAGGAAAGAAAAGTATGAAGAAAATTATCGGATTAATAGTTCTACTATTATCCCTAGTTGCTTTAGTTGGTTGTATCAATGAAGATGAACCTACTATTCCAACAGAAAAAACGCTTGTAACCATTTCAGTTAAAGCAACTCCAACTCAAGTTATCTATGAGCTTGGTAGTTCAGCACTTAATTTAGCTGGTATTCAAGTGGAAGCTGTATATAGCGATGGATCAACTGCAATTTTAGCAAGCGCAGATTATACAGTAAGTGGTTTTAATGGAAATGCTTCAGGTGCACAAACAATTACTGTCACTGCAAGTGGAAAAACTGCAACATTCTCAATCGTTGTAAGTGATCCAGATGCTCCAGCTACTTTAGTTGCATTATCTGTTACATCAACTCCATTTAAGACTATGTATGCAATTGGTAGTACACTTTCATTGGATGGCTTGAAAGTTACTGCACTTTATAGTGATGGTGCTACTAGATTACTAGAAGCTAATGAAATCACTGTAACAGGATTCAGTTCAACAGTTGCTGGTAAGAAGACGATTAATGTTGCTTTTGGAAGTTTAAATGCTACTTTTGATGCAACAATTACTCCAGACATTACTGAAAATTCAACAGTAATTAATTTGAACACTGCGATTAACTATCAAGGTAGAGGTATTACTTTCCAAGAAGCGAACCCTTATGTATCATTAAATGGTAAGACTTACACTTCTGGAATGATTATGCCAGTTTGGGAAGAAATTGGCGAACGTTTAAATGTTAACTTTGTTGATGTTAAACAAACTGCAACTACAAATGACCAATTCCAAGCATTCGCTACAAATGGTTTTACTGGTGCTGACCTTATTAATGGTACTGGTGTTCTATTAAACGAATATGGTTTAACAGGTAATTTCGTTGATATTTCTAAATATTTAAACTATATGCCAAATCTAAATGAGTTCTTAAGAGCTAATCCATCAGTAAGATCATCTGTTACTTCAGCTGACGGTGCTGTTTATTACACTCCTTATTTTGATGGTTTTGGTGAAATCGAACAAATGTTCTTGATGCGTATTGACTGGGTTCAAGATATTCTTGATGTAGAAACTCCTACATTTGATGCTACAGCTTATGCTGGAACATTTACTGTAGAACCTGTGACTCCAGCTGTTATGGACGTTGATGTATTGGTTACAAATGCTGATGGAACTACTCGTACAGTAACTAAGGCTCATTCCGAAAATATCCTTGACATTTTAGAAGGTTTAACAACTAAGACTGGTGCAACTATGGCTGCTGCATTTAGAACTTATATCGAAGATGTTTATGGTGACCAAGGTTATACAAATCTTTCTGACGTATTTGTTGGAACTGATGCTGCTTATGACACTGATGAACTTGCTGCTTTAATGTATGTAATTAAGGCAAATCCAGGTTTCTTAACTAGAGAACACGCAACTCCTAAGACTGCAGTTGAAGTTTATTTCCCAAGAGATGCTTCAAACTCAAGAATTAGAAACTTATTCCGTGGTCTTGAAATGTATGGTGTTCGTGGTGCGTTCTCAAGATACCAATGGGCATATTTCAATGAAGATGGTATCGTAGAAGATGCTAGAGTACAACAAAATACACTTGATGCTGTTGATCAATTATCAAGAATGTATAATGATTCATTAATTCCTGTAAGCTTTAATGAAACTAACAACTGGAGAGAAATTTTACTAACTGGTTCTTATGGTTTCATGTCTTATGATTATAATGCATCATCAACTCCAAATGGATATATAACTTCAGCTACAGCTGTTGATCCAACATTTAGATATGAAGCAGTACTTCCTCCAGTTGTTGACTGGATGGGTAATGGTGAATATTTCCATTTCTCTGAAGGCGTTCGTGCTGTTAAGAATGAAGCATGGGGTATTCCTAAGCATGTTGAAAGTGATCCTGTGAAGCTTGCAAGAGTTCTTCAATTATTTGATGGTCTATATGATTATTCAGAAGACGATTCAATTGGTAACGTTCATCTTTATGGTCCTGAAGGATTTATCGATGGTCAAGTTGAATACAATGGCGAAATGATTCCTGCAATTAGTACAGAAGCATTGGCAGAAATGCAAGCACTAGCTTCAGGTAACATGATTAACTACTTAAGACGTTTTGTTGGTGCTACAATGCCAATTGGACATATTCGTAGTTTAGGCTTAGAATTCCAAACATTATCTCCACAAGGTGTTGCTGGTGTTGAAAGAATTAATACAGCAGTTCAAGCTGGTACATTCAGATTAGCTGGTAAATATGAATCAGATAATCCATGGTATCAATTTGTTCCTTCATTATTTGCATTAACTGCAAATGAAAACGCTGATATCGCAACTTTAACTTATGACGACATTTGGGCTGATGCTCAATTGGCATTACTTGTTAAATTCGGTTTCTCAGGAAATGGTGGAAGTGTTACACAAACTGCTTATCTAGAAACAATGGTTACAAAGAGTGGTATTAATACTTATGAAGAAATTTATAAGAAAGCTTTAAATAACGCAATTGCAAGAGTAAATAATTAAGAAATAATCGATTAATATTTGTGGAAATCCGGAGGGGGAATTCCCTCCGGATATCCACTATTTTCAAGAAATATATTGAAAGAAGATGTGATGATGATGAAGAATATATTTAAAAGAATATTAGAATCCATTCTTGAAGTTTTGAAGGCAGCAATCCATTGGATATATAAAAATAGACAGGCACTTACCTATACCTTTGTACTATTAATGAGCTTAAGCTATTTTGTTTATGTTTTAGGCTATAGTTCAAATTGGGCAATGGTTATTAGTGAAACTAGAGGTGGTAGTTTTTACCGTGCTTCTCAATCTGCTAACCGTTTAATGGGTCAACTTGGGTTTATCACTGTCTTGGTTGTGCTTCTAACTTTGAGCTTTGGTTCAATCAAGAGAAAAAAGTTTTATTTGAGTAATATTGTTTTAAGTATATTATCAAGTGTTTTACTGATAGTTTCTGCTTTAATCACTTTATATTACAATTCAGTATTGAATAGAATGTATGCAAGAATCACTGAAGAAGAAGTTCCTGCATATTTATATGCTGTTCACGGCGCTGGAGAAAAGAGTTTTGAAGTTTTCAAAATTGGTAATGTGTTATCGATTTTTATGATGATCTCAGCTGTTTTACTTATGTTATTTTTAGTTCAGAAGTTAAGAGCTCAAAAAGAAAGAGCTCGTTTAATAGAAAAGATGGTGATCAATCATGAACATTAAAGCTGATAAAATGCGCTATCAAACAAACTCAAAAGGATTTGGTTTAATCCTTCTAGGGTTAGCAATCAGTGTAGCAGCATTATTCGCCATTATTACTCCAAGTACTGTAGTTCCTGATTTTACTACAGCTTTAGAAATCTTAATTAATATTGTTTTATTATTGGTTACTTTTCTTGCTGCAGAAAGATGTAAGTTTTATGACCAAAAATGGGCAAAGATTGTAATCATTATTGCCGTTGTTCATGTGCTTAGAATCTTTTATGTTCCATCAAGACTTTATGCAAATGGTCAAATTACATTAGTACACTTTCTAATGGTAGCAGCTTTACTACTCGTTTCAGCATTATTTCTTGTATCTGGTGGATTGATTACAATGAAGAAATCACAGATACTACATGATCATTTGAAGGAAATGGGTGAATAAGATGGCAACGATGAATTTAAGAAATGTAAATAAAATATATATGAATGGAGTACAAGCTGTTTTTGATTTCAATTTGGATATCAAAGATGGCGAGTTTATCGTCTTAGTTGGGCCATCAGGATGTGGGAAATCAACCACACTTAGAATGATAGCTGGACTTGAAGAAATTAGTACTGGTGACCTATTTATTGATGACTTAAAGGTCAATGATCAAGCACCAAAGGATAGAGATATCGCGATGGTTTTTCAAAACTATGCACTTTATGCACATATGACTGTGTATCATAATATGGCTTTTTCATTGACACTTCGAAAAGAAGACTCAGATAAGATTCATGAACGGGTGATGTGGGCTGCTGATGTCTTAGGGTTAGTTCCTTATTTGAATAGAAAACCTAGAGAATTATCAGGTGGTCAACGTCAAAGAGTAGCACTCGGACGTGCAATTGTAAGAGATCCTAAAGTCTTTCTACTTGATGAACCGCTTTCAAATTTGGATGCAAAACTTCGTGGACAAATGAGAAAAGAATTAAAAGAATTACATCACCGCTTAGGTGTCACAATGATTTATGTGACACATGACCAAATTGAAGCATTAACATTAGCTGATCGAATTGTTGTTATGAAAGATGGTTATGTACAACAAATCGCGACTCCTGAAGAATTATATGCAAGACCAAATAATTTATTTGTAGCAAACTTTATTGGAACTCCTCCAATGAACTTCTTTCATGCTAAAATAGATAATAATGGCTTTGTTTGGATTGGCGATGTCAAAATAGACATTACCACTACAAAGAGCTATGATGCTTTAAAGAAGAATGGTTACTTTGGTAAAGAAATCACTTTAGGTGTTAGACCTGAGCATATTACGATTGAAAAACCATATAAAGATAAACTAGATAAAGGTCATTTTTCTAAAATTGAACTTTATGAACTTCTTGGTTCTGATGCTCTTGTCCATTTTACTATTGGTGACAAAAATGTAATATCAAAAATCAATGCGAGAGAAATATTACACCCTGGTGAAGAAGCTTATTTTGATTTTGATGTTTCACATTTATATTATTTTGATAAAGAAACGGAAGTGTGCATTTATGAATGATGGAATCAAACGTGAACCATGGCATATCCGCTGGTACAACTATAATAAATATTCGATTCCAGTCATATTTACACTGATTGGGACGATTGTTTTCACAATCTTTCTCGATTTTAGAACTGGAGATACGAATTTCGTGTCACACATTTCTGCAATCAATGTGTTAACAAACAAAGTAATTGGTTTCTATCTATTTTCCATTTACATGATTTCTTTAGTGCAGCTAGCCAATAGTTTAGCATTTAAGAAGAAGAGATCCCCAGTATCTTTAATTCTATTTACGATAATGAATGTAGTCCAAGTATTGCTTGTCTATCTTTATGTCAATGTATTTTATACCGAAGTAGATCTAAGACCTGAATTTGTCATCACACCTGCTGGATATTTTTCAATGAATGTGATGATGGTTGGTGCAGCATTTTATATATTGGCAACATTGTTTGCTTGGTTCTATGTAGATTGGAAGTACGTGAAAATTGAAGAAGAATAATAAACCGGAACAACCATTCAATCCCTATAGCATTGATAAACTCAACAATATTAAACCCGGTGTAAAGGTCGGGTTTTTAAAGTTTTGGGTCTCAGGTGCAGCATTTTTCTTAACATTTACAGCATTCGCATATGCTGTAGAGGATTTATTAATCGCTATGTTTTTGTTAATGACTTTGGGTGTTGAATATATCGTGAATAAAGTGATTGTGTGGATGCATAACGATAAAATGCCAACACTTCATTACCTACCTCATCATGTAGAAAGAAAATCTGTATTAAGCTTACTCGCAACATCTGGATACGTTTTGGTAATGATCGCAGCTAGTTATTTTTCGATTGAAGGACTTCTATCACTTGGTATTCCATCGATTGGAATGCTCATGTTTGGTTTTGATAATATCGGTATCGATCCAATTACATTTGGCTTAGTATACTGGTTAATGGACTTTTTCTGGCTACAAATTAAAAATAGAATTTATCCGAAATATATGATTCAAAAAGGGAGTTAACATATGTTTAAAACTATATTTAAATCATCAAGAAGTATTACCTTAGAACTTAATAATCAAGATATTTACTATGCAAGAGAAGCTTTTGATGTTGTAATGGATGGAAAAGTCGTTTTAGAAAATGTTAAAACGAATGTTTTCTCGATCTATAATTTAATACCTTCTCATTTATATAAAATAGAAGTTTTAGGATATTCTGAAGTTATTGAAACTCTTGGAGAAACCTCTTTCGTGAATGTAAAAGATTTTGGTGCGATAGGTGACGGTGTAACTGATGACACCATGGCTATCCAAACCGCTATGATAACATGTCCTAAGGGTGGAAGAGTATTTATACCTGAAGGTACATATTTGGTTAGACCACTCTTTTTAAAGAGTAATCAAACCATTGAACTTACCAAGCATGCGACTTTGCTCGGCCATACAGATAGAAATTTATACCCGGTACTGCCTGCGCAAATTCAAAAATCGACGGGTACTCTACTAGAATTATCAAGTTGGGAAGGAAATCCTGCTCCAACTTTCGCAAGTATTATTACCGGTATCGAAGTTGAAAATGTCAAAATTATCGGAGAAGGTATCATTGATTGTAACGCACAAAACTCTGATTGGTGGGTCAATCATAAAGTGATGCGTGGTGGTGCATGGCGTCCAAAAGGTGTTTTTCTATCCAATTCTAAAAATATTGGAATGCAAGGTGTAACTGTTACAAATACACCATCTTGGAATCTTCACCCATATTTTTCTAGTTATATTGATTTTATAGACATGAAAATTATTAGCCCTAAAGATTCACCAAATACGGATGGATGTGATCCTGAGTCTTGTGATCATGTCAATGTAATAGGTATTGATTTCTCTGTTGGAGATGACTGTATCGCGATTAAAAGCGGTAAATTTGATATGGGTATGAAATATAGAAGACCAACATCTGATATGACAGTTAGAAATTGCATGATGGCTTATGGTCATGGAGCGGTTGTATTAGGTAGTGAAATGAGTGGAGGAATTAAAGATTTAAGTGTCACTCAATGTTATTTTAAACAAACCGATCGAGGATTAAGAATCAAAACAAGAAGAGGTAGAGGTGAATCCGCTATTATTGATGGAATCACTTTTGAAAATATCTATATGGATAATGTCTTAACGCCACTTGTGATGAATATGTATTATTATTGTGACGATGATGGGAAGACAGAATACGTTTGGAATAAGAAAGCTTTACCTCTAGATAATAGAACTCCATATTTAGGAAAATTCAAATTTAAGAATATGGTTTGTGAGAATGTGCATGTTGCAGCTGGATTCTTTTATGGTCTTGCTGAACAACCAATCAAATCGATTGAGTTAGAAAATATAACATTCACCTATGCAAATAATCCAATTCCAGAAATTCCAGCAATGATGAGTTTTCTAGAGAAGATGACTGGTGAAGGTTTACAATTTAGATTTGTGGATGAAGTCATTCTAAAGAATGTTAAATTAGGAAAGACAAGTGGGTCTCCAGTTGTCCTAGAAAACGTAAAAAAACTTTAAAGAAGATTAATAAATAACAAATTGACAGGTCTTGTCGTCTATCATATAATGTTATTGTATGAATCAATAGACGTATTGTTATGTATAAAAACACCGTTTATCAAAAAAGGAAGGTATATCTCATGCAAAAATTTGAAATTCTAAAAAGAATTACTGATGTTGGAGTTGTAGCTGTTGTTCGTGCAGAATCAAGTGAACAAGCAATTGAAATCTCTAAGGCTTGTATTAAAGGTGGGTTATCTGCAGTAGAAGTAACGTTTACTGTACCAAACGCTACTACAGTCATTGAAAGCCTTGCTAAAGCATTTAAACCAAGTGAATTGATTGTTGGCGCGGGTACTGTATTAGATAGCGAGACAGCAAGAATTGCGATTCTTGCAGGTGCTAAATATATTGTAAGTCCTGCTTTTGATCTTGCTACAGCTAAATTATGCAATAGATATCAAATCCCTTATATGCCTGGATGCTTAACCATTACAGAAATGATTGCTGCAATGGAAGCAGGTTGTGATGTTATTAAATTATTCCCAGGTTCAGCTTTTGGACCATCTTATGTAAAAGCAGTTAAGGGTCCACTTCCTCAAATCAATATCATGCCTACTGGTGGAGTGTCTCTTGATAATGTTAAAGATTGGGTGAATGCTGGAGTTGTTGCTGTTGGTGTGGGTAGTGAACTTACTGGTCCTGCTAAGAAACAAGACTATGAAGGTGTCACAAAACTTGCAAAAGCATTTGTTGATGCATTTCAACAAGCTAAAAAATAGTCTAATGATAGTTGATCATTTATCGAATTTGTATAAATATACATTCTTAAACTCAAATATTAGTAAAGCTATCGATTTCATTAAGAATAATGATTTATTAAGTCTACCACAGGGGAAAACAATTATTGATGGTGATGAAATATTTATCTTAAGAGATACTTATCCATCAAAAATTGAGAGTGAATGTTTCTTTGAAAGTCATTTAAAGTATTTAGATATCCAAATTGTTTTAAAGGGTTCAGAATACATTGGATACTCCAATAAAGACAATCAAGGTATTATCGTTACTGAATCTTACAATGAAAATAAAGATATCACAAAGTATCAAATTAAAGACTTTACCAAAGTCCATCTATATGAAGATATGTTTGCAATCGTTTTTCCAGATGATCTTCATATGCCTAAATTAAGAAAAGAAGAAAATACTACTGTTGAGAAAGCAGTATTTAAAATCAAGTTACAAGAAAACAAGGAGTGAATACATATGTCAAAAGTTATTACAATGGGAGAAATCATGCTTCGATTATCAACACCTGGACAACAAAGATTCGTTCAAGCTGAATCTTTTGATGTTGTTTATGGAGGTGGTGAAGCAAATGTCGCAGTTTCACTAGCAAACTTTGGACATGAAGCTTATTTCGTCACAAAACTACCAAAACATGAAATCGGACAAAGTGCAGTCAATGCCTTAACACGTTACCAAGTTAAACCAGATTACATCACTAGAGGTGGTGACCGTGTTGGTATTTACTATTTAGAAACAGGAGCATCCATGCGTCCATCTAAAGTTATTTATGATCGTGCAGGTTCAGCAATCGCTTTAGCTGACCCAAAAGATTTTGACTTTGATGAAATATTTAAGAATGCTTCGTGGTTTCATTGGTCAGGTATTACACCTGCAATTAGTAAGAAAGCTGCTGAATTAACAAGATTAGCTTGCATTGCAGCTAAAAAAGCAGGTGCTACAGTCTCTGTTGATTTAAACTATAGAAAAAAACTTTGGACTCCACAAGAAGCTCAAAGTGTGATGAAAGAATTAATGAAGTACGTTGACGTCTGCATTGGAAATGAAGAAGATGCAGAACTTGTCTTAGGGTTTAAGCCAAAACATGTAGACATCTCAAGCGGTAAATTAGAACTTGATTCATATAAAGAAATATTTAAGGAAATGAAAGATGCTTTTGGATTTAAAATGATTGCTACAACATTACGTGAATCATTTTCTGCATCAAAAAATGGATGGAGTGCATTACTTTATGATGGAAATCAATTCTATCAATCCAAACATTACACAATTGATCCAATCATCGATAGAGTTGGTGGTGGAGATTCATTCTCTGGTGGATTAATCCATGGTTTACTGACTAGAAAACCTCAAGAAGCTATTGAATTTGCAGTAGCAGCAAGTGCTTTAAAACATACAATATTAGGTGACTTTAATCAAGTCACAGAAGCAGAAGTCGATATACTATCAGGCGGAGATGCTTCAGGGAGGGTACAACGATGAAAGACAATCGATCCGTATCAAGAATACTTCAAATCTTAGAGTTAATTGCGAAACATGATGAAGGATTAACCTTAGGTCAAATTTATAGAATGTTAGATATTCCTAAGGCTACAGTTTATGACTTTTTACAAACACTTTACCGTGCTGATGCGATTTACTATAAAGATCCAAGACTAAAGAACTACGTTATAGGTTCTAAAATGTTTGCTATAGGTTCAGTTTATACGAAGAACTCAAACTTAATTGAAGCTGCACAATTTGAACTTAAAGATTTTGGAGATAAATATGGTCGCACCGTATTTATCACGAAACGCATTAACGATAAAATCGTTTATGTCTTTAAACATCAACCAACGAATTCTAAAATTGTCACTCCTCAAGAAATAGGAACTGTTTCAAGAGATTTTGAAAAAGGGCCAATTGGCCAAACTTATGCTGTATTTGATAAGAGTGTTACAAATAATGGTATCCAAAATACTGAACAAATTAAAAAAGATCGTTATGTCTACTCAAGTTTAGATGATTCATCTCATATTTGCACATTAGCAGCTCCTGTATGGAACTTTGAAAATAGAATCGTTGGAGTGCTTGTTGCTGCAGATCTTGCTGCAGAAGGAGCAAACCGTGAAGTGATTGCTAAAGATTTTGTTCAAATTGCAGAACGTATTTCAAGAAGACTAGGATATCTAGGAGATTTCAATGAATAAGGTTGGCATTCGTGCCCACGATGTCGGAAAGATGTCACCTGAATCCTTGTCAGAAGCAGTTTCTTCATATGGTTTTGATGGAGTTCAATTGGTTTTTAAGAAAGCTTTAGATACTGATATAGACTTTAATGATTTAAATCTCATTAAAAAACATTTTACGAATCCAATGATTATGATGCTTGGAGCATATTTTAATCCTGTGCACCCTGATTCCAAAGTAGTCACTCAAGGAATTGATTATTTTAAGAGACATCTAGAAATAGCATATTCATTAAATTGTAAATATGTAGGTACTGAAACAGGATCTTTAATGGGTAGTCCATGGGGATACGTTAAAGAAAATCATGATCAAAAAGCATTGGATGATGTCATAACAATCATTAAAGATTTAGCAATCCTCGCTGAAAAGAAAAATAGCTATATCGCAATTGAAGGAGCATATGCGCATGTCGCATATTCACCTAAAAGAATTAGAGAGATTTTAGATGCAGTTCAAAGTCCAAATTTGAAAGTAACTATTGATTTATTTAA
This sequence comes from uncultured Acholeplasmataceae bacterium, assembly GCA_927439925.1. GTDB lineage: Bacteria > Bacillota_I > Bacilli_A > Acholeplasmatales > Acholeplasmataceae > Peloplasma. The sequence continues at coordinate 2,609 of CAKMKF010000016.1, read as the reverse complement.
CTTTTTGTATATTGGAAACTATGAAAATAGAATGGATTTATTTGAAGAGTCATTGGCTTTACTAAAGGATGAAATAGTCATATTTCATCTCAAGGATTTTATAGTCAAAGATAATCAGTTAGTTCAAGTTGGGTTAGGCAAAGGATTAATGGATTACGAAAAAATTATCAAAAGGATTCAAGAAGTAAAACCTGAAGCATATTTGATATTTGAAGGTGTGACAGGTGTTGATATAGAATCAAGCTTAACCTATATCAAAAAAATTATGGAAGGGAAGTGAGAATCTTGAAACTAGATATCAGATACAATAATCATCCAGAAGATTCGAAGAAATATGATACAAATACACTGAGAGAAAGATACTTAATTGAAAAAGTCTTTGTTAAAGATGAGATTCAATTTACGTATTCACATCACGATAGAATTATTGCAGGAGGAGTTTATCCTGTTGATCAAGAACTTAGTTTACCTGTAACAAAAGACTTAGGAACTGAATTCTTTTTAGAAAGAAGAGAATTGGGTGCGATTAATATTGGTGGAGCAGGTTACATAATCATTGATGGAAAAAAATATGAAATGGCACCAAGAGATGGAATTTATATTGGCTGTGGAGCAAAAGAAGTTAAATTTGGTTCTATCGATCAAAAAAATCCAGCAAAGTATTACATCAATAGTGCACCATCTATGAAAGAATATCCAATCGTGCATATACCATTTTCAAGTGCAAACCCAGTGAAGTGGGGATCACCAAAGACATTAAATCAAAGAACGATTTATCAATATGTACACCCAGCAGTATGTCAGTCGTCACAACTCGTGATGGGAATGACTATACTATCTGAAGGTTCAGCATGGAATACAATGCCATGTCATACCCATGAAAGAAGAATGGAAGTCTATTTCTATTTCAATATGGAAAGTGACACAAGAGTCTTCCATTTTATGGGTGAAAAGGATGAAACAAGACATTTAGTGATATCTAATGAACAAGCAGTGATTTCACCAAGTTGGTCGATTCATACAGGTGTTGGAACATCGGATTATACATTCATTTGGGGTATGTGCGGTGAAAATCAAACATTTGATGATATGGATTTCGTCAAAATGTCTGAGTTGAAATAAAGAAAGAGGTTAATCATGTCAATCTTAGAAAATTTTAGTTTAAAAGATAAAGTAGCAATCGTAACAGGATCCTCAACAGGACTAGGTCAAGGAATGTGTTTAGGTTTAGCTGAAGCTGGTGCTGATATTGTAGGTATTGACTATGTCGATTCACCTGAAACAGAGAAAATGGTTCAAGACTTAGGAAGAAAGTTCTTAAGTATTAAAGCAAACCTAATTAGTATTCATAAAGAGGGTTTAGTCGATTTAGTGAAACAAGCAGTAGAGCATTATGGTAGAGTCGATATCTTAGTCAACAATGCTGGAATCATCAGAAGAGAAGATTCACTAGACTTTAGTGAACAAAACTGGGATGACGTGATGAATATCAACGTCAAAACCGTATTCTTTTTCTCACAAGCAGTGGCCAACCAATTCATTAAACAAGGCACTGGTGGAAAGATTATTAGTATCGCTTCGATGTTATCTTATCAAGGTGGTATTAGAGTTCCATCTTATACTGCATCAAAATCAGGTGTTAAAGGAATTACCATGACCATGGCAAACGAATGGGCTAAATATGGTATAAACTGTAATGCCATCGCGCCAGGTTATATGGCAACGAATAACACAGCAGCGCTTCGTGATGACGAAAAGCGTGCTGGAGAGATCTTAGAACGTATTCCTGCAGGACGTTGGGGTAAACCTTCAGATGTCGCAGGAGCAGCAGTTTTCCTAGCTAGTGACAACGCCAATTATATTAACGGATTTACTTTAGCTGTTGATGGTGGATGGTTAGGTCGTTAACACTTAAAACAATGATAAAGGCTATCTTTTTAGATAGCTTTTTTTGTTTTCTTTGACTGTATAAATCATATAATATATGATACAATAACATATGAGGTAATTATATGACGAATCAAGAGAAACACGATCAACGCATTGAACTGATGAATCAACTTTATCAGCATGATTTATATCTAAGTGACCAACTACCATTCATTCCATATTTTGAAATTGAAGGGTCAGATGATATCTTTCACCAGATTATAGAAATGGTGAAGGAGATAGATGAAATCATTGAACATCATCTTTTTGACTATAGTTTATATCGTCTAGCTTTTTTAGATAGAGCGATTATAAGACTAGCTGTTTATGAGCTATTAAAAACTGATTTAGCAAAACAAATTGTTATTGATGAAGCAGTAGAACTCACAAAGGTTTATAGTAATTTAGACGATGAAAAACAACACAAATTTACAAATAAGGTATTAGACAATATCGCAAAAACCATTAAGGGATGATCTCTTTGGAACAATATCTATCGGTTAGTGCTTTAACTAAATATATTAAAGCCAAGCTTGAAGGTGACAAACACCTTTTTTCGATTTTATTAAAAGGTGAAGTCTCTAACTTCAAAAGACATTCAAGAGGGCACTTCTATTTCACCTTAAAAGATGAAGGTGCTCAAATATCAGCAATTATGTTTTCTAGAGATGCTGATCGAA
>CAKMKF010000015.1 GCA_927439925.1 uncultured Acholeplasmataceae bacterium | reverse complement strand
TTTTCTAGCAAGAAAAAGGAAGCATTGAGCTTCCCTGGTTTGCTTTGTTTTGAATGTGTTACTTTATTTCTGCTTTTGGTAAGTATGCAGTGTACCTTGCGTAATGATATCCTTCACTTTCGACTAGTATACCAAAGTCGTGTGAATCAGATATCACTAAGATACAGTGAAATACTTCATCTTGGTCACAAAACATATGCTCAAGATTCTCTTTGATGAAATCGTAGCAGTTCAGTGGATCCTTGATGAAGCACTCGAATAAATCTTTATCAATGTCTACTTGTTTTTCAATAACAAACTCATCATGAGGAATGAGTTCTGTAGATGTTGCTTTTCGTATAAAATTAGTTTCCATGTTACAGTATGTAAAGATGGCATAATCCTAGATACTTGGGATTGCACTTACCGAAGTGTCTATACCGCTTGGAAAATCGACTAGAAGGACAGTAACATGAAAACTAATTTTATACGAAAAGCAACATCTACAGAACTCATTCCTCATGATGAGTTTGTAATCGAAAAACGAGTAGTTATTGATAAAGACTTATTCGAGTGCTTTATCAAGGATCCATTGAATGACTACGATTTTATCAAAGAAAATCTTGAGCATATGTATTGTGACCAGGAGGAAGTGTTCCATTGTATCTTCGTTACATCCGATTCACACGATTTTGGTATCCTAGTCGAAAGTGAAGGATATGATTACGCAAGGTACACTGCGTACTTACCAAAAGCAGTCATAAAATAACACATTCAAATCAAAGCAAACCAGGGAAGCTCAATGCTTCCTTTTTTCTTGCTAGAAAGAGGACAACATGAAAATCATAACAAGCGAATCGGTCTTTAGTGGACATCCGGATAAAATATGTGACCAAATCAGCGATGCGATACTTGATGCAATACTTGAACAAGACCAAGCAGCAAGAGTGGCAGTTGAAACAGCAATCAAGGACGACTTAGTGATTATCTTTGGTGAAGTTACAACTACTGCAACAGTAGAGTATTCAGAAATTGCTAAACGAGTACTCAAGGAAATCGGGTACACAGAAGAGTTTTGTGTATTAGAGAAAATATCAAAACAATCACCTGATATTGCACAAGGTGTCAATGAAACCTTAGATCATCAGCAAGGTGCAGGTGATCAGGGAATGATGTATGGCTTCGCATGTAATGAAACTCCTGAGCTCATGCCATTACCGATTGTGGTTGCTCATGAGATTGCTAAAGAAGTCGATATGCTTAGAAAAGCTAAGTATAATCATATCTTTGGTCCTGATGGGAAGTGTCAAGTATCAGTCAGGTATGTCGATGGTCAACCATTCACATATGACACCATTATTGTTTCTGCTCAAACAAGACCAGGAGCAAGCCTATCACTCGCAAAAGAAATCATCATTGAAGAAGTACTCAAACCATTAATTGGTAAGGATCTAACGGGTATCAATGTTCTCATTAATCCAACAGGAGCATTCGTCATTGGTGGTCCTTATGGTGATTCAGGACTAACTGGTAGAAAGATAATCGTAGATACTTATGGTGGATACTCTAAACATGGTGGTGGTGCCTTTTCTGGCAAAGACGTAAGCAAAGTTGATCGCAGTGCGAGTTATTATGCCAGATTTGCAGCAAAAGCCCTTGTGGAGGCAGAATTGGCCGACACGTGCGAAGTCTGTGTGTCTTATTCCATTGGAGTCGCGAATCCAGTATCTGTATCAATTGATACCTTTGGAACTGGGAAGTTAACTGATGAAGACTTGCTTGAGTTGGTTAAAAAACATTTCAATTTTACTCCAGCTAACATTCGGAAAGAATTAGAATTTGATAAAGTTAAGTTCCAAGAGTTAGCTGCTTATGGACATATGGGACGTGAAGACTTACCTGTTCGTTGGGAACATGTGGAAGCAAAAGCAGCTGAACTAAAAGAAGCTTATGAAAAAGCCAAAGGTTCTGCATAACTTCTATAAGTCACCTGCATGGCTTGCTGCACGAGAACTCAAGATTATGTCGGTCAATGGACTATGTGAACGATGTAGACAAGTTGGAATCGAAGTTCACCATAAGGAAAGACTATCGGTTGACAATATTAACGATTCATCAATCAGCCTTAATCAGGATAATTTGGAACTACTTTGTAGGGAATGTCATAATAAAGAACACATGAGGTTCAGTAAAAAAACTGTGTTTGATGCAGATGGAAACCTCATAAATCCAAATAAGCCAGATTAAAGTAAACATTGTTTGATATAATGTTTACTATGAGAGGTAATTATGATGTATGACTATAGTAAAATTGATGATTTTGAGAATGATATAGAATCCTATTACAAACTTTCAACAAGAGTTAAGCCTAAAGTAAATAGTGATATGATGAAAAACCTATATAATAGGGACGATCAAAAACTTAGTACAGCTCCTAATTCTTATTGTGTTTATGCTTTATACGAGATGAATACAATACTTCATAAAATAGGTAAAGCCACTGAGCAAAAGTATAAAATGAGACATAGAATGTCACTTTATGGAAATTTCACTGAGTCGTATATAAATGAAAAAAATTATGACAATATCCAAGTTAAGTATGTTGAGGTTGCATCAATCGAAGAAGCTTGGGCATTAGAGCGATTCTGTCAAGGTGCTGCTTTTGCACGTGGTGAACAAATGTTATTTGAAGATAAAACAAAGAATTAGTTGCAGCCTGTAACTAAAAAAATATTCAATAAAGAATCCAAAAATAGGTGAAATTATGGATGAATGGACGAAAATAGTATCTGTAGCCAATATTTTTAATGATGCAACAAAAATGCTTAACGTGATGAGTAAAGCATTAATTAAGCAAAATAATCAAAATGCACATAAAATAGCTTCACATGTAACTATACCAGTTATTGTATTAAAGGCATTTGCTTGTGAAATGTACTTAAAAGCTTTCATTTCGCTACAAGGTAGTGTTGTTCCTAAGGTACATGATTTAGCAGTGCTATTCAGAAATGTTAACAAATCAACAAGGATAAAGCTATACAAAAAGATGATAGCACTTGGTTTAAATATCGACCCAGATTATAATCAAAGCAAAGTGGATGATGATATTAATAAGATTGCTCATTCATTTGAAGAGTGGCGATATTTTTACGAAAAAGCAAATTCCATTGAAGTATGGTTTCTAGACATATTTCTTGCATCTCTCACGGACTCTACAATACTCCCCCCCATATCTTTATCAAATATATAGCAAGAAATATGTCTAGAAACCATACTTCAATGGAATTTGCTTTTTCGTAAAAATATCGCCACTCTTCAAATGAATGAGCAATCTTATTAATATCATCATCCACTTTGCTTTGA
>CAKMKF010000014.1 GCA_927439925.1 uncultured Acholeplasmataceae bacterium | reverse complement strand
GGCACTCCTCGTTATGTTTAGTGGTGGAAGTATTGCTCCCCACGAAATGAGATTAACGAGTGTGAATCCACCACTAAACATAACGAGGAGTGCCATTATTAAATTAATAATTATAATTATACTTGTTACTGGGTGATTTTTATAGTATTCTTTAAAGTAAGCTGAATAGTTCATATGATTACCGTCCTTACGGATTTTATTATACCTATAGATAGGTGATTTCACAACTTATTAGAAGTCCATTAGGCAATTGTGGATAATTTAATATAATTCAATCATCATACGTCTTATTTATTTAATTTTCATTTAGAAATATTACATCTTCATTAAGTTGAAGCTTTGAAGTTCAAACAGTGGTAAAATATGAGTGGAATGAAATAAATAAGAAAGGAAAATTGACTATGCACGAACATAAATTTATGAGTATTGTCCCAAGAGCTAAAAGGATTATTTTATTCGGTGCGGCAATTTACGCTTTTGCTGTTATTTTATTTATGATTGTACTCAATCAATTCCTAGACTTTAATGATCTTAGCATATTCGCTAAGACCATGTATTTAACCATATCCTTATTATTAATACTATCCGTTGTCTTATTATATGTTAAACAAATGTATGGAGCTATTCTATCCATTACCTTAGTTGCATCTTATAATGTATTGTCTTTAATCTTTCCTAGTGTAAAAGCTTTAGATATACAAATGAACTTATTCTTTGTTCCTGGTGCAGCAATGATCTTTTTCTATTTCTTTGAAAAAGCGATTCAATCCGAAAAAGTAGATTACCAAATCTTAATGAATAGATATGCTCAATTGGAATTGAATTCAAAGATATCAAAATCAATTTCAGAAATTACACCAAAGATGTTAATCAATGATAACTTAGATGAACTCTTACAGACAATCTTAGAAAAAGCGATTGAGCTTATACCAAAAGCTCAATCAGGAAGTATTTTAATTCGTAATGAGAATAGAATGGAATTTAGAGCTGCAGTTGGATATGATTTACATACTCTCCAAAAAATTGATTTAAAGTTTGAAGATATGTATCAATACAAATTAGGGGTTTTAGATGAACCAGCAGTTATTAGAGATATTAAAACGTTTAATGAGAAGAATCTGAAAGCTGAAACATCTGAAGCGATGAAAGAAAATGAAGTTTTAACAGCTAAGGCTGTTCTAACATGTTCATTTATCCTACATGAAACAATCTATGGATTTATCAATTTGGATAACTTAGAAGATTTTGAAGCATTTAATGAACAAGATAAACAATATATTAAGCATTTAGCATCTCAAATTGAGATTGCTTTAAACAATCAATTACTTGTTGAAGAGATTTATACATTGTCGAAGACAGATACATTAACTGGAGTCAATTCCAGAAAACATCATGAAAGATTGTTATTTAATCTATATAAAGAATGTAGAGAGAATAAAAAGGAGTTTTCAATAGCAGTCATAGATGTCAATTACTTGAAACAAATTAATGACAACTATGGACATATGGTTGGTGATGATTATTTAATTTATTTTACAAAGATCATTCGTGACAATTTAAAAGATAATGAAATTTTATCGAGAACTGGTGGAGATGAGTTTGTTATTATATTTCCAGAACTAGATTTGCATATGAGTCTTGAAAGAATTGAGAAAATTAGAAAATCATTTACAGATAACCCATTTATTTATGAAGATTTAAATCATGTGATTGATTTTGGATGCGGCGTAGCGTGTTATCCAAAAGATGATGATGAGTTAATGGGGTTAATGAGAATAGCTGATAAACGAATGTATGATGATAAACGTGAAAGAAAATTATCTAAATAGTAATCATGCCTTGTGGTACCTCCTCCCACAAGGCATTTTTTTTGATTATAAGTACTGAAAATTTTTTTTCATTTGTGATAAAACAAGGATCTAACGTGGTTACATGTTGTGTTTTCCTTTTATTTTAAGTATGATATGAGTAGTACGAAGTAATCCTCGATTAAGAAGGGAATATGCGAATGTTTTTTGCATGTGTGAATTCATGAAGCAATTTAAATATAATGTAGTACCAAAAATCATACCAGAAATGGACAAAGACTTTAGACCAATCTTTTTAGCAAATCAAAATTACTTAAAAGCTGTAATGAGTTCGAAGAATCCTGAATTGGTTCGCATAGCCATTGAGAGAAACCAAGGAATACGTTCTGTTTTTCAAACCTATGTCTTTAATGACTTAGAAAATGAGTATGAATCTAACATCTTCTATATTGAAAGATTGATTAAATCGTTATTATGGATTAAAGGTGGTTGGAAGATTATCTTTGGTGGACCAAAGTCTATCGGTGAATATATCCAATCTTGTTATGCTAAAGATGGTTTACGTGAATTCGATCGAGAATTCATGACACGAATCTATGAAAAAGAATTTACAGTCGAATTAACGACACCAGATCTAATTCAAGACACCAATGAAGAATCAAAACCATTAGGAAGACATTTAGAAGGATATCGAATTGGTTTTGATGCAGGTGGATCTGACCGAAAGGTTTCAGCTGTCGTCAATGGTGAAGCCATTTACTCAGAAGAAGTCGTTTGGCATCCTAAATTACAAACAGATCCTAGTTATCACTACCAAGGCATTCTAAATTCAATTCAGACAGCAGCATCTAAAATGCCAAGAGTAGATGCGATTGGTGTGAGTGCTGCAGGTGTTTATATCGATAATAGGGTTATGGCGGCTTCACTATTCATTAAAGTGCCTAAATTGGAATTTGACCTACATGTTAAAGACATGTTTATAAATATCGCGAAAGACTTAGGGAATATCCCAATTGAAGTTGCAAACGATGGAGATGTCACAGCTCTCGCTGGCGCGATGAGCTTAGAATCAGAAGAAGTCCTAGGCATAGCGATGGGAACATCTCAAGCTGCAGGATATGTAGATGCTAAAGGTAATATAACAGGATGGTTAAATGAATTGGCGTTTGTACCTGCGGATTATAATCAAAATGCGATGGTTGATGAGTGGTCATTAGACTATGGGTGTGGTGTCAAATACTTTTCACAAGATGCAGCAATCAAGCTTGCTGAACTGAATGGAATCGAAATTAACCCCAATTTATCACCTGCTGAAAAGCTAGAATATTTACAAATTGAGATTTCAAAAGGAAATGAGAAATTTTTAAAAATTTTCGACACAATTGGAATATATTTGGGTTATAACATTTTAGGTTACCAAGCATTTTATGACATCAAACATGTTCTTGTCTTAGGTAGAGTCACCTCAGGTGAAGGTGGAGCTAGAATTATTAAGTATGCGAAACTTGTTTTAGAAGCTGAATCGCCTGATTTAGCAAAACAAATTCAAATTACATTGCCAGATGAAAAGAGTAGACGTGTTGGACAATCAGTCGCTGCGGCTAGTCTTCCTGACATAGGTCAAAAATAAGGAGATGTATAAAATGAAATTAAACAAAAGAACTGCAGAATTCTTTATACCAGATCAAAGTGATATCGAAACTGCAATTAAAAAAACAACCCATATGTCAATCGCCGCTCACCAAGACGATATTGAAATTATGGCTTATGATGGCATTCTAAAGTGCTTTGGTAAGGATGATAAGTCATTCTTTGGAGTTGTAGTAACAAACGGTTCAGGAAGTGCTAGAGATTCTATTTATAAGAACTACACCGATGAACAAATGATTCAAGTAAGACGCCTTGAACAAAAGAAGGCTGCATATATCGGAGAATTTGGGGCACTTGCATTACTAGATTACCCAAGCTCTGAAACGAAAGATCCAAAGAACACAGAACTTGTTGATGAACTCGCATTACTCATTAAAACTGCTCATCCTGAAGTCTTATACACACATAACCTTGCAGATAAACATGATACTCACATTGGTGTAACCACCAAAGTGATTAAAGCGATTCGTAAACTTCCAGAAGAATTTAGACCTAAAGAAGTATATGGATGTGAAGTATGGAGAGACTTAGATTGGATGGTAGATGATGAAAAAGTCGTTTTTAATGTTAGCGATCATCCAAATCTTGCTCAAGCTTTAGTAGAAGTATTTGATTCTCAAATTATCGGTGGTAAGCGTTATGACTTAGCAACAACCGGTAGAAGAGTTGCACATGCAACCTATTCTACATCGCATCAAGTCGATAAGGCTTCAGCCTTAATATTCGCAATGGATTTAACACCACTTATCAAAGATATTCATTTAGATATCAAAACCTATGTCTTAGAATATATCGAACGATTTAAACAAGATGTAGCTAACCGTATTCAAAAAATGTTATAGATATCTCTAAAGCTACTTGCGTATCTTATACTATATGTACTAAAACACCTACTGCGATAAGGTGTTTTTTTACTATTCGGCAGTTTTTTTCATCATTTAAAGTATAGAATGAATTTGTAGAGTCATAATTATGATAGTGGCAGCTATATATATGCTTATTTAAGAAAGGAAGAATATGAAAAAAGTATTTTATGTTTTTATGCTTTTTGGTCTATTTTTCTTACAAGGTTGTCAAGGTGAACCAACAGAGCCTGTTATCCCAACCATTGTATGTGGAACCAATGAAGAATTAATTGAGGGCGTTTGTGAAGCCATATATGAACCAGAAGAATTAGCATTAATGAATGCGATAGCAAATTTTGAAACAATGTCTAACTACAAACTAGATGTTACTATTCAAAATGGAGTTCTATTGTATGATGCTGAAATAGAGTTTGACGATGAAAAATCATCATTTTTATTTGATGGTCAAAAAGAGTATTTCGAAAATGTAGGTGGAGTGATTCATCATTATATTCCTCAAGGTGAGGTTTATGCAAAAGAAACGATTACTTTAGATCCACTTGGAGAATATGATTTCTTTAAAGCATTTGAGATTGAATGGTTTACCTATAATAACGGTAAATACTTTATGAACCTTCAAAATCAAGATGAAGCACAAGTATTCTTTGAAGCGTCATTTCCTGAAAGTGAATTGTCAGGATTTGAAATGACGATTGTTGATGATTATGTGACGGAAATGATTTTCTTCTTACTTGCTGAAGAGGTCAATTATCGTTTCATTATAGAGTTTAACAGTATTGGTACAGTCAATATTGTTTTACCTACAGTTTAAGGAGGGAAAACAATGAAAAAAATAATTGCTTTATTCCTATTGTTATTTACTCTATCGTTTGTTTCTTTCCAAGATGTCAATGCGGCATTTAGATTATATGAAACAACTAAAGAAACAACTTTCGTTGAAGGTATTAGACATACGAAAATTGTTGGATCGATTGATATGGATGGTTTAGTTACCAATCAAGTGATTAACTATATTGGTGCGAATCCAACATTATATAGTGATATCAATATTGTTGTTTCTGATGATTATCAAGATCACGATTGGAAGATGTCAGGATTACCTGTTATTATCGATAGAGTCCATGAAAGATATGAACATTTTACAGTTGTCGGTGGTGTCAATGGTGACTTCTATGATATCAATGATACTGGTCAAGCTCTATCTTTACATGTTAGAGATTATGAAGTTATTCAAAGAGGTTTCGGTGGAAATAGAAATGCTGTTGGATTTAGAGAAAATGGTGAAGTTGTTTACGGTATTCCTACATTTGATGGTTATGAACTTCTTGTTTATAATGATGAAGGTCAATTAAAGAAGAGAATTCCTGTGAATCATATCAATCAAGTTCCAGCAAATGAAAATGAAATTTCAGTATTCTTTGATAATTCGTTAGTAGAACTTCCTGCGTTATACAATAAAGTCGTTCTTGATGGAATTGAAACAAAGATCAATAAGAATCTTTCAGGATATTTTGGTAAAGGATCTTTAGTGGAAACCACTACAGATGCTGTTGATATCGCAGATAACCAATTTGTTATTGTTGGTCATGAATTCAATAATGATGATTTAATTGCTGAAAATGATTATGCAGTCGTTCAACTTGGCCTTGGTGGTGAGTGGGATGATGTCAGATATGCAGTAGGTTCTGATGCACAACCACTGGTTATTAATGGTGCTGCTAATTTAACTTTAAATGCTGGTGCGAGTTGGGATTTCCCTGCTCCACGTACTGCAATAGGTATTAAAACAGACGGTACTATATTCTTTGTCGTCGTTGATGGTAGAAATAAACCTGAAGGTATGGACGGTGTAAAACTCAGAGAACTTGGTGAAATTATGGCTCACTTTGGTGCTGATCGTGCATATAACCTAGATGGTGGTGGATCTTCAACAATGGCTCTTAAAGATTTGGAAAGTGGAGAGTATGCTATTTTAAATACACCTTCCGACTTACGTGTTAGAAGTGTATCTAATGGAGTATTCTTTGTTAAAGGTGAACATAAAGAAATGCCTGCACCAATTCCTGCATGGCCAGATACTAGAGATCAACTCTCTATGCCTAGCAATGTATTTGTAGATAGCATGGGTGTACTTCATTTTGGAAGTGTTGAA
>CAKMKF010000013.1 GCA_927439925.1 uncultured Acholeplasmataceae bacterium | reverse complement strand
CATCACTGTTATAGAATTCCCAGTCATTGTGCGTCGTTCCGTTTTCAACAAATACCAATCGCACCGGCCAAACTTGAAAATAAATTTGTTAAGCTACCAGCAACCCCAGCAGTGTATAATTCTTCCCATGTATTAAATGCTCCATCTGAGTTGTCATAAAAGAATCAAACAACTCCATCACAAAACGGGATATACACTGCAAGTTCAACAGCATGGACTAAGGTCACAGCAGACAGTGGTCAAGGAGCATTGGTATTTGTTGAAAACGGAACGACGCACAATGACTGGGAATTCTATAACAGTGATGGTACTACATGGATTGAATATGCTAAGCATGATATCTATAAAGGCACTGGAGCAATTGAAAAATCTTCAAACAATGAGTTTTATGTTAAAGCAGCTGGAATTTCTAATGCTATGTTAGCAGGATCAATTGATTGGAGTAAACTAGCAAATAATTTCTTTTATGACAACTCAGATGGAGCATTTAATACATGGGAAGAATTATACACTGCTGGGGTTGCTGGTAGCTTAACAAATTTATTTTCAAGTTTGGCCGGTGCGATTGGTATTTTAAGAGGAACAGCAACATATAGAACACCAAATTCTGAAACTATTGCTGGTGCATATGTATTAGCAAATTCAAAAGCCAAAGTTTCAGTAGGTACGGTTGCTCCAACATCACCAAATAATAATGATATATGGTTTGATACAGGAGCATAGAAAGGAGAATCACCCATGCCAGATTTCACAATGCAAATATACGATGAAACAGTACCTGGATGGGTAGCACATTATCCAAGACCTGCTGCACATACACATCCTATTAGTGAGATAACTAATCTACAGACTACTTTAGACGGAAAAATTATATATAATGATGTTTTAATGCCAACAAATACATTTGGTGGTAAGAAGTTATACATTAATTCCATTGACAATGCTATGCATGCTGCGGATAAAAAATGGTTTGTCGAAGCTACAAGGCACTTAAAAAGTTATGGTGGAGAAACATATCCAAAACTAAATCCTGATTGGGTTGCACAATATACTTTATCAGGGAGCGGGACTTCATATACTATAACTAATAATCCGAAACCATCAAGTATAGTTGTGTTTGATGGCTCTACATTGAAATATATAAATACACATTATACATATAATTCAGGAACAGGTGTTATTACATTCACTTATACACCGACAACTCCAAATGTTTATCCAGGAGCTGAAATAGTTCAGTATTTGGATAGCCCTGTAAGTGCTACTTTAAATGCTTCAACATTTTTTGATGGAAATTATGAAACAACTGCTTCAACTGCAACAGTCGATTATTATATAAAAGTAAGAATCACACCAAGAGGAAATCTCTATGACACATTTATAACTGATACCGGATACGCTTATGGTAGTTTCTATTTATCTTATTATTATGCAGGTACACCAGAAAAAGCATCAGATTACAGAGTATATAATTATTCTTATCAACCTCATGGCATCGGATGGAAAAAACTTACAACATCAGATTACATCGGTTCAATTATGTCGACTGGATATGTCCAATCAGTAAATGATGGTAGCAATCACGGTAGAAGCATCATAGAGTTTATTATTTATGGGAAAACACCGCATTCAGGAACATATCAGACATCACCATCACAAATTGATTGGAGATTAGATAGACCAAGTCTATCAAAAACTGGTGCTACTGTAACAAAATATGGTGAAAACAAACTGTATAGTAAATTGTATTTTGGAAATCAGACTGAGAATAAAATTACACTTGATCCAGCAGGGATAGTTACATCATTAGATTTCAAAATTGGAAGTAACTCTGTATATCATCCAGGTAACAAGCCTTCAATGTCAGACTTAGGTGGTAGAACACAAGCAGAAATCACATCTGAAATAGCATCAGCATTAGCGGCTCTTATAGATTCGTCTCCTGATGCATTAAATACTTTAAATGAATTCTCAATTGCTCTAGGAAATGATCCTAACTTTGCAACAACAATTACAAATGCACTAGCAAGCAAATTAAACAATAACAATCCAGTTTTCACAGGAATAATGGTTGGTCCTGATATCAGGGGAACCGATGTATCACATCAATTCTGGATTAGAAATCAAGCAACAAGTCCTACAGCTCAAATCCAATTAACAGATGAAAATGCAGGAACAATCTATTTTTGGGCAAGTGTTATCGAGATTGATGGTTCAGTAAATATGAATTCCAATATAATTTCATATCTGGGTACACCTGTAAATGATGGAGATGCAACAACAAAACTTTATGTTGATACAGGTTTAGGAAACAAAGCTCCACTTTCTCATAATCATGGAAACATTACTGATGGTGGTGAGATTACTGCAGATGATCCTATAGGTGCTGGAGATAAATTAGTATTCTCTGATTCATCAAACAATGGAAAACTTATTGCTATGCCTTCATCACTTGCTGCAGTACACAATGGAGAATACTTAAGACGTGATGGAACATGGACTGTACCACCAGATACGAATACGACATATGGTGCATTTGTTGGAGCAACAGTATCATTAAATGGATCAGCAGGTCTGGTACCACAACCTTTAATAGCAAATAGACTACAGTTCTTAAGAGGTGATGGCGCATGGGGTTTACCTTCTAAATCAGATGTTGGACTAGGTAGTGTTTATAATTACGGACTTGCTACTACTGAACAAGCCGAAGAAGGTGCAGTAAATACTGTTTACATGACTCCAGTGAGAGTCAAGGAAGCAATACAAAATATTAATCCTACACCTTACTTTGGTGTAATATCTACTAGTCAAACATTAAATATTAATCATGCTAATAGATTTATTAGATGTACTAACTCTTCAGCTATAACAATCACAATTCCTTTAGGAGTATATCAAATTGGAGATGAAATTCATATCTTACGAGCTGGTGCTGGAGAAGTAACAATAACCAATGCGACAAGCGTATCAATTTATAGTGAAGGTTCTGCAACAGCAAATGCTGGTAGAAAGAGAATCAATGCACAAATGCAAGTTGTAACTTTGAAGATGTATGCATCAAATTTATGGCAAATGTTTGGAGCGTTGAAGACATGATACCTGGAATAGTGGCAAATCAAATATCTGTTGTAATGGGAACAGCATGGGATTATTTAGGAACAAGTGGTACTCATACAGTAACAACGAGTTGGGTGGCACCACAAGGATTTTGTCCAGCTCAATTTGAAGCAGAAGATAATTTACCAAATGCATCTGATTATCCGGTCGGAACTGTGATACGTCAAACTGTCTATACCGATACTTATAGCTTATGCGCATATTACTATTATCAAGCAATTTAATTTTATAGACATGATTAAAAAGGAGAAGTAAAAATGAAAAAAATACTATTAATAATTGGCTTACTAGTACTCATGGCATCAACAAGCTTTATCACAACGCTCATCAATGACACTGAGACAATTGATCCTGAAACACTACAAGAAATTGTAGATAAGGCAATACCTATCATATTAGGTGTTGTCACTGGTTTAGTATCGTCCTTGCTCAAGTCTAGATCATTAGAAACAATCTTTCAGAACATGGCTGAAGAAGGCAAGGATATGTTTGCTTTAGCAGCAACTAATGTTAATACCGTTACGAAAGAAAGTACTGAAACTCGAAAATTGGTGAGGGATACTAATGATGAAATCAGATCCATTAAAAAAGAACTTGTGGAAGTTAAAAAGGTTAAAGATACCGTTGGAGAAATCAAGGAAATTTTGCTGTTGATGGCACTAAATGATGAAAATTTAGTCAAGAATGGAATAGCAAAACGAATATCCAAAGTAGGTGAGAAGGATGAAACTTAAAGCAACTCAGTTACTTGGGTTTATTATGAGCATTTTACCTCTAGGAGTGTATGTAGGGATTAACTTTGAACAATATGCGCCTTCATCAACTGAAACCGTTAAACTGGGAATTGGTGGTGCTGTAGTAGGGTTTATCTTCCTAATGAAAGCATTGAAGAAGATGAACTTACCTAGAGGATTGTTTGGATGGGTATTAGCACTAGCGATTGCATGGTTACTTCAAGCTATTCTTACAGATATTGTGAATCTATTAATGATGGCAGTTGCTGGCGAAGTAGGGGATGAGTTATTTATTCAACCTCAAGTCAATAGAATGATGAAAGCAAAAGATACAAACGAACTTGCATCAGCTATTGTTAAGGCTCAAAGCAATTCTAGTATAGGGAGAGTGTAACACATGGCTACAAATAAAACAGGTACTGAAAAGACACGTATTGAAGGCTTAATGGATTGGATAGGTTTTATAGGTTCATTCCTTCTAGCTATAGTATATGTTCTTTGGGGATTAATTAACCTTAAAGAAACAGGAAGAACAGTGATGGAAATCATAGGTGATGCAGCACTCGTATTTGCATTATCTCAATCCATGACATTCCTTCTTAGAATTCAAGGTATATTATTAGGTAAAAAGAATTCTAGTTATCAGCAAACATTCTCCTTATTTGGTGATACTGTTGTCAAGTGTTCTCCTTATATGGAATATGGTGAAGAATTTGTCATTGATGAAAACAAAAGTGCACTTAAGCAAGTAAGGGTTCAGATATTGATGCGTAAGGCTATCAAATATGAAGATCACTTTGATGATGAAGGTTCTTTCAAGGAAGTATACTTTGAAGTTCCTGAAAAAGCAAGTAAAGCAATAAAGGAAAGAATTGCTGACAAAAACAAAGCTTTGAACGAAGCAATCGATGCAAAAATAACCATGTTGCAATTTAATGATCTAACAAGTAGTGAAAGCAAACCAGGTGATCCAAACTATCTTGGTGAGACTGAAGGAGAATATCTAACAAGTCGTTCCCTTTGGGGTTTACTATTAGGAGCTGTAATTGCAATAGTATTCTCATATTATGGATATGAATTGATTAAAGACTTTGCTAAAGAAGATTTGATTTACAAATCTATCCAGATATCTTTTATCACAGTAGTGGCACTCATACAATTGCTGCTATCATATCTTAGAGTCGTTGGTCCAATTAGAAGCAGAATGACTCGACAAATTAATAAGTTAGAGAAGTTCTTTAACAAGTATTCCAATATTAAAAAAGAACCTTTAAAAATTGGATTATCTGTAGTAGATACACCAAAACCGAAGGATGAAGGGAGCGTTAATCATGTCAACACAAGCGAAGAAATCACCAACACTTGATGATTATCAAAAATTGGTAACCAGTAACAACCCTATGAAGGCAGGCTTTGAAGCTCAAAAGAATAGTATAGATTTGCAAGCAAGTGAACAGCAACAACAGGCGTATATTCTTAATGAAAAAATGAAGAAGTATTTAACTGCAGTCAATTCATCTTATGGTCAAGAAGGATTAGGTGGATCAGGGGAAATCGCTGTTGCCAACAATTACGCGAATAATCTTGGTGATATTGCAAAAAATAAAACACTTCAAACTAATGATATGTTTTCATCATATGCTGGAATGATTCAGAATGAAAAGAATGTTGCTGATGAACGTAAATACAATGAAGGTTTACTAGCCGAAGATCGAGCATATCAAACGCAACTCATTGAGCAAGAATATAAAAAGGCTCAAGATTCAAAATCTTCTGAAGTCAAGAGACAATCTCAAATGGAAATTCGCGGAATAATTGAAGGAATGATACCACTTGATATTCAAACCTTGATGGAACAAACTAAGACAACAAAACTCAATAAAGTACAAGTTAATCAAATTTATGGTCAATATCTTGCACAGTATGGTCAGATGCTATCAGTTGAAGATAAAAATTACTTAAAGGTGGTACTTGAAGCTTATACAAAATAGGAGAGACATATGACATATCAACCAGATCCAAAAAACAATGACATTCCTGAATTTGAAAAAATTTATTCTCAAGAAAATGTAGATAAAGAATACCGAAGACTTGGTGAGACATTTATTGATATGATGTCAAATATTATCTTAGGTACAGCTCAAAGCATTGAAGGTATCTATGATACAGCTTTAACTTCTGTAGGACTAGTTGGTGGGATGTTCAATCCTGATATAAAAATGACTATGGAAGAAAAGATACGCAAGAGCCATACAGCTGATATTCAAAAGTATCTTTCTCAGTATTATGATGAATCATTTTTATATGATGCCGGTAAGAGCGGTGATCTATTAAGACAAACCGCTCAAGGTGTCGGACAAATGTTACCAGCATTAGCAACAATGGGTATTGCTTCAGGATTAGGTGCATCTCCAAAAATAGCAAGCATTTTTTCTCAAAGTGCGTTTTTTGCACAAGCTATGGGTAGTGGTGTACAACAAGGTCTTGAAGAAGGTGCTTCATTTGATCAGGCTGCTACATATGGTGCAATGTCTGGAACTGTTGAATTACTGACTGAACGCATCGTTGGTGGTGGATCAACGAACATCTTTGGAAAAGGTATGGTTGATAATGCTATTCAGAAGCAAGCATCTTCTAAACTGTTTAAACTAGCATTTGATACGATAGGAGAAGGTTTTGAAGAAGCATTGGCTGAAATAGTCAATCCCCTTTTAAAACGTGCTACATATGATAAGAATGCTGAGTTCTGGACTCCTGAACATAGACAAGCAATTGTTGAGTCATTCATAGTAGGTGGATTAACTAATCTCGCATACGGTCAAACATTTGGTAAGATTAGAACTCAAGCATCTCGTAATGTAGAAGAGGTCTCAGACCTTAACTCTATGCAAAGCAAGAGAGAACGACTTTATGTTCGTGGTAAAGATACAAACGTTTTAGAAGGCGAAATTGATACTCAAGGCAAGACAATAAGTGACAGACTAGTAAAGATGTCAGACAGCCAAAGAGCGCGCTATATTAAGTCTTATGGATTAGAAAACACATTTAATGCTGATGGTACTTATATCGTTAACAAGGATAGAGCAGCGATTACTCCAAGTCTTTACAATGCAAAACTTCCTAATGTGAAAATTGCTGAGTCGGTGAGTGAAACACAAACTCAAGTATTAAGACTTGGTGCAAAGATGAAGCAAAAGGTTGTAATTGCTGAATTAGCAAATATTAATGATATAAAAGTTGATGGATACTTTGATCCAGATACTCAAACCATCGTAATTAACTCTAAAGCTGATAATCCATCTACTGTTTACGTTCATGAACTGACACATAAACTTGAGGGTACAAAACAGTTTTCACAGTTTGCATCGTACATTCTTGATAACTATGAGTTCAATCCTATTCTTAAAGCTAGATTCAAGAGAAGCGATATCGAAAATTCGGTAAAGGCTCTCTATAACAATAAAGAACTAAAAAAAGTAACCAATGAATATATTCAGGCTACTGAGTTTATTGCAAAATATACATCTGAAGTATTATTTAAGGACGAAGCAAGTATCAACAAACTTGCTGAAGAAAATACTCCTATTTTTAAACGTATCCATCAATGGATCAAGCAAAAGATTTCACAAGTAAAAGGTGAACAACTTTCTGAAGCTGAAACTGATTTTAAGGCTATTTTAACCAAGGCCGAAAAACTATACAAGAAAGCAATTCAAAAAGAAGTCGGTGGAGTTAGAATTAGCGATATTGAAGACAGTGCTGAAGATAACAGATATAGCCGATCAGACTTAAGAAAAGAATCCATTAGAAAAGCGTTAGCAAATAAACTGATTTCATCTGAATCGGTATTTTTGGATTTCACTCCAGTGTTTTTACAGAAACTTGGTCTTGATAATAACCCTGTGACGTTGACACAAGATCACTTGGAAAAAATTATCATTACTCCTAAAAATTCATATAAAGGTGAACACGCCATTCCTTTATCATATATTGAGAATGACTTGATTAATGATTTGAATGAACCTATGATAGTATTTGATTTAGGAAACGATAGAGTAGGAATCATGACAGATAGTCTTGATGTTGATGGTTCACCAATTTATCTTCCAATAAAATATACAGCAAATAGCATTATCAATGATGTTAATATTGATGCAAATCATATTACAACCATCTATGGTAGAGATGAGTTCCAAAAATACATTCAGGATAATTTAAGTAAAATCATATATATAGATAAAGTAAAAACCAGCGACCTTTTTAGACGTAGCGGAAATACCTATCCTAATCATCTAAACGTGCTGGTTTCTAAAACTATTTTACAACAAGTAGGAACCAATGTCAACATTAATGAAGGTGTTCGCGATTCAGATGGTGATTTACTAACTAATGACCAGGTAGAATTCTATAAAAATGTTCATGAAGAACTTAAAGATAGCAATGGAAACCTCATGGTGTTGTATCATCAAACCGATGCTGAATTCACTGAATTCAAGTTAAATAGAAAAGAAGGTGCTGGTTATCGTGATGATCTGATGCCTATTGGTATATTCTTAAAGGATAGTTCAAATGATATCGGATTAAAAGGGAAAAATCAATTGCAACTATATGCGCGTATTGAAAATCCTTTAGTAGTTGAGAATAGAGAAGCACTCAATGCTGTAGTTAACGAAGTACATATGATTAAAGTAGTTGAAACTAAGATTGCAAATATCGATGAAGACTACAGTAAACTTGTTGATGATGCAAGTGAACGAGCATTTAAACGTTCTGATGAGCTTAATTTACCTGAACTTGATAGAACTGAGGTAGACAAGTTATTTGTTGAATGGAACAATGCTGGAACTGAACTTTCACAACTTAGAAAAAAATTAATCACTAATTATCTTAAGAAGCAAGGCTATGATGGTCTTGTCGTTAAGAATGATAAAGGTAGTTTTGGTCGTAAAGTTAAGTCCTTTATCGCATTTGAAACGAACCAAGTAAAGAGAATAGATAATGCTAAACCATCAGATAGCAAAGATATCCGTTTTAGTTATTCTTTAGATGAGGATCAAAAAAGAATATTATCAAAGGCAGACATCATTGAGTTTAGTTTCAATAAAGATAAATCCGGATATAATATCCAAGTTATTAATGTAGATGGCAATATGGAATATGATGGTACTTCAATAAGCATGGATGATGTCTATGATACTTTTGGTGATGAAATTGGAAAGCATGTTAAAAAAAATGCATCATTAGAAGTAGCTAAGATATACAAAAGTGAAATAAAAAGTTTTGTAGGTTCTAACATCAATAATCAAGATTATTCAAATATTGTTAATGAAGCAAAAATTCATTACGGTGTAACATCCTCTATCTCTAAAGCAGCATATATCAACATTGATGGAACCTTATTAGATTTTAGTGACAGACAAGGACATAGAGTATTAGATCATCGAGATATATCTGAAATCATGGATATACCTGGTGGAGATGCCATGTACAAGTACATCGAATTAGGCAATATTAGAATCATGCCAGAGAACGGTGGAATAGAATTAGCTAAGATGCCATCACCTGAACAACTCAGTGCAATAAGAAGATACGTCAATCATTTTAAAGGTGAAGTTTTTATTGATATGTGGCCATCTGGTGAAGAATCTTTTAATGATTCATGGAATTTACAATCTGTTGAGTATGATGAACGTACTGCATCAGCAAAAATAATATCAGATATTACTGAGTTTTATAATCAATCAAACGACAGTGATATTAGATATTCTCTTGCAGAAATAAAAGAAAAGTATAAGGATTATACTGACAATGTATGGATGTATGAGAAAGATAATTATATCAAACTTGATACAATAAGAATTAAAAAAGAACTAAGAAAACAAGGCATAGGAACTCAATTCATGAATGATTTGATAGGATATGCTGATCAGGAAGGTAAAATCATTGGGTTAACACCAAGTGATGCTTTTGGTGCATCAAGTATTGCAAGACTAAGAGAATTCTATAGACGTTTTGGTTTCAAACCTAACAAATCACACATGCAGTACATGGAAACTATGATTAGAGAACCAAAAGAAACTGAATCAACAGATAATGAAGGTCGTAAGCTAAGCATCCAACAGAAAGAATACTTCAAAAATAGTAAGGCTTTGAATCAGCAGGGAAGATTAGAAGTAGTCTATCATGGCACTAGAGACTTTGGCTTTAGTACATTCAAGGACATAAGAGGTAGTGATTATGGGTTAGTTGCATACTTCACAAATAATCGAAAGATTGCTGAGACCTATGCCTATTCAAATAACTCTGTATATGAAGGATATTTGAACATTGAGAAACCTTTTATAGTAGATGCTCAAGGTGATAGATATAGTTGGATAAGAAACGCAACAATCACTGATTCTATGGATGTGCATACAGCTAACGTATGGAAGAACATGATTAAAGAAACACAAGGGAATCCAACATCGACAGCAACCATAAGTGCTGTAGTCGCATTGTATATAAAGGAAAATCCAGGTTCATTTGATGGAGTGATCATCAAGAATCTTAAAGATGAAGCATTTTCACATAAAGGAACAGTGAACTCAACAATCTATTTGATGATGAACGCAAACAGCTTCAAGCTGACAGAAAACAAGAAACCAACTAAAAACAATGATATTAGATTCTCACTAGACTCTGAAGGTAAGCGACTTACAGCTGAGCAGATAGAACACCATAAAGACACTGTAGCACTTGATTCAAATGGAAACTTGCAAGTACTGTATCATGGTAGTACAGAGACTAATATCAATATATTTGATACAGAACTAAGTGGTAAGAGTACTGGTGTTCCAGAAAAGCTAGTATATTTCACTACTGACAAAGAAACAGCTGAACAGTTCGGTTCCGAGAAAGAACCAACTAGTTCAAAATACATTAATAAATTAACAGGCATAGTAGGTAGAATCTATGAAGTCTATTTAAACATCACCAGTCCACTTAATCTTAATCGACCAGATAACTCTGATATTCAATTCTTAAAAGATGCTTATCAAAAAGAATTTGGTTTAGGATTTAAAGATGCTGAACGCTATGTCAATAACGCAATTGAAAAAGGTAATAATCAATTACTTAAAATCATGATAACAGCTGATAATCTTCGTGATGCTGGGTATGATGGTATTATTGCTAAGATGTATATGGGTAAAGATATACTCGAATATGGAGTACTTGAACCTAATCAAATCAAGAGTGTTGACAATCTAAAGCCAACATCTGATGTGGATATCCGTTACTCAAAGAAATCAGTGGATCCAAATGATCCTGATGTGATTAGAGAGGATTCTAAAAATCTTAATGACACTAATCCAAAAAAAGAACAAGAGAAAATCAATAGTGCTCTTAAAAATCTACAAAAATCAGAGACAAAACCAAGAACACTATCTGAAGGTCAAGAATTAAAAAATAAAGCTCGTTTAGAAAAGGATAAGACTTATTCTAAAACAGATGCTGAAAAAGTGGTTAACACTATTCTTGGTGATTATATGGTCTTTAATAACTACGATGGTGATATATCCCAGAAGACTAAAGAACAAGTTATTGAAGACTTGTGGCTTGCATTAAACTCATTACATGAAGGTGAACGTGCAGCTGCTGCATTAAATATAGCTAATTACATTATTGAAAATGCAATTGCTGAAGATATCTATATGAATGAAATGAATAAAGCTGATGCTGAATATATTGCTGCAGTCAGAGATTTTAAGCATGCAATCGATTTATCAACATTCAAAGATGAAATCAGAAATGTATATGGAAAAGTTAACACTCCATTTTTGATGTGGGGTAAGAGAAAAGGTTCCAAATCAATCAACATGGGTGATGTAATATCCGAATTGAACGATCGTGGTATTCAAATAGAAGGTAGCACAGAAGCTGAACAGTTTATCAATTTCGTGAAGAGATATCATATGGCCAAGGATAACCTTAAGCAAGAAACAAAATCACTTAAGTCTGAATTATCAAAGGAAGAACATCTTGAATTAAAGAATAGCATCGTTAGAGAAGTTTTAAGTGCTTGGGATAATTACGGTAAAGCAACTCCATTTAATAAAGAAATTACTAAGTATCAAGAATTACTCAAAGACATGAAGACAAGATTGAAGGATGCAAGACAAATCAGTTTTGCAATCAGTAAGATGTTCAAGACTATTGACCGCGTTTCTGCACTTGAGAAGTATCAATCAGTAGAAGATATCCCATTATCAAAAGAAATCGTTTCTGCAGTCAAATTGCTACGAAATATCAAGACATGGAGAGGTAATCTAGCTAGTGCTAACTCTGTTCGTGAAATTTTCAAAAAATATATGGCTGAAGTTGATGATGGCAACGGTAAGAAAATCCCATTATATGAACTATATCATAAGTTAGAAAACAGTGATACATTTGGTGATAGCCCTTATGGTGAACTTATTAAAGGATTAGCAACCGGAGAAGGAATCTTAAATGTTGATGATTTTAACGCGATTGACCAGATATTAGAAAACTTCATTCATAATGTTAGAAGTTATGATCGTGTATTTTTTGAAAACAAAGACCAAAGTTTAAAAGAACTAGTAGATATAGCAATATCAGAAACTGGTTCTATGATTCCTATGCCAAATGGTATGCTTACACAATACAAGAATTGGAATATCTCATCTGTTTGGATATTTGAAAGACTATCCAATTTTAGAAAAGATGGATACTTCAGTAAACTGTTTTATGAGTTGCATCAAGGCGTGAATAAGCAATCAGCTTTTAAACGTGATGCAGCTAATCATTATGCTAAATTCTTTGAGGAACATCGATCAACAGTCAACACATGGCGTGAGCAAAATAGCGAAATAGCTGGTATTAAAGTGTCAAGAGGGCAATTGATATCCTTATACTTACTAGCACAGCGTACACAAGCAAAACATCACTTGTTCAATATTGATGAGAATAATGGAACAATAAGAATTTCTGATGAGAAATTAGCATCTAAGAAGTTATTTAAAGATGCTGATAGACAAGGTGTTGATGTAAGTATTACTACTGATGATATCAAAAATGTGACTTTCTCTAATACCGAACGCAAATTTATTGAGTTGACTCAAAGTTTCTTTAATCAAGTAGCTCGTGATGCAAAGGTAGAAACAGACGTTGCATTGTTTGGGGTGACTAATGTTGATGAAGATAATTACTTCCCTATTAGAGTATCAAATGATGTTCTGGTTAAAAACATAGGTGATGCATCTGCAGAGTTTACTGATTTGTTCAGTGTTTACAATGCATCATTCAATAAAAATGTAAGACGGAATGCCAAAAATAAGGTAATAGTTGAAAATGTGCTTGATGTAGTTGAAAAACATACTCAGCAAATGTCAGCTTACTATGGATTGGCAATTCCTATTAAGATGTTCAATAAAGTAATGAATAAGAAGACAGAGAACGGAGATCATTTGTTTGGTAAGGTTTACAAAAAGGCTCCAATGTTTGAAAGATACATTACTAAACTTTTAAAAGATATACAGGGTGTTCGTTCAGAGTCTAGCACTTTTGATAGAGTGTTAGGTAAGATTAGAGGTTATTGGGCACGTGCTGCATTAGGATTAAATCCAAAAGTGTGGACTACTCAGTTTGCATCTCTTGTTTCTGCTGGTGGTGTTGGTATTGAATATCGTCACTTAATTAAAGGTTTATCCAAAGCATTTGTGAGAAAAACTGATTATGATACACTCTACAAATATTCATCGATGTTATACGACAGAGCTAGAGAAGGTAACAACATCGATGTCGGCTTACTTAAACAAGATGTTGGAACACTTGGGAAATTAGATTGGGTAACAAATGCTACAACAAAACCTATAGGAATAATTGATAAATTAGTTGTAGGAGCCGTTTGGAATGCAGCACTGGATTCAACAAAAAATAAATATACACCGAATAGTATTGAACACTATCAGGCTGCAGCAAAGTTAACCGAAGAAGCTGTAATACGAACTCAAGCGAACTGGTCACCTTTATATAGACCTCAAATCTTGAGAGAGCATAGTTCAGCACTTTCTATGATAACAATGTTTATGTCTGAACCACTCCAGGTATTTTCACAGATTGCTGGATCAATCGAAAAACTTAAGATTGCTAGACAACTTAACGATGCTAAACTAATTAAAGAAGCAAGTAGTGAAGCAAGAAGATATGCTCTATCAATATCTATGAATGCAATATTCTTGGTAATGGTTGGAATGGCATTCAAATGGGTTAAATTTGGTACTGATGATGAAGAAGAATGGTGGGAACAAATGTTAATTGAACTTGGTGCACATTTTGTTGGAATGCTTCCAATAGTTCGTGACATCTATTCACAATTTCAGGGTTATGAATTATCTAACATGTACGAAACTGGATTAACAAACATTTATAATGGGCTAGAGAGTATAGTGAGTGTTGTTGAGGGTGGTATTTTAGGTAATAAACCCTATGACAAAAAAGATTTCTTTAAAGATGGTAGAAGACTTACATTTGGATTATCGCAAACGTTAGGTGTTCCTGTGAGAAATTTAGAAACATATTTCTTTGGTATACTTGAAAAGTTTGATGAAGGACTTGTTTACAAATATCGTGATAAATACAGAACACAGAACTACTCTTCAGACCTACAGAAAGCACTTGAGAACGAAGATGATGATTTGGCTGACACAATTATTGACTTGATGCTAGAAGACCGTAAAATCTCTATTAAAGAGCAAAAAGTAAATACTGAAGTTGCTCGTTTATACAAACTAGGGAATGCAGTTCTACCAAGAGCAGTTCCTAAGTCAATTGAAATAGATGATGAGATTGTTAAACTTACTAATCGTCAATACAAGAAGTTCCAAGAAACATATAACCAAGCAGATGATGAAGTGACTAAGTTGGTGAACTCGGTAACGTATATCACAATGAATGACAGAGCAAAAGCACGTGCAATTAAATTCATTTATGACTATTACTACAACATGGCAAAAGAAGAACTTACTGGGGAAGACTATACTGGTAAAATTGGATTCATGGCAAAAGCAATTGATATTCATAAACTTGCAGCTATTTACGCAGTGGCACAAGTAACTGAAGCAGATACAACTAGATCAGGTCAAATCATTTCAGGAAGCAAGAAAGCTAAAATATCATCGATGCTCATTCAATATCGATTGACATCATCACAAAGAGCATTAATCATGGCATATCTTGGGTATTCAATTGATAATTCTGGTGCTATCAAAATATTGATGAATCAATACGGATTGACCAGTGAAGAAAAAGCAATTTTAGAAACAATACTAACCTAAAAGAAAAGAGCCAGCGATGGCTCTTTTTTCTAACACTACCGATTTATCCTTATTGTGATATGGGGATCGAATGAAATGATGGTGTTAGCGTTAAGTATGATTTGGTGGAGATGAGGGGATTTGAACCCCTGTGCAAAACACTTTCTAAAGTACTTTCTACATGTTTATTTCATTTATGTATTCATACAATAATCGAAACGAACAAATGACTACTATACTATCCTATGGAGTTCTTTTATTGATATAGGAATTTCAATAAATATAACTTACTAATTTTGGGCCGCATTAGAACCGTAAGTAAATTCAAATTTGGCTCGCACCTTTTCTTAGGCAGCGAATTGTAAAGATTGGTTTCCGGTTATTATAACCTCGGCTTTTTTACATGAGCGACCATGACATGCTTATACTTTAGTCCATGCCGTGACGAATCCAGAACATCCCCAGCGCATATATCATACCTTAAAGGATTTTCTTTGTAAAGACTTTTCCTTATTTTAACATAAATAAGAGTGGTATAATATGTGAAGAAGAGGTGATTTTATGAAAAAGATGGTAGTTGCTATTATTGGTTATGGAATGTCAGGTAAATATTTTCATGTACCTCCACTATATACACATAAAAATTATTCTATTAAATATGTAATGACGACGAATGTTCAAAGAAAAGATGAACTTGAAAAGGAGTACCCAAACGTTCAAGTTATCAATGATTATGATACTGCATTACTCGATGAAGAAGTTGATTTAATCATTATTGCTACATCAAATGATGTACATTATTCTTATACAAAGCTTGCTTTAGAGCATTATAAACATGTAGTAGTAGAAAAACCTTTTGTAGAAACCTTTAAAGAAGCTAGTGAGTTGTATCAGCTAGCCTTAGAAAATAAGAGAATATTAAGAGTATTTCATAATAGAAGATATGATGGAGATATCGTTACCATCAAGGAATTATTAAAGACCAATGATTTTGGTCGACTTGTGAGTTTTAAATCTAGATTTGATACATATGATCCAACTGTTAAAAATGCTTGGAGAGATAAGGATACTTTAATGGCTGGGGTCTTTTATGACTTAGCTCCGCATTTGGTTCACAATGTAGTTGAGTTGTTTGGTTTACCTAATGAGGTATCATGTTTATTATTTTTAGACCGTGAAGATGCATTAGTTGATGACCATTTTGAAATGACTTTATTTTATAAGAATTTCACATGTTTTTTAGGTGCTGATAAACTTACAAGATTTCCTGGACCTCGTTTTGAAATTATAGGAACGAAAGCATCTTATGCTAAATATGGATTTGATAATCCAGATTGCGTTCATTTTAAAACAAATGAACATTATCAACAATCCGGTTTAAGAAGTGTTTTTTCATTAAGTCATACCGATCATCATGATGTTCCACTTAGACTTGGAACTCACTATGAGTTTTATGATAAGCTTCATAGAGATATGGAAAACTTACCAAACATCGATGAAGATAAGAACTTCGCTCTTCATGTAGTCTACATTATGGAAGAAGCTTTAAAATCAAATGAACTGAAAAAAATCGTAAAAATTAACCCAAATCACAGATAACTTACGTGAACTACTCCCACCACTTAATGAAATTCATTAGAAGTGGGGGCTTCTTGGGTAAAACAGACTAGTGTCTATTAATTTACCAAGCTATTGCGTCTGTTCCATACGCTTTTGTTACATATTTAATAGAATAATTTTTATGTGTATATAGTGGAGGTACATGAAAATATTTACCTGACATTCCATAACCAATAATAGCAACTACCATCTTTTTCATAAAATCACCTCTTCTTCACAT
>CAKMKF010000012.1 GCA_927439925.1 uncultured Acholeplasmataceae bacterium | reverse complement strand
GAAGCTCCTGTTTTAACATATCAAGAAGTAGAATCTGGAAATGAAAAACTAACTCATCCCCCTATTATTATTGGATTTGGTCCTTCAGGTATTTTTGCTGCTTTATTACTAGCAAGAAGAGGATATAAACCAATAATAAAGGGGTTAAGTGAAGCTCCTGTTTTAACATATCAAGAAGTAGAATCTGGAAATGAAAAACTAACTCATCCCCCTATTATTATTGGATTTGGTCCTTCAGGTATTTTTGCTGCTTTACTACTAGCAAGAAGAGGATATAAACCAATTGTATTAGAAAGAGGACATGATGTTGAAAAACGTTCTTTAAATGTTGAACATTTTTATGAGACCGGTGAATATAAGGAAGGCTCTACTATTTTATTTGGTGAAGGTGGAGCAGGAACTTTTTCTGATGGTAAACTCACAACGCTTATTAGTGATTTAAGATGCAGGCTTGTCTTAGAATCACTGGTTCGTGCAGGGGCACAACCAGAGATTCTCTATGTCAATAAACCTCATGTAGGAACTGATGTGTTAAGAGTTGTTATTAAAAAGATCAGAGAAGAAATCATTTCCTTAGGTGGAAAGGTAATATTTGATAGCAAAGTGACAAGTTTTGTTATTAAAGATAATCAGTTACAAGGTGTCATTGTAAACGATAAAGAAGAGATTAAAACCAATGTTTGCCTAATGGGTATAGGACATAGCGCAAGAGATACATTTGAAGTGTTGAACAAGCAAAAAATTGAGATCATCCAAAAAGCATTTTCAATAGGGGTTCGTATTGAACATCCTCAAAAGATGATTAATGAAGCTCAATATGGTAGATTTGCAGCAGCACCAAATCTAGGTGCTGCTGACTATAAATTAAGTTATCATGCATCTAATCATCGTACTGCTTATACTTTTTGTATGTGTCCTGGAGGATGGGTCATGTGTGCAACCTCTGAAGAAGGTGGAGTTGTTACCAATGGAATGAGTGAAAGTAAAAGAGATTATGAGAATGCAAATTCTGCTCTTTTAGTCAATGTCAATCCAGAAGACTTTGGATCTAGTAATCCTTTAGCAGGAGTGGAGTTTCAAAGAGAATATGAGAGAAAAGCCTTTAAACTTGCTGGTTCTAACTATCACGCGCCGATTCAATTGGTTGGAGATTTTCTGGAAGATACACTATCGAGTAAATTAGGTGTAGTGACACCATCTTATCGTCCGGGTTATCAGTTTGTGAAGATGACGGATATATTTCCAAAATATGTAACTGACACCATGAAAGAAGCACTACTTAATTTCAATCAAAAGATTAAAGGATTTTCAATGCATGATGCAATATTAACAGGTGTAGAAACCAGATCATCGTCGCCAATTAGAATTGTGAGAAATGAAGACCATCAATCAAATGTGTTGGGCCTTTATCCAATGGGTGAAGGTGCAGGTTATGCTGGTGGAATTATGAGTTCTGCTGTAGATGGGATTAAGACAGCTGAAAAAGTAATTGAAAGATACCGGGTTTTCATTTAAGAGTAGTTAATTTTCGCAAATTTAATAAAAAAATTGAAATAAAAAGCATTTATTGATGCTTTTTTGTCATAATAGGACATATACGCCCTGTTTTTTATATTCAATCTAAAATATAATATATTATGAGATGATGTAATTTTCGATACTAGAGGATAGTTTAATATGATAAAATTGTTCAAAAAAGTTGTCCATTAAAAGAAAATGCAAAAAGTGCATGTTGCGTTTATCATGTATCTAAGCATTATATGTTTCTCTATAGGAGGGGAAAATGATTAAATATCTTTATTTAGATAATTACAAATGTTTCACTAACCAATATATTAATTTTTCTAATTTCGTTTTGTTTGTAGGAGATAACTCTGCAGGTAAATCAGCTGTTATAGATGCAATTAATGCGATTAAAAGTGAATTGAATGTGTATTTTAAAAAAACTTCTTTTGAAGGTAAAAGCTTCAACTCGTTGATTTCAAAGGGTAATAAATCAAAAGGATATTTTGAAATTGGATACTCTGAGAAAAACGAATATGGATCTATAGCAACTCTGTTGTTTATTGCTGAAAGAGAAGGTAGCCCTTTTATAAAATTTGCATTTCGATATTATTTCGTTGACAAAGTGCTGACTATATCAAGATTAAGAGGAGAGTATATATCACATTTCATTCAAGAAAATGTTGATATGTCAGGATTTCGTGATTTTATTGAACACTGTAATGAAATAGATTTGAACTCAATCTCTTTTTCACAAGGAGAACCGATAGATGAAAGATTTAGAGATAGTATTATTAATACTAGTTATGTGAGGGATCTATGTACTGCATTTAAAATTAAATTTAGCTATTCATTGTATAGAAAAATCGAATCATTTAGTTCTACAAAAGTGGAAGAAATTAGAAAAAAACTTAAAGGAGAAGAACACCTCGAAAATATGGAATATGACCCATATGGAGGTGATATTATTACAAGAATAAAGAAAGAGCAAAATAAAAAGTCATCGAAATATGAAAAACTAAATGAGTTTGGTAAAAATAATGGGTTATATGAAATGATCTATGTCGTAAATGAAAAGACAAGTTTTTTGTACAGCTATAATTACTTAATAGTAGAAAATAAAGGACAAAAAATACCAATTGAATATGTTGGCACAGGGATTTCTCAACTAATACCTATAGTTTTTGAATCTATGAATAATAGAAATATACTGATTAAGCAACCGGAATTGCATTTGCACCCCAAAGTACAATATTCGCTTGGAAAGCATATAGCAAGTTCAATTTTAAATAATCAATGTTTTATTGAAACCCATAGTCAGTATATAGTTGATTCGATAAGACATTATTCTAGAGGAAGAGATGATTTCGCAAATAATGTTAGAATAATTTTTTTTAGCAATGATTTTGAGATGCGAAAACTGTCCTATATTGACATAGATTCAAACGGAAATATGTTTGGAGATGGACTTGAACATTATAATAGTTTCTTCTTTGATTTTTTAATGAATGACATTATAGGTGAAAACATGGGGAAAGAGAGCAAGCATCAAGTGTTTCATAATGAAACAGGGGATAGTACAGAAGAATGATTAATTTTCTTGTTGATATAGAAAATGTAAATTTAGAGAACATAAAAACATTTTATAAACTATTGTGTGAGAAAGAAACAATGTATTGGTTTACTCATAGAGAAGTGTTAAACTTGCCATTAACGGATTTAACCAGTAGGAGGTTAGTCAAGTTATTTAAGGACACAGGAAAGCACAAAGTAATCCTAAATGATGAGCTACAAGAAAAAGAAGTAAATTATCATTGTTTCAATAATTGGAAATTGGCAAAAATAGAAATATCTAAAGCTGAGATTTACATAGGTTCAAGCAATTCTTTAGAAAGTGACTGCCGATATTATCCATTGATTAGAATAATGAATATTTGTTTTTATAATGATGATAAAATTGACTATACTAAAGGGAGTTTGAAATTCTAATGGATCATAAGATTTTTTCAGAGATATATTCTGAATTTATAACAAAAAAACACTTTAACAATAAATTATCCAGTTTGGTTTCGATTGATAACGAGGACTCAATAAGTAGTGGACTGTTAGTTTATTTGGTTTGGTTTATATCAATTTTTCTAGCTTTTAATTCAAACCTCTATGAAGTGTTGAAAATTAATGAATACCTTACAAATATAAATATATACAAAATCTCAATATATTGTATAATTGGTTTCATAGCTATCTTAAACATATTAGGAGCATATTCAGAATTGTATGCATACTTTATGTGGATGAAATTTAATCGGAATCTTGTTGCAAACAATTTTTGCGAGTATACTATGCAACCACCCAATTTTCTTATAAGGATACCACTTTTTTGGGCCACATTATTTTGGATATCACTTAATATAGTTTTTTGTCAATTCTTTAGAATACAAGAAATTACGGATTTATACATGATTTTAGTGCCTTTTTTAATTATTGTTTTCTCTTTGTCTATGATAACGGCGGTGACTGAAAAGAAAAATAGCAGTACAAATATAGATTATTTAGAGTCGACTATATATGAGCATGATAATACAAAGGTAATTTTGAGTACGTATCAATATGTTTTATATCGACAAGAATCTAATATATTGATGTGGTTTTTCCAGAATAGTAGAGCTCAAAAGTTTAGTATTAATACAAAAGATGTTTCTTTGCTATTTTATTTATTTTCATCACATGTAATTGAACAAATAGATAAAGATCTTTTAAGCGATTAAAACTTGTTATGAATACAATCATTAAAATCAGCTCAAAAAATATAGAAAACTATTTTGATGTTGAAATTGAATTTGAAGAAAAGGCTAAAGATTATTTTATTCTCATTTTTGAATATGACAAATATTTTATTTACGCCAATACAGAAGTGAATAAAAATTACACAATATGAAGATCATGTCCTTAAAAAACATAAGATTATTAAGAAGGGTTATGACTGGAGCACTTATATCTTTATTCATATAGTTACAAGTGAATGGGTTAAGAAAAAAATCCAATTAGTGAGTTGTGAAATGACTTATAGAGATTTATGGATATTGTTGTAGAAACATCAACACTTATGAATTTTGATTTCGTATTTAGGAGAAAAGGTGAGTTTATCAAGCAGGTACAAGTCTCATTTTCCGCACCATATAAGAAGCATAGGTCTAATACAATTTGTATTAGGCTTTTTCGTATACTAGGACTAGGGGTTATCTCTTAGTCTTTTATTTTTAAGTGATTGGTAGTAAAATAAGGGCGAAGGCGTAGTTAAATCATCTGAACCTCGAGTTCGTAAAAACTTGTATACCTTTGAGTATTTAATAAGTCTACGCCTTCCATTTGATTACTGCGAGCTAAGAGAGATGACTCTTAGCTTTTCTTTTTTATAGGCATATAGAAAAGAAAGTTTGAAATGAAGGACGTGGGGCTTTTTGAACCTCGAGTTCGTAAAGAAAAATGTCCTCAATTTCAGTTTATACATAGAACTAGTTTAGATCTAATGGTGTCAATGAACACGTATGAACAACGAAAAAAAGTGAGTGTATGATAACTGAAAAAGCCGTATCATCCAAGAAAGAAAGGTGGGAAGTGAAGTGAAGAGTCCATGTGTAGCAGTGGACGTGTCCAAAGGAAAGAGTTATTATCAAGGGTTTATTGAAATCGATAAACCAGCGTGCAAGGCGACATCTATCATGCATGATTTAGAGGGGTTTAGATTGATGCATGAGACGGGTCAAAGACTAAAGGAAACGTATGGTGATGTCGTGTATGTATTTGAATCAACAGGCATTTATCATAAAGCGCTTGAAATATTCTTGATGAATCAAGAGGAAAAGTGTATCATTCTAAATCCTTTAGAGGCTTCGAAGATACGTAAGACAGATTTAAGATCAACGAAAACGGATGTCAGAGATTGCAAGAGTATCGCGAAAGCATATTTTATGAAAGACTACAGAATACATAATCAAAAAGATGAACTTTATGAAAAAATGCAGAGCATGAACGGTCACTATAACTTTCTTGTCCAGCAGCTGAGAGAAATGAAAGTACACTTTAGGAACGCTTTAGATAGCGTATATCCAAGGTTTGATGAAGTTTATCCCAATCCTTATTTGGATATACCAATGTCAATCCTAAAGAGACATTCACATCCGGATGAACTCAAGAGTAAACGTGTGGAAACCATCATGAAATACATCATGAAGGATACAAAGCATAGAGAATCGAAGTCGATGGATGAAGCGAAGAAACTTAAATCCTACATAGACAAGGTATCATCAGGCAGTCGCAGCAGTTCATATGAAGTCACCATCTTAAAAACTATGGTCAATAAGGTTAGTGATCAAGAGATAGAAATTGAGTTATGTTTGGACGAAATGCGCGATCTGATCATTGATTTACCAATATATCATCAGCTTATGAGTATCCCAGGTGTTGGTGACAATCTAGCGATTAGACTCATTGGAGAATTAGGTGATTTAGATCGTTTTGAACGCAGTGAACAACTCGTCGCATATGCTGGCATCGATCCAAGAGTCTATCAATCTGGTCAGATGACAGGTGAACACCTACACATCACCAAAAAAGGTAACAAGCATTTAAGAACGTTACTATTCTTGGCGGTTTCTAGCAACATTAGAATTGGAAAACAAAATAGTCTTCTCGATTTTTACAACAAAAAAAGACAGCAAGCGAACCCTCTCGCTTATAAAGCTGCCCTAATTGCCTGTGCCAATAAATTACTCAGAATAATCTTTGGCATGTATCAGAGTGGAATGAACTTCCACAAATAAATTTCAATTTCATTATACTACTTAAATAACTGGATATCAAATCTGGTTTTTTGAGTATATCTAAAAAACTTCTTATCAAATAATTCAGTTATGCTTGACTTCCTTTATCTAATTTTCTTTCATTTCAGTAATCGTTTCACAGCCACAATATCCCATACCAGAACGGACTCCACCCATCATTTGATAGATGACATCAACGATTGATCCCTTATAGGGAACAGTCGCTTCAATACCTTCAGGAACTAATTTTTTAAGTTCTTTAACGCCACCTTGGAAATATCGATCAGAAGATCCCTTTTTCATCGCGGATAAACTACCCATTCCAACATAGCTTTTCACCATTTTTCCATCTAATTCATAAGAATCTCCTGGAGTTTCCTTCGTTCCTGCTAGTAATCCTCCTAGCATCACGCAGTCTGCTCCAGCAGCTAATGCCTTTGGAATATCACCTGATAATTTAATCCCACCATCTGCGATAATTCCAATTTCATATTGTTTACAAACTTGATAGACGTCATTGACCGCTGTTAATTGGGGTACACCGACACCAGATACAACTCGTGTCGTACAAATAGAACCAGGTCCAACACCAACTTTAATTGCTGAAGCTCCAGCATAGATTAAATCTATTGCTGCTTGAGCGGTAACTACATTTCCACCGATAATATCTAAATTCGGGAAAAAGGTATGGATTTGTTTAACGGTTTCGATGACACCTTTAGAATGGCCATGTGCAGAATCGACTGCGATAATATCTACTCCAGCTTCATATAATGCATTGACTCTGTCATAAGTATCTTTTCCAACACCAACTGCAGCTCCAACTCTTAATTTTCCATCTGAATCTACACAAGCATCTACATATTCTTTTTCAATTTCAGTATGCTTCACTTTTTTTACCATATCACGTTGTTCTTCTATGGTTAAGTTTTTATGAATAATACCCATACCACCAAGCTTAGCAAGAGTAATCGCCATTAAATCTTCTGTAACGGTATCCATTGCAGCAGATAAAACAGGAATACTTAATTTAATTTTCTTCGTTAAGTTGGTACATAGTTTTACATCAATAGGTACAACCTTAGAATAGGCTGGAACCAATAACAAATCATCAAAAGTATAAGCCTCTTTCGTTACTTTACCGTTCATCATTTTAACTACCCCTTACTTGTTTTATATAGTTTAACTTAAATTCAAATAATAATGAATATACATTTTGAAAAATTTACATTTATTTACATTTCTAGGTTCAGTATATATAAATATATTGATGTTGTAAAGATGAAATAACAAAAAACTCACTTCACAAAGTGAAATGAATTTTTTTATTAGGAGGGTTATTCTATATTAGTCAACTAGATGTTGACCTCTAAATTGTGCAATTTGCTTAACATCCTTGTCACCTCTACCAGAAAGATTAATGACAATGATTTGGTCTTTTCTCATTGTTGGAGCTAATTTAATCGCTTGTGCTACAGCATGAGAGGATTCGATAGCAGGAACGAAGGAAACTCCAGGAGATTCTTATGAATTAGATGGAAAAATGGTGAAAAGCTATGTTGGAATGGGTAGTTTATCCGC
>CAKMKF010000011.1 GCA_927439925.1 uncultured Acholeplasmataceae bacterium | reverse complement strand
TTTTTATGTGTCAATTTTATATATCCTCTTTTTCCCAATCTTATTTACTTTCCTACATTATCTTTATACTATTAAACTTCAAAAACATATTTTCTCTTTTAATTTCAATATGTTCTTTCTTTTCCTTGGAGTTGTATTACCAGCAATTCTTTATGGATTATTTTCAGCCGCTGTAATATAAAAAAAACTGCATATGCAGTTTAATTTAAATTGATATATAGAAATAATTCGATAAACAAATAAACTGTAAATGCACTAAATATAATGTTTGATATAAGATTTGGAAACATCCATTTGATGTTTCTCTCTTTTTTTTGATGTATCCATAAAACAGATACTACCCATACAATTATTAAAAAGATTAAGAAAATGATAATAGCAAATAATGGTAATGATATCTCTATTTGATTGATGATGAAAAATAGAATTAACACAGAAATGGAAATTATGTTTAATATGACTACATCATGTTTAAATATCAAACTTAAGAAATGTTCGTCTGAATCATTTGAATCCTCAAAATAATGTTCATTAAGTTTGGATAGAAAGAAGAGGATTCCCAAAGCAAACAGCATAAAAATAATAGAAATATGAAACATACCTTCAGTTCCATAACTTAAACCTGGATGCGTAATAAATAAGATGCTGTTCATAGAAAAAATAACAACCATAATCATACCAACTATCGATATAAAGATACTCAATAATCTATTCATATGCCCTCCTTCAAATCGATATCATTGTAACACTTTGAAAAAGATAATGCTTGATTCAAGATTATGTAAAAAAAAAGCAGGTGTATTTGGCACCTGCTTATCTTTAGTTACTTAACTGCTTTTTGATAAAGACTAGCAACAAATTCCCAGTTTACTACATTGAAGAATGCAGAAACATAATCAGGACGACGGTTTTGATAGTTTAGGTAATATGCATGTTCCCACACATCTAATCCTAAAATTGGTGTTCCATCAGCTAGTGGTGTATCTTGGTTTGGAGTAGATAAAACCTTTAAAGATTTTTCAGGTGTTACAATTAGCCAAGCCCATCCGCTACCGAATCTTGTTTTAGCAGCATTTGAGAATGCTTCTTTGAATGCTCCAAAAGTACCGAATGCATCGTCAATTGCTTTTCCGAATGCACCTTTTGGTGTTTCTCCGTTGTTAACCTTAAGTAGTTGCCAGAAGAATGTGTGGTTAAAATGTCCACCACCATTATTTTGAACAGCACCACGGATATCAGCTGGGACTAAGGATAGATCAGCGAGTAGTGTTTCTAGTGGTGTTTTTAATTCAGGATGTTTTTCTAATGCAGCGTTAAGGTTTGTAATGTAAGCTTGATGATGCTTTGTATGATGGATTTCCATTGTTTTAGCATCGATAAATGGCTCTAATGCATCATATGCAAAGCCTAGTTTTGGTAATTCGTATGTCATAATAGTACCTCCTATAATTTATACCTTTATCTTACCTCTTTTATACAGTTATATCAAATCATATGCGTATTTATATTAAAAAAAGTCTAAATTAGAAGTAACTTAGACATTCTTTAAGTAAGATGCAATTTTATCCATATCAATATCGATATACATGGTTTGTTGATTTTTTACAGAGACCTTATATCCAGGTAAACCTGGTATCTTTTTTAAATTTTTAACCAGAGTATAATCTACAGGAATACTAGATGATTCTCTTTGGCTTGAAAAGTAAGCTGCTAACATACAAGCTTTTCGTAATATTTCTTCATTAAGTTTATTCGTGTTGACAATCAAGTGAGCTCCAGGTGCGTCTTTAACATGAAACCAGTAATCATCTTTTTGTGCGAGTTCATGAGTTATATATTCGTTTTGAAGATTATTTTTTCCAATAGTATATATGATTTCATGATCTTGAATCCTTAATACGTTTGGTTTATTTACTTTTTTAGAGTGTACGACTTTTATTTTAGTACCTTTATAACCAAATGGAATTAAATCCTTTTCCAAATCTTTTAATGAATCAGGACTTGCAAAGCTAAGGTATCCTTTAAACTCTTGAAACAGTTCGATGAACTCATCATTTTGTTTCATTTGATTTTGGATGTGAAGCATACCTCTTTTACCTTTTTGATAATATTTAAAAAATTCTTGTGCATTTTCATTTAAGGTCTTCATCGGATCTAAAACAACGTTTTCTCCCCCAAGTTCAATTGAAGAATACTTTTCATTTAAATCTAAACCTGATTGATAGATTAAGTCACCATAGTGTCTTTGGTTTAGTTTTTCTTCAGCCTCAAGGAGCATTTCTTCGTATTGTATACGCTTTTTCTCGTATTTTTTGAGTTGCTTATCGATAAACAATTGATGGGATAAAAATGATACTTTTTTCTCCTCTTTTTGATCGTCAATCATCTCTGAAATGGTGGGATAATATTTTTTCTCATGTGAAGAGTCAAATAGATCAAATACATAATCTTTATTGGATGTTAAATCTCTAGTTGGTTTGCATACAATAGATTCTAGTTGAACTTGATGCTCAAATAGATACTTTGCTATAAAAGGTGAAACACCCATGTATTGGTCTACTAAATCCTTTGGAGAATGAATAAGATTATAATCGATATCTAAAAAAGACTTTTTGTCCGTCGGAAAATACTCAAATTCTGCTTGAGGTAAAAGTTGTCTTCCTTCTTCAAAAAACATTTTCTTCAAAGTATCAACGATTGTCTTGTCTTTGACAAGAAGTAAATTTGAATGTTTCCCCATCGCTTCAAACACCAACTTTTTACTTACAGGTCCATCTATAAAATCGTAAACAGTAAAGTTTAAAGTGATAACTCGATCTGTCTCATATTGTGTAATATTTTCTAAGATTGCACCTTCTAGATGTTTTTTAAGAGTGTTTAAAAATTGAGAAGATGCTTGATTTTGTGTCGGATGTTTGGATAGGTGAATTCCAAATCGATTAGGTGACAAATAGATCTGTAAATGCTTTCTTTCACCACGCAAATAAAAGACA
The DNA here is from genome assembly GCA_927439925.1 of uncultured Acholeplasmataceae bacterium. Lineage (GTDB taxonomy): Bacteria > Bacillota_I > Bacilli_A > Acholeplasmatales > Acholeplasmataceae > Peloplasma. The sequence goes on along the minus strand of CAKMKF010000011.1, from coordinate 42,201 downwards.
AAAACAAACGAAAATTCATCGTTTTGATAGACCTTTTCTAATCTAGCCTTTGTAAGATTTTGGTTTAGTTCTTGAATCAAATGATATATAAAAAACCCATCGAATGCCATAATCCACCTCTAAATCATTTTATCACATAATTACACGAAAAATTGTTCCTGTAAGCGTTCTTTTCATGTAAATATTTTCAAATCTATTTACACTCATCAGTTTATCATATATAATAGATTATAAATATCAAGCATAAGGAGGAGCCCATGAAATTAAATGAACGCGGATTATTAGTCGTTATCTCTGGTCCTTCAGGTGTTGGAAAAGGAACGGTAAGAAGAGCATTATTTCAAATGCCTCACCATGACCTTGTATATTCAGTATCGATGACAACAAGAGCTCCTAGACAAGGAGAGGTTGAAGGGGTCGATTACTACTTTGTTGATAAAGAAACATTTTTGAAACGAATTAAAGAAAATAAGTTTTTAGAATGGGCAGAGTTTGTCGGCAATTATTATGGAACACCACGTGATAAAGTAGATGAACAACTTGATAATGGTAAAGAAGTTGTTTTAGAAATAGAAGTTGAAGGTGCACTTCAAGTTCGTAAACAAATGAAAGAAGCTGTTTTCGTTTTCTTGGTTCCACCCGGGAAAAAAGCTTTATATGAACGTTTAAAAAACAGAGGTACAGAACCTCTTGAAATGATTGAAAAGCGCATGAAGAAAGCAGAATCAGAGTTTTTACTTGCTCATAAATACGATTATATCGTTGTTAATGATGAAGTCAATAATGCTGCTGACCGTATTATGGCAATTATACGTGCTGAACATGCGAAGACAGAAAGAACAATTCACAACTATATTAAGATGATTGGAGAAAAATAAAAATGATAAAGAACAAAGACGGTATGCGTTACCCATCGATTGACAAACTGTTATCAAAGATTGATTCTAAATACAAATTGGTATATGCAGCAAGTAAAGTTGCACAAATCATCGAAGCAGAAAAATTAAAAGTCGAAGATACACAATGTGTGAAATCGATTGGCATTGCACTAGAAGAAATTCTAGATGGAAAAGTAAAAATTGATTTTGAATCCTAATAGATAAGCGAGCAATCGCTTTTTTATTTGGCATTAACCTTTTTCAAATGAGCTAGTTACAAGATATGATACAATATTAATGGTGATTATTTGTGAATTTAAAAGACAAGATATCGTTATTACCAACTGAACCAGGTTGCTATTTAATGAAAAATAGTAATGACGAAGTCATTTATGTTGGTAAAGCGAAGAATTTAAAGAATCGTGTGAAGACCTATTTTACAGGAGCACACAACGAAAAAACGACTCGACTAGTTTCTGAGATTCGTGATTTTTCATATGTGCTTACCAACAGTGAACATGAATCACTCATACTTGAAATGAATTTAATTAAACAATATTTACCTAGATATAATATTAGACTTATAGACGATAAGACTTATCCATATATTGAGATTACTGAAGAAGAATACCCTAAACTTCAAGTTGTAAGACAAAAAGATGTCAAAGGAAAAGTTTTTGGACCATATCCTAATGCTTATGGAGCTAGAGAAACTGTTAGATTATTAAATAGAATCTATCCCTTAAGAAAATGTGAGACTCTACCAAAAAAAGAATGTCTTTATTTTCATATTGGACAGTGCTTAGCCCCATGTATCAAAAAAGATGTTGATTATACGGATACTGTTCTTGAAATTACTAAATTTTTAAAAGGGGATACAAAAGAAGTTTTAAATAAGTTGAATCGCGAAATGGTTTTAGCCTCTGAAGATATGGCTTATGAAAAAGCAATAGAATTTAGAGACATGATTAACCATATTGAAGCGACAACAGAAAAACAAATTATCAATTTAAATGATTTTAAAGATAGAGATGCGATTAGTTATGCATTCTCTAAAGATGATATCTCTCTTCAAATACTCATGATGCGTCAAGGTAAATTAATAGATCATCATCAAGTCGTATTTGCATATGTTGGAGAAGTTATGGAAGCTGTATTTTCATATCTTCAACAATTCTATGAGTTGATTACACCTGATGAGTTAATATTTAGTGACAGATTCAAGTGGGCAGATGTCGAGCCCTATTTTGGTAAGAAAGCATTGATTCCTCAAAAGGGAGATAAGAAGAAGATCACAGAACTCGCTTCCAAAAATGCAGATTACGATTTAGAACATCACTATATGCTATATCGCCATAAAGATGAGAAAAAACAAAGAGCACTAGAAGATTTAGCAGAACTCATTAAGCATCCGGTAAACTATATTGAAATTTTTGATAATGCACAGCTCTTCGGAACTGCACCAATATCAGCACTTGTCGTATTTAGAGATGGTGATTTTGAAAGAAAAAGTTACCGCAAGTATCACTTACAAACGACAACAAACGATGATTATCAAGCGATGAAAGAAGTAACTTATAGAAGATATCAGAAGTTACTTTTAGAAAATAAGCCATTTCCAGATTTAATCTTAGTTGATGGTGGAAAAGGTCAACTTTCTGCAGCACAAGAGATTTTAGATAGCCTTGGAATCAAGATTAAAATTGCTGGATTAAAGAAAGATAAAACACACAGCCTTGAAGCTTTAGTTTATCAAAATGAAGTCATTCCATTACTCAAGCAAAGTGAAGTTTATAAACTTTTGTTAAAGATTTCTGAGGAGGTTCACAGGTTCGCAATTGACTTCCATAGATCCACTAGAAATAAGAAAGCAATCTCATCACCACTTGATGATATCAAAGGAATCGGTTCTATTAGAAAAAAGGCTCTCTTAAGCCACTTCTCAAGCATTGAAGATATTAGAAATGCAAGTGAAGAAACCTTAGTAGAGCTAGGTATACCGATAGAGATTGCTAAAAAGTTGAAAGAGGAATTAACATGAAAAGAATTATACACAGCGTCGATCAAAAACAGAAAATCTTCTATATGATATATGATGGTAGAAAGATTGGTTTTTATTTAACCAACCGCTTATCCAAAACTTTTTTTCCATATTTAAGTAAAGGTGTACTAATCGATTTTGAAATCGCACCAAAAATGAAAAGAATTGGGAAATACTCGTTTTATCAAGTTGCCCATTTTAACCAAATTATTTCACTTAGTCCTTATATCGTTCACTACGATCTATTTAAATTAAGACATGATATGAGAGATGTCTTAAACAAACATAAATATTACCTATTTATTGATTTTGAAATGACGATGCCTGGATATCATGATACAGATTTTAAACCTGAAATTATCCAAGTTGGATATGTTTTAGCTGAAGCTAGAGGTCCTATCATCCATTCTGATGGTTATTATGTGCTTCCCAAAGAAAGAACAACATTATCAAAACGCACAAAAAAATTCTTAAAACTTGATGAAGAGCAATTCTTTATGGATGCAACTCCATATGACTACTTTTATAGTAACCTAGAAAAACTAGTTAAAAAATACCAACCTAAACTTGTGGTTTGGGGTAAAAACGACTTAACAGCTTTAAATGATTCTTATGAAATTCATGAAAAAGAAAAGTTAACCAATGATTATGATTTTATAGATTTACTTAAATTACATAAAGACTATTATAATTTAAAAGATGATTTGGGATTGTTTAAAGCATACAAGACATACTTTGAAGTTGATTTTGTACAGGAACATGATGCGAAAGATGATGCACTAGTTACGAAATATGTATTTGACTCATTTTTAGATTACATGTAAAAAAGAATGCGAGCTCATGCTGAGTTCGCATTTTCTATAATATACTATAATATTTTAAGCTTTCAAGTCAACCACGACAGGAATAACAAGTGGTTTTCTTTGTGTTAATTCGAATATTTTTGTATTCAAATGATCAATAACTGCTTGTTTCAAATTGAGTTCGTTGTATAATTTCTTATTCAACTCAATTTGAGTAATCTTTTTCGCTTCATTTGCTAGTGATTGAGTAATCTCTTCATTACCCTTCATATAGATGAAACCTCTAGATATAATTGTGGGTTCATTGACAAGTTTTTTTGTTGTAGAATTAATCGATAGAATGACAGAAAATAATCCTTCTTCAGATAATAGTTTTCTTTCTTTAATAACAATACTTCCGATATCACCAATACCAGTACCATCAATATAGACTTCACCGCTAGTAACTTTACCAGCAAGTCTAATCGTATCTGCAGTAATTGCAGCAACATCACCGTTATCCAATATCAAAATGTTTTTAGGATTCACTCCGCAATCTATAGCAAGTTCTCTATGATGTTTTTGCATGCGATGCTCACCATGAATTGGGATAAACATTTTTGGTTTCACTAAAGATAAAACAAGTTTTAAATCTTGTTGTGCTCCATGACCCGATGTATGGGTATCTGCAAGTGGACCATGTGTTATGACATCAACATCTAATCTAAATAATTTATTGATTGTACGGTTAACTCCTTCTTGATTTCCAGGAATTGGAGAAGAAGAGAAGATAACAGTATCTTTTGGTAAAACCTTAACTTGACGATGTGAACCATTCGCGATTCTTGAAAGTGCAGCTAACGGTTCACCTTGTGAACCAGTAACAAGTATAGTCAGTTCATGAGGTTTTAATCTATTAAACTGCTCATTATTTACAATCGTATCTTTTGGTGCTTTAATGTAACCTGTTTGCATACCGATTTCAATCGCACGTTCCATACTTCTACCAAAAACAGCTACTTTTCTACCATTTAAAACAGAAGATTCGATAATCTGTTGAATTCTATACATATTGGATGCGAATGTAGCAATAATGATTCTTCCTGGCATTCTTGAAAATAATTCATTGATTGATTTACCAATCTTGCTATCTGATTGAATCAATTCATCACGTTCAGCATTTGTAGAGTCAGACATCATACAAAGCACACCTTCACTACCAATTGCTGCGAGTTTATCAAACTCACAACTAGGTCCTACAGGTGTAAAGTCTATTTTAAAGTCTCCTGTATGGAATAATATTCCTTGAGGTGTTCTGAAAACGAAGCCAAACATATCAGGAATGGAATGATTCATTCTAATGAATGATAATTCAACATTCTTAAACTGATACTTGTAATAACTCTTATATTCTTCAATTTGTGGTGCTTTAATGTCAGGATGCTCTAATAACTTATATTCAATAAAATCTACAGCGATCCCTGCAGCATAAATCTTTGGTACGTTAATCTTTTTAAGTAAATAAGGTATACCACCTATGTGATCCTCATGAGCATGCGTGATAAAAAGACCCACGATACGATCTTGGTTTTCAACTAAGTATGTATAATCAGGAATGACGTAGTCAATTCCTAATAAGTGTTCATCAGGAAAAAGAATTCCCGCATCTACAATAAAAATTTGATCTTCTATTTCATAGATGTATGTATTTTTTCCAACTTCTCCGAGTCCCCCTAGTGCAAAAATGCCGAGTTCACCGGTATTAAGTAACGGATTTTTCATTGTTTAATCCTCCAGCAGCGAATATTTCATATCTATTGTATAATAAAACTTAGGAAAATGGTAGTGTAATACATAATATGCTATAATATTTTAGAGGTGGCGCATGAAAACAATTATATTCTTCGATGTAGATAACACCTTGTATAATAATACATTGGGCATGGTTCCAATCCAAACAGTCAAGCTTTTGAAAGAATTATCTGAAAAAGAAGATGTCATCTTGGGGCTTGCTACTGGTAGAGGTCTAAAGAAATTAGAGATTATACAAGACCTATTATATTTATTCACATATAAAGTACTCATTAATGGTTCAGTCATCTACAAGAATGATGAAATGGTATTTGAACAACCAATTCTTAATGAAGATATCAATGAAGTGTTAGAGATTACTAAGGGTAATGATTTTAATGTTGGAATGGTTGGTATTCATGATGAAGCAGTCAATTATTGGGATGAACGTGTTAGTTATGGCATGAAAGCACTTCGTGGAATATTTCCAAAGGTTGACGAAGAGTTTCACCTTAAAAACAAGGTTTACCAATTATGGTTATTCGCAGATCACGAAGATAAACTTTATGATATTGCTAAAAAGATGCCTAAGTTTCAAATATACCCATGGCATAAAGGTGGTGCAGATTTTATTTACCCCTTTATGAATAAAGCATACGGTATTAAAAAAGCAATTGAGCATGAAAAAGATTTTAGACTTATTTGTGTAGGAGATGGAGCAAACGATATCCAAATGATAGAGATGGCAGATATCGGAATTGCTATGGACAACACAAGATTTATAGAATTAAAAGAAAAAGCCGATCATATTGCTCCTCATATCAAGGAAGATCAGCTTTACGATTTTTTTAAGTTGATTGGTCTAATTTAGGACGTAGTTTATCTTGGACATCTTTAATTATTTCTTTTGGAACATATGGAGATATATCTGCATGATGAATGATAAGTTCTTTAATCGCAGATGATGAAACGAAGTGGTTTCTAGAAGATGGGAATAATATAATTGTTTCAATATTTCGATTTAAGTTTCTATTAAATTGATAAAGTGCATATTCATTTTCATAATCAGGAATATTTCTAAGTCCTCGAATCATTAAATCAATATCATTTTTTTGGGCATAACGCACTACAAGATCAGTAGTAGATGTTACAATAATATTAGGTATATCTGCTGTAACACGTGTAATCATATCAATACGTTCATCAGTAGTAAAAGTAGGGATTTTCTTGTAGTTGTCAGCAACTACAACATGAAGCTCATCAACAAATCGTGATGCACGTTTGATAATATCTAAATGTCCAATCGTTAGAGGATCAAATGTTCCTGGATACACAGCTTTTTTCATAGTTCTACCTCATTTCATATTTAGTATAACATTAAATTATAAAAAAAAATCACAAAGGAGTGTTAAAAAATGAACGTTTATCGTAAAAGTCTTGTTATTCAATTATTGTTATTTATCGTGTTTTTCATCATGGGTGCAAACATCATTGTCGGTGCATATCTAGGTGAAACTTTGGGATGGATTAATTTCGTCTTATTGGGTGTGTTGATTGCATTCGCAGTGTACGGATTTATACTTTATAAAAAAGAAGATTTAAGAATTGTTGTCATGCTACCAAAAGAAATGAATTTAATCCGATATTTACTTTATGGATATTTCTTTGTTTATATCGTTAACATGATTCTACCTTCAATCATTACAGTAGATCCAAAGTTGTTAAGTACTATAGTTGGTATTATCTTAATGGGGATTGCATCATATGGTATTAATATGCAGTTGAGATTGTTAAAACAAAAATAGAAATTTAGGGATGCGATTTGCATCCTTTTCTTTTAAACTGGTATAATAAAGTATAGGAGGAATGAAAATATGAAAACATTAACAGATACTTATAAACTACACAATGGCGTATTGATGCCAAAGATTGGTTTTGGAACATGGCAGGTTCCTAGTGGAGATATCGCATACGAGTCTGTAACAATGGCACTTAAAAATGGATATCGTCATATTGATACAGCTGCAGCTTACAGAAATGAAGCTTCAGTCGGTCAAGCAATTAGAGATTCAGGTATTCCAAGAGAAGAAATATTTGTAACGAGCAAATTACCATCTCATATTAAAAGTTATGATGAAGCATTAGCTGCTTTTGAACAAACGATGAAAGAACTTGATTTAGGTTATCTTGATTTATATTTGATTCACGCTCCATGGCCATGGAATGAAATTGGTAAGGATTGCAGAGAAGGAAATGTGCAAGCTTACAAAGCAATGGAAAAAGTTTATAAAGAAAAAAAGGTAAGAGCTATTGGAGTATCTAACTTCGATTCTAAAGATTTAAAAAACATTATGGACAATTGTGAAATTGTTCCTCATGCAAATCAAATCGCATTCTTCATTGGTAACAATCAAGCAGAAACAGATAAGTTCTGCAAAGAACACAATATCTTGGTCGAAGCTTATTCACCACTAGCAATTGGATATGCATTATCAAATGAACATATTATTAAAATGGCAGAAAAATATAAAAAAACTCCTGCACAAATATGTATTCGTTATTGCATCGAAAAGGGAACTGCACCACTTCCAAAATCAACGAAGGAACATCGTATTATTGAAAATTCACAAGTTGATTTTAAGATGGATGAAAAAGATGTACAATTCTTGGATACCATCAAAGATGATCCAAGAAAGTGGAATTAATTTAGAAGAACTAGATAAGAAAAAGGATGAAATCTATTGGATTCATCCTTTTTTTGATTCGATTAACTATTTTAGTATCCAATCATTGTAGCAATCACTAGAAAAATTACTGTAAGAGCGAGTGTGATCAACTGCAGCTTATAGGTGAATTTAAACCATTTCCCATAACTGACTCCAGCAATTGATAAACCTATCAGTAACACTCCATTGGTAGGAAAAATAACATTCGTGTAACCGTCTCCAAAGACGAAGGCTAGTATAGCAAGTTCCTTACTTATACCAATTAACGATACTAAAGGAAGTAGTAACGGCATTATCAGAAAAGCCTTTGCAGATGCTGAACCTATAAAGAATTGAATAATAAGCACTAAAAGATAAATGAATAGAATTCCAACAATCGCAGATCTTCCATCTAAAAGATTTGCTAGATAATATAAAATGGTATCCATCACCATAGCCTCTGTAATAATGTGCTTAACGCTGACTGCTAGCATGATTAAGACAAATGCTGGTGCTACACTCATCATGCCACTAAAGAACGTTTTAGCGGTAAATTTGATACTCTTTGAAACAATCATTCCAGCAATGAATCCACCAAACAAAAAGATAATAGCCATAATTGGAATTGAAGGTATCGATAAATCAAAGAATAACTCAGCAAGTCCTGCACCAATAATACCTACAAATAAAATGATGAACATCCACATAAATGATTTGAATATGGTTTTCTCATTTGAAAATGGTAAGTTTTGATTCAAGTCAAATTCCTTTGATTTATTTAAATCAGCTTCATAAGTCATTGAAGAAGAGGGGTTACTTTCTATTTTTTTAGCATATCTAACTAAAAAGGTTGATAATAATAAATACATTATGATAAAAACAAATATTCGATAAAGCGCACCGCTTAAAATGTTAGTTCCTGCAAGCGTCGATGCAATCCCTATTGAAAACGGATTGGTGACTGCAGATGCGAAACCAAATCCTGCAGCGAGCAAACACATTCCAATTCCTGTCAATGTATCCCAACCCATCGATAGAGACAATATGATTAAGATTGGGAGAAGTGCCATAGACTCTTCGAAAATACCAAAGAACGCACCAAATAACATAAAAATTAAGGTAACCATTCTCAGTAACAAATACTTATTATTTTTAAATCTCTCAATCAATTTTTTGATAACAACTAATATTCCGCCTGTTTTATCCATGACTGCAAATGCTCCACCTAATATAATTAGAAATAAACCAATAACGATAATATTAAGTGCATCTACACCCCATAGAACTTCTATTGGAGCTGTAAACCATCTCCAAAATGGATAACTTACATCACTTAGATAAGTAAAACTACCTGCAATGACGTTGCCTTCAGCATCTCTTAAATAGTTTCCAGAAGGTATGAAAAGCGTTAAAATGCCAGCGATTAGGATTAAACCAAGTAAAATATAAACAACATTTAGAAAAGCTTTTTTACTAATATGGAGCACATTTTGTTGTTCAGTCATCAAAATACCTCTTTCTTATCTATGTTTTCAGTTATAAAGCGTTTATACTTGTTTTTATCTTTAGGCAATTGAATGGGTTTTATTTCAATAGCTATCTTTGCTGATAAATGAAGTTCTTCTAGTTCTTTATGGACTCTTTCCTCCAAAAGAAGAACTTCAAAGTCAAGCGGAGCATCTATAGTGATTATGATATGACCAATTTCATCTTGACGAACTTGAAACTCTCTAATCAAATCACTCGTTGTAATGATCCATCTAGCAAAAAGATCAGGAAATACATATTTCTTTTCATGTTGCAGATTATAGAAGTAGAGCAAATCATCTCTTCTACCGATAATTCTTTCAATAGTTCTAAAATGTGAACCACAGCTACATGGTTCATCTAAAACAATCATATCGTTCATTTCATAGCGAATTAAAGGTTGAGCAAAATTAATCAAGTTTGTTACAATCATTTGATGTCCTACAAGATGAGGTTTCGTAATTTCTTGGTGATTCTCATCATAGAGTTCTACATATACTAAATCTTCATTGATATGAAGTTTACCTTTTGAGCAAGCAGATGCCATTTGCCCTTCAGAAGCTTGATAGATTTCAATAACTTTTGTTTTAAAAGTCTCTTCAAATAAATGTTTATCTTCTAAGGTTAGCACTTCGGCGTAAGTGACTATTTTTTTAAGTTTTATTTTTATTTCGTTTTTTAAGGGAACTAAGAAGCGAATTAATGATGGTGGAGCCATCAAGATATTAATTTTCTTTTCATTCAACGTATGAATGATTGATATTGGTGGAGTCATCGTGGACAAATAGCTGAGCTTCATCATTGGAGCGTTGATATCGTTAAACCCTTGAGAAAAAACACGTAAACAAAAAAGTATTCGCATAGGTAGGTCTAATAGTGACAATCCACTTCTTGCTAGAAAGACTGCTGGAAGTCTTTTGGTCATCTTTTTAGGTGTTATATATATGCCTTTATTTCCAGAAGTACCACTGGATAATCCGATAACATAAAGTCCTTGATAATACCCCAGATAATCTTTATTTAATTCTTTTTCAACTGCATAAGCCAGGACATCTTCTTTATCTATTCCACATGTATTAAGTGTACTAAAGTTCTCCATCATGATTGATTTATTGATGATCGGAAATTTTTTGATATCGGTTAGATCATTAAATGATAAATCTTTATATTTTTCTGCATAAAAAGGACTGTTTAATTTTGCATAGTCAATCATTTTTTTGATAGATATGAATTGTAACTTTTTGATTTTCTCTTCACTATACTTTTTTTGATGTTTTTTTAAGAGTATATAATCATGAATCGATTGAATCATCTAGATCTCCTTTCAGTTTTTGAAGCTTAGAACTTCTTCCGAATTGATTTAAAATAGAGGAATGAATCCATTCAATACCATACTTGTATTGTCTCTTTTGCCAAAAGTAAAGAATGAATCCCCAAATAATAGCTAAAGATAAACCGTAGAGCATAGCCCCAGGAATGCCGAGACTAAAATTGAAAAATAGATTGATGAACTTAAATAGAAGTGCACTTACAACAGATTCAATAAAGAATACAGTTAAACCAGCTACACCAAATCTCGAAATAAAGATTGAAACCATATTTTTCTTAGTTTCATTTCGATCATAGACTTGATATGCGAAAAGAATCATAAATAAGAATAATCCGATTTGGATAACCATAATAAAATACCATGTTGGATCAATTGAGCGTTCTAGCATTGTTTCTGGTGCTAATATATAGCCTAATATACCAATAATCAAATATGCTCCAGCAACAATAAGTACTCTTTTTTTCATCGATTTAAAATCAAGATGATAAATCATTAATCCAATCCAAGCACCAAACAATGCAAATGCAAAGAAAGGTAGTATTGGATTATTCTTAGCTACAAACCAGTTTAGAAGTAATACGACTCCCATTTGATTATTATCTAGAGCTAGTAAGTAAACATTATACAAAGGAATTCTAATATAGGATAAAATCATAAAAAGAGTTGCACCTGCAAGAAGATAATTCACAATCTTTGGATTATTTAAATGTTTTTTGATAAGTTTTAATAATACCCCTAATAATATGACATTCATACCAAGCATAACTAAACTATCCACATAAAGTATTCTAGTCAAAGTTAAGTTTTGAAATCTACCGCTATTGATGAAAGAAACGAATAAACTCTCGTCCATATCTCTTGACTCAAAAAGGATAATTCCAGGACCTGTAAAGATGAAATATAGATATGCGATGATTAACAATAAAATTCCACTGATCATCATATATTGTGTTCTATTATTTTTCTTTTCATCCAAATGATTCAAATAAGAAACGGTATGGGATACTCCAGAAATCATCGCGAATAACCCTGCAAACATTAAAAGGAATCCAATTAAAGTAATAATAAGTGACGGGTTATCTAGGTCAACATCATAGATATCCTTATAAAAATAGAAAGCTGTATGCAATACGAGAACCATAAAAATCCCAAGACCTCTTAGAAAATCTAAACTGAAGTAATGTTTTTTCAAAGATATATCCTCCATAATGTTCGTTTAGTTTTAATATAACATAAAGGTCTTATTTTGAATATAGAAAACCGATACGTTAACGCACCGGTTCATCTCTTTACTCTTGATTCAATTGACATTGCTCACAATATCCATAAACTGTCATGTCATGATGTGTGATTTTAAAATGATGCTCTTTAGCGACTTGATCTGCAATATGATCTAGGTGACAGTCAATTTCATACATTTTTTGACATCCTAGACAAATCATATAATGATGATGATCTTTTTTATTGATGTAGTAATAAGCTGTATTTTTCATATTACTCTTGGATACAAGTCCTTGAATAAAAAATGTATCTAATGTTCTATATACAGTTGATAAATTCATTGTGCGGTCAGGAAGTTCTAGAAGAATCATTTCTGCACTTTTAGGTTGTTCTGTTTTTGCGAGAAGTTCTAAAATCATTTTTCTTTGTTTTGTCATTCTCATGTTTATTTTCTCCTTAATATGAATTTGATAATAAATATAATCAAAAGTAATAAAGCATAGATGACAACAATAGTTGACCCAACAGGTATTTCTAACGGGTGTGCGATAAATATCCCCATAACGACAATCACAAATGATGAGATAATTCCAAATAATAATGTGTTTTTGAAACTCTTGGTAAGTTGACTTGCAATGACTGATGGAAAGACAACAAGCGCTGAAATCAATAATGTACCAATTGTTCTTACACCAATAACGATGAAGAATGCTGTCAATCCTGCTAAGAGATAACCTAGTATTTGAACATTCACTTTTGAGAATTTAGCATAATTTTGATCATATGTAATCATAAATAGTTTTCTGTAAAAAACCAATACAAAGACAGTTATTAATACAGTAATCACTATCGATAAAACCATATCAGCAGTTGTTGCTGTAAAGATGTTTCCAACAAGCATACTCTCTATAGAGATATTAAAGCCTTGCCCTTTTTTAACTAGAATAAGTCCTATTGCAAATGATACCGATGAGACAAGTCCTATCGCAGCATCAGCGTTAATCGTTTTTGTTTGAGAAAGATATTTAATCAGTAGTGATGCAAGTATTACAAAAGGTATTGCAATATATAATGGTTCACCAGATAGTAATACTCCTAAAATGATACCAGCAAAACTGACATGGGCAAGTCCATCTGCTATCATCGCTTGTTGATTTAAGACAAGATATGGTGATAGAAGTGCTGCAGATAATGCTAAGGCAATACCAATAACTAAAGCATTTTGAATAAATTCATATTGCAAGAAATCAATCATGATGATGCCCCCCTATGCTCAAATGAATGAAATGCCTTATAACTGCCAAAGAATTTTACGGTTTGGTCGACATACATCGTTAAGCAATCTTCTTTTACAGCATCTGTTAAATCGTGAGTAACGTGAATAATTGTCATTTGATTTTCTTGTTGTAGCTTGTATAGCAATTGATAAAATTTTTCTCTAAATGATGGATCTAATGCAGATGTTGGTTCATCAAGTATAAGTAAGTCTGGTTTTGAAATTAAAGCACGAATGATAAAAACTCTTTGTTGTTGTCCACCCGAGAGATAAGCCATACTCTCGTTATATAATTGAGGTATCTCCATCAAATCTAACCAAAAAGTGATTAAATCACAATCGCTTTTAGAAGGAATAAGTTTTTGTTTAGCAAATCCACTATAAATGACCTCTCTAACTGTCATTGGCATATTGGTTTTTGTGTTTAACTTTTGAGGTAGATATCCCATTCTTAAACTAGAGTTGACGATATTACCATTGGTTGGCTTTAATAAGCCGACCAATAGTTTGACCAAAGTTGTTTTACCGCTACCATTTGGTCCAACAATATGTAGGAAATCACCCTTATTTAGTTTAAAATTAACATCATGAAGCGCTATAAATTTTCCAAATGAAACCGATACATCTTTATATTCAATCATATCTATATCGAAGTGCCATTCAGTACGATTTTTAAATGATCAAAATTCATTTGTAGTAAGGAACTGTATGTAACTCCATCCTCCAATTCTGTCTTTGAAACATTGTGATATCCATGTAAGACCAATAAGTTTAATGTGAAGTTGTCTTTAGCGAGTTCATCTTTAATTTTGTTAGCTGCTTTAGGTTCAACCAATTCCTCAATAAATAGATAACTTGTATTTGCAGTTTTAACTTCATTGACGAAGTTAATGAGTTCAGCGCTTGTTAGATCAGCGTCTGGTTTAAAATCTGTAAATAATGATTCAATATGTAAATCGTATCTTGCAGCAAATGCACCCATAGCATTATGTCCAGCAAAATATATAGTAGAATCAGCATAAACTCTTAAATATTCATCTAGTTCATGATGGATTTCTTCTATGACCTCTATGTATGCATGTGCATTTGCAGTATAGAAAGCTGCATTTTCAGGGTCAATTTCAATAATACTTTCTAAAATAGCTTCAATTAACTGCATTGCTGTTGTAGGATCTGTCCAATAATGGATTCTGTTTTCTTCTTCATCGTCATGATCATCTCCAGCAAGGTTATATAAAAGATTAGAATGATTTACTGCATGGTCATGATCTTCATGCTCCATGAGTTCATAAGCAGTGGAAAGGTTTAAAACGATTGTGTTTTCTCCACCAATAGATGTTTCATCATTAATCCAAGAATCAATTTCTAAACTTGTAAAAATGAATAGTTTGGATTCTTTAATGGCTACCATATCTTTGCTAGTAGCTTCATAGTCGTGTATTTCAGCTCCTGGTGGAATGAGTAAACTCACAGTCATTTTATCGCTTACGATTTGTCGTGCAAAATCATATTGGGGAAACATAGTCGTTACTATATCAGCTTTCTTACTATCACCACAAGCAGCAAGGACAAACAGTGTTATAATTAATAATGTAATACTTGCAAATTTTTTCATATACATATCTCCTTGTTGCGAACAATTCGCATTTATAGTATAGCATATTAAACTCTATTTGCAAATAATTCGCAATAAAATAAAGAAGTCGTTATATTTCCTTGAAAAACGACCTAAAAAAATTGAATTCTTATAGAATAAATGTTATAATGAAGACCTAAACATGAGTGGGATGATGATTTCCACTCATTTTATTGAGGTCAATATGAATTTAGAAAAAATGAAAGAAAAATTAATACCTATATTAAATAAAAGTGAACTCTCTATCTATTCGATAAGAACTAAAAAAGAGTATGGTGAAAAGATTGTTGAGATATTAATAGATACAGATTCTATTGATATCAATGATCTTGAAAAGATACATCTCGAATATATAGAAACACTTTCCGATGATGACATGGATCCAGATTATTTTTTAGAATTGTCATCAGTTGGTGCAGAAAGACCTTTAAAGAAAAAAGAAGATCTTTTTAAAGCAGTAGGCAAATATATGTATTTAGAATCACAAAAATTTAAAGGCTTAGGTACACTGGTTTCATTCGTAGATGATATACTAATATTAGAGATTAATGAAAAAGGTCGTATAAGAAAAATTGAAATCAAGTTTGATGACGCAAAAAAAATGCGTACAGCCATCAAGTTTTAGGAGGATATCATGATCAGTAAAGAATTTTTTAAAAACATTGAAGCGGTTGCTGATGAAAAAGAATTAACGCATGACCAAGTATTAGAAGCGTTTGTTCAAGGAATGATCGCTGGTTGCAAGAAGGCACATGATGTGCGTTCATGCCGAGTAGAAATCAAAGAAGAAAAAAGCGAAATTCTTGTTTATAAACAACATCTAGTTGTTGAAGAATATACAATGGATGCAGACAAGAACTACTCACAAATCTTAATTGATGAAGCGAAAGCAATCAATTCACGTGCTAAGGTCGGTGATGTCATCGAAGAAAAGATTGATCCAAAAGATTTTGGACATTTTGCTGTGCGTGATTTTAAGAGTAGACTGAATGAAACATTAATCAACATGCAAAAAGAGAATTTATACAAGCATTTCAAGAAATTCGAACACGAAATGATTTCTGCACGTGTCATCGATGTTGCAGATGAGCATTACCGCTTAGACATAGGTAAAGACTTAACAACTTTACTGCCTAAGAAAGAAGCATTACCTAAAGACAAATTCCATGTAGGCGACTATGTTAGAGTTTATGTATCTGATGTTGAAATGAAGACAAAATGGCCAAAAGTTTTCGTCTCTCGTTCACATCCATCATTAATCATTCGTCTTTTAGAAAGCTTTATTCCAGAAATCAAAGATGGAATTATCGAAGTCATGGGAATTTCACGTGACCCAGGAGACCGTTCAAAAATTGGTGTAAAATCAAATGATCCAAAGGTAGACCCTATTGGGGCTTGCGTTGGTGAAGGTGGTTCAAGAATACGGGAAATCGTTAAAGCTTTATCTGATGAAAAAATCGATTTATTCCGTTGGAGTGATAATGAAAAAGAGTTAATTGCAAATGCACTTCAGCCTGCTGAAGTTATTGCAGTGACTAGAGTCAATCCAAAAGAAAAAAATGCGCTTGCTATCGTGCCAAATGATCAGCTCTCACTTGCTATTGGTAAGTTGGGACAAAATGTTAAGCTCGCTGTTCAAGCATGTGGTTGGAGCATCGATATTAAGTCTGAAGAAATGGCTCAAGGCGAAGGCATCCTATATTAATTTATAATCCTTAAGAAAGGGTGATGTCAGTGACAAAAGTCAAAAAAATACCATTAAGAACATGTGTTGTATCTAAAGAAGTTTTACCTAAAAAATCTTTAGTTAGAATTGCAGCAACCAAAGAAGGTGTCGTTTCTATCGATTTAGTTGGAAAAGCTCCTGGACGTGGTGCATATTTAAAACTCAGTAAAGAAGTTATTTTACTAGCAAAGAAAAATAAAGCTCTTGACCGTAAACTTGAGGTTACAGTTCCAGATGAAATATATGAAGAACTGCTAAAAATTGCTAATGAATAATTTAATCGGATTAGCACGTAGAGCTAAGAAGGTAACAGTTGGTACTGATGTGACGATTACAGCACTCAGAAATGGGAAGTTATCGTTAATCATCATGGCAACTGATGCATCACATACAACAAAGAAAAAAGTTTATGACAAGGCTAAAACCTATCAGGTAGAGGTTATTGAAGAATTATCGTCATTTGAAATATCAAATGCACTAGGCAAAGACGACATCAAAGTGATTGGAATAACCGATAGGGGGTTTAGTCAATTATTGATGGACAAGAGAAGGAAGTGATTTTATGCCAGCACCAAAGAAGTTTAACAGTAATAATAGTACAGCTAAGAAAAAGTTTGATGTAAAAAAACAAACAAATTATCCTAAAAGGGATGTAAGACCTACAGCACCAAAGGCAGTAGGAGAACGCATATTTATTTATAGACCAGAAATGAATGTTGCAGATGTAGCATTAGGACTAGGTTTAAGTAATGCAGCAATGATTAAAAAATTAATGCAATTAGGATTAATGGCAAGCATCAATCAAGTTATTGATAGAGATACGATTGAAGTCATTGCACTTGATGAAGGATATAAAGTAGAAGATGAAGTCATCACCGATGTTACACGTTATGATGAAATGGAATTAGTTGATGATCCAAAAGATATGGTGAAAAGACCTCCGATTGTCACAGTTATGGGTCACGTTGACCATGGTAAGACAACTTTACTCGATGCGATTCGTAAATCAAGAGTCGTTGAAGGAGAAGCTGGTGGAATTACTCAGCATATTGGTGCTTATCAAGTTATTCGTAGTGGAGAACCAATTACTTTTATCGATACTCCAGGACATGCCGCTTTCACTGAAATGCGTGCACGTGGAGCGAAAGTTACAGATATCGTTATTTTAGTTGTTGCAGCAGATGATGGTGTTATGCCTCAAACGATTGAAGCATTGGATCATGCGAAAGCAGCTAAGGTTCCTATTGTTGTTGCAGTGAACAAAATGGATAAAGCATCAGCAAATCCAGACCGTGTGATGAAAGAATTGTCAGAACACGGATTAATTCCAGAAGCATGGGGTGGTAAAACACCGTTTGTTCATGTATCAGCACTTAAAAAACAAGGGTTAGAAGAATTATTAGATGTTGTTCAATTGATTAGTGAAATTGAAGAGTTTAAAGCGAATCCTAAGCGTTTAGCTAAAGGTACAGTCATTGAAGCTCAATTGGATAAAGGTCGTGGTGCAGTTGCAACTTTAATTGTTGAAACTGGTACGCTTCACGTGGGTGACTATATCGTTATTGGTAACACCTATGGAAAAGTTAGAACGATGCAAGATGATTTAAAGAAGAGATATAACGAAGCGATCCCTTCACAACCTATTGAAATTACAGGCTTGAATGAAGTTCCTCAAGCTGGTGATATCTTTATGGCTTTCAAAGATGAAAGAGTAACTAGAGATATCGCTAATGAGCGTCAATCTAGAGTTAAAGATACAGAATCGAAAGCTGTTAAGAAAACTTCACTTGACTCAATGTTTGGTGAAATTGAATCTACTGAAAAAGAACTAAATATCATTATCAAAGGTGATGTTCAAGGATCTATTGAAGCACTTAAAGGCTTACTAGAGCACATTGATGTTAAAGGATTCCACGTCAATGTTGTAAGATCTTCAGTTGGAGCAATCACAGAAAGTGATGTTACACTTGCTTCAGCTTCTAGTGCAATCGTTATTGGATTTAATGTTAGACCCTCAGCTGCAGTTAAACAAGTCGCTGACCAACAAGGTGTTGAAATTAGACTTTATAGCATTATTTACCGTGTTCAAGAAGATATTGAAGCAGCTCTAAAAGGTATGCTTGCACCAACATTTGAAGAAATCGTTACAGGAACTGCAGAAATAAGAGATATTTTCAAAGTCTCTAAGATTGGTACAATTGCAGGTTGTTATGTAACTGATGGATTGATCAAACGCGATGCGTTAGTTCGCGTCTTAAGAAATTCAGTTGTTGTCTATGAAGGCAAACTTGCATCATTGAAGAGATTTAAAGATGATGCTAAGGAAGTCAAGTACGGTTATGAATGTGGTCTTTCCATTGAAAATTTTAATGATCTTAAAGTGGGAGACGTTATTGAAGCATCACAAATGAAGGAAGTTGAGGTAGACTAATATGTCAATTACAACAGATCGCCTAGCTAGTTTAATTCAAAGAGAACTAGCATCTATTGTCAATCAAGAAGTTAAAGATAAAAGCTTTGGTTATATCAATTTAACAGAAGTCAAAGTGACTAAAGATGTTTCATTTGCAACCATCTATTACACGATTTTATCTGATGATCCTAAGATTATTGAAAAATCAAAGGTGTCTATTGAAGAATCTAAAGTAACAATTCGTATGGAACTAGCTAAAAAAATAAAAAACATTAGAAAGATTCCTGATTTAATATTTAAATATGATGAAGCACTTGCTTATGGTAATCATATTGACCAGATTCTAAAAACAATAAAGTAACCTAGGTTACTTTTTTTGTAGGTGTAATGGTATAATAAAGGGGGTGAAAACATGTACGCTAAGGTCATTGTCGATATCAAACATCAAGAAGTGAATCATTCATTCGATTATATCGTTCCTGAAATTTATGGAGCTTTTTTGGAACGTGGCATGCGTGTTTTAGTACCATTTGGTAATCAAAATAGATTAGGATATGTTATTGAATTGATGAAAGAAAGTCAAGATGCTACCAAAATGATTTTAGAAGTTCTTGATGCTTATCCTACCATTGATGAGGAATTATTTGTTATCATCAATGATATTTTAAAATATTCTCCTAGCCTTTATAGTGAAGTTTTCGCGACAGTTATTCCAAATGAGTTGCTAGTCAGTTATCATAAGGTCGTTAAACTATTAGATAAAAAGAAATGCCCTCATGAATTGCTACCTTTTTTTAATACAAAAGGAATATGGAATCTCAATCAACAAGATCAAATCTATTATCCAAAACTTAAGAGACTTAAGGATCAAAAAATTATATCAGTCGAAACAGTTATTAAAGAAAAAGGGTCTGAAAAAACAGAAACGATATATACTCTAAATTTAGATCATCAGTATCATCGAATTGAAGTGTATCAGACTGTATTAGATTTCTTTTTAGATAATGAAGAAGTTTCAAGAAAAGAAATGTTAGATGTAGGAGTATCTGCTTCAACTATTTCTACACTTGTTAAACACCAAGTTCTAATACCATCCGAAAGAGCTGTTTTTAGAGATATCAAACATCATTTCGATTTGGAAGATAAAAAAGTTGTTTTAACAGATGAACAAGAACATGCAAAAACCGAAATTTTAAAATCAGTTAAAAAGCGTAAGACCTTCTTGCTAAAGGGTATTACAGGATCTGGGAAGACAGAAGTCTATATTGAAGTCATGGAACATATCATCTTAAAAAACATGAAGGTTTTATTTTTGGTTCCAGAAATAACCTTGATTGCTCCAATGGCAAAAAGACTGAAGTCAAGATTTAAAAATGTAGCAATCTATCATAGCGCATTATCTAAAGGTGAGCGCTATGATCAATACAAAAAAATTCAATCTAATGAAGCCTCGATTATTTTAGGAACGAGAAGCGCAGTATTTTTACCAATCGATCATTTAGGGTTAATTATTATTGATGAAGAGCACGATCCATCCTACGAACAATTAGATGGTGTCATTTATGATGCGAGAAAAATTGCAGAAAAAAGAAGTAGTTATCATCATGCACCACTTGTTTTAGGAAGTGCAACACCAAGTATAAACTCAATGTATAAAGCAACACAAGATGAATATCATTTATTAGAACTCACAAGAAGACCTTTTGATTTAATCTTACCGATTGTCTGGTTAGTCGACATGAAAGACGAGTTAAAGAAAAAAAATAGTTCAATATTTTCTAAATCTCTTTTAGAAGGGATGAAGAAAAGAATTGAAAATAAGGAACAAACCATTCTTTTATTCAATCGTAAAGGTTATTCTCCTTTTGTATTATGCAGAAATTGTGGAGATGTCCCAACATGTCCACACTGCGATATATCTTTAACCTATTATAAAGATCGTCAAATTTTAAAATGTCATTATTGCGGATATGAGAAACCATACACTGCAACCTGTGAGATCTGCAGTGAACCTAAAGTTAAAGAATTTGGTGCAGGTATCGAATATGTTGAAAGTGAACTTAAAAAAGCGATACCTAAAGCTAGAGTGCTTCGTATGGACCAAAGTGTTACAAGGACAAAAGGTAGTCATGAAATCTTATGGAATAAGTTTAATAACGAGGAAGCTGATATACTTTTAGGCACTCAAATGATTGCTAAAGGACTAGATTTCCCTAAAGTAACTTTAGTTGGCGTTTTAATGGCAGATTTACTCTTAAAAGTTCCATCCTATAAAGCATCTGAAAATGCTTATATGTTACTTGCACAAGTCACTGGTAGATCTGGAAGATTTCTTCCAGGAGAAGCTATTATCCAAGGATACAACCTAGATCATTATGCAATCAAAAGCGTAAGTGAAGGGTATGAAAACTTTTATAGAGAAGCGCTATATAACAGAAAACTATCCAATTACCTACCATTCAAAAATACCTCACAAATACTTGTTGAGGGAACGAATTTCTTAAAGACATATCAACATGCCTTTATGATCAAAAAGAGTCTTACAACTCTATCTATAGATGTTTTAGGACCAACTCAAGCAATCATTAAGAAGATTAAAGATAATTACCGATTTACACTTACAATTAAGTATGATGATATAGATTTTAAAAAACTTTTTGAAATCATAAAAGGTTTTGATCAAGAACCTTATGGGGTCAAATATTATCCGACCTTAGATATTGTTTAGGAGATGATGACATGAAAATTGTAATGATGGGAACACCAAGATTTGCTGTTCCAATTCTAGAAATGCTTCATAAAAAACATACGGTTTTACTCGTTGTTACACAACCAGATAAACCTACGGGAAGAAAAAAGATTTTAACAGAATCTGCTGTTAAAGTGAAAGCGAAAGAGTTAAATCTAGAAATTTTCCAACCAGTCAAATTAAAAACTGAATATCAAAAAATTATCGAATTAAAACCTGATTTTATCATTACAGCTGCTTACGGTCAAATGCTTCCTAAAGAACTATTAGATCAAATACCAGCAATTAATGTACATGGTTCCATTTTGCCAAAGTACCGTGGTGGTGCCCCCATTCAATATGCTCTATTTGATGGTCTAAAAGAAACTGGAGTCACTGTAATGTATATGGCATTTCAAATGGATAGTGGAGATATTATCAAACAAGAAGTTGTCCAAATTTATGAAAATGATAATTACTTAACTCTAAGTGAAAGAATGAGTATTGTTGGTGCGAACTTATTAGATAGCGTGCTAAACGATATCTCGCAAGGCATTAAACATAGAATCCCACAAAACAAAGATAAAGTATCATTTGCTTATACACTAAAGCATGAAGATGAGTTTATATCTTTCCATCAATCCACTGAATCTATTATCAATAGAATTAAAGGATTAGCACCAGAACCTGGTGCACACGCAATCTTAAAAAATAGTATTATCAAATTTTACCGTGCTCAAAAAAGTGATATAATAGACAGTAAAGCAGTTCCTGGGACTGTGCTGCAATCGAAAAAGAGATTAATCATTAAAACATTAGATGGCTCGATTGAAATTCTAGAAATTCAAGCTCCAGGAAAGAAAATCATGAACATTAAGGATTTTTTAAATGGTCAAACTATCATCAAGGATGATGATGTGTTTATAGAAGGGAGTCATTAGTCATGTCAGAACATAAAGTTAAAAAACTTATATATACTAGACAAGAAATGTTTGAATTCAATAAAAAGACATTATTGAAACGAGGAGTTACTTTAGAATCAATTGCAGAAATTAGTTTTAAGCAACAAGCTAAATACACAGATAATATCACAAGAGATATTTGTTTAGAATCTGTTGAAAAAATCATATCACTTCGCGATGTATTCCATCACGTTCAGCTAGCAGCTGAAATTGATCGACTAGCCGAAGAAGGTATGTTTCAAGGGCCTATCCAAGACATTATCTATGAAGACTTAGGTTTATTTGGAATTGATGAGACCATGGGTTTAGAAGTTTCTGGACTATACGGAACGATTGGTCAAACGAATTTTGGTGATATTGACGTCAATAAGCATGGTATCGTGAAAAGATTAAATGATGCGGGTAAGGAAGATGGTATTTGTCATACATTCCTAGATGACATTGTTGGAGCGATTGCTGCAGCAGCATCTACTCGTGTTGCACAAGTCATGAGCGAAGAAACAGCACATGAAGAATCAGGTTTGAAACGTTTTTCGATATTTGATCTATAACAAGAAGAGGGATTATTTTGGGGAAATCTAGAAAATACAGCATTTGGAATCTTAAAGCACTTGGCAAGGATATATTTGCTAGATTTTTTGGTTTTGAACAAGGTGTAGATATTACAGATGATGTT
The DNA here is from genome assembly GCA_927439925.1 of uncultured Acholeplasmataceae bacterium. Lineage (GTDB taxonomy): Bacteria > Bacillota_I > Bacilli_A > Acholeplasmatales > Acholeplasmataceae > Peloplasma. Next base: position 18,509 of record CAKMKF010000011.1, on the reverse strand, counting down.
GCAGTCTTATACAGACGAAACGTCGTTATTAAAAATATAGTCTTTGTTTCAAACTTGATGTATTCTATAATCTTATTTTTATTATCCCTATCAACACAAGGGCAAGTTGCAGACTGGGTAGTTGCATTTGTCGCATTCCCACTGACTTATGTCATCAATAAATTCTTGAAGAAACTGATTAACATGGATCCACATGATAAAACCAAACAATCAGTTGCCATGTATGTAGCAGCATTTTATATTTTCTTTTCATCGATTTTAATTTATGCGCGACTTTATGAAAAAGAATATTTTGAAACTGCTGCTTATATATTAATGTATTATGCTGTCGTTGTTATCTCTTTATATCAGGAAAGAAAGTTACTTAGCTCAAGTTTTCAAGGGTTACTTGCTTTATTAACTGTGATTCATTTTATATGGACTTATAGTATACAAGGTCTTGTGGGTGAAGAAACGATTATCGAATTCTTACCAAGATTCGTTAGAATGCCAGAATTTTCTGATATCTTACTGAGAACTTTACTATTCATTTTGTTTTACTTCGTAGTTTACGCCATCGTATCGATGGGTCAATATATGCAAGAAGAACGAAAACTGGAATTGATTAAAAGAAGACAAGTTCAAGGAGACTTTTCTCACATTGTTGGTGACTTGTTCTCTGTAGTATTTTCTAGTTCCTATACGTTAATGGATAAAAGACATGCATATCAAGTCCAACAAATGAGTGAGAAACTAGCTGATTATGTGGGTTTACCTATTCAAAAGAAAACAGAAATGAATCAATATGCAATGATTCATTTGCAGTACCAAGAAATTAAGAATCTTTTAAATGATATGAATTCATTTGATGAAAAATCATATGACATTTTAAAAGAGAAAACTGAATTAGGTTCTAAAATAGCGAAACGTATGCAGCTCGCTCAAAAATGTGAAGATATTGCTAGAGCACATATTGAAGATACTGCAAATGAGAAGTTCTTAAAAGAAATGCTAGTGATTCAACCAGAACTTGAAGCACAAATCATTTTGTTAGCTGATTTATACATTACGATGCGTGGACCTAAGCCTTATAAGAGACCTATGGCACATAACATTGTTTTAAAATCATTTCAAACAGAACTTTCAAATTATTTTGACTATGACTTAAAAGAAAGATTCTTAAAGTTTAATGATGAGTTTGCAGAAATGTATAATAATTTTTAATCACTAAAAATCTTATTAAAATTCTTGACTTATCTTGTATTATCATGTATTATAAATCGGTAATAAAAAAATAATAAGTATTACTTATTCAGAGCTATGGAGGCCAGTGACCGACGAAGTAGCAGCAACCTATTTGATTAGGTGCTTCCCACGAGGGGTAAAAATAACCCATCAATAAGGAAAAATACCATTAATGGCGCTTTTCCTTGAGAAGAGCGCTTTTTATATGTTTAAACGAAAGGAAATAGAACATGAGAAAATTATTTAGCAGTGAATCCGTAACAGAAGGACATCCAGATAAAGTCGCAGACTTTATTTCTGATTCCATTTTAGATGCAGTATTAGAGCAAGATCCAAATTCAAGAGTTGCTTGTGAAACAGCAGTAACAACTGATTATGCCCTACTTTTTGGTGAGATAACAACCAACGCTACAATCGATTTTGAATTTGTAGTTAGAAAAGCTATCCATCATATTGGATACAATAAAAAAGAATATGGTTATAATGCTGATGATGTCGTTGTTGATGTTAGAATTAAACCTCAATCACCTGATATCGCACTCGGTGTTGATGAAAAAGAAAATAAAGAACAAGGAGCTGGAGATCAAGGCTTGATGTTTGGTTACGCATGTAACGAAACAGTCAATTTAATGCCACTTCCAATTGATTTATCGCATCGATTAGCAAAACGTTTGAGTGAAGTTAGAAAGTTAAATATTATCCCAGGACTACGTCCAGATGGTAAAACTCAAGTCACTGTCGAATATGATGAAAATAACTATCCAACGTCTATTCATACAGTTGTACTTTCCACGCAACATGATGAAGAATGGAACCAAGAGGATCTTAAAAAAGAAATTCATGAGCATGTATTAAAACCTATTCTAAAAGGATACGATACAACCAATACCATTTATCAAATCAATCCAACTGGAAGATTTGTGATGGGTGGTCCACACGGTGATGCAGGACTCACAGGAAGAAAAATTATTGTCGATACTTATGGTGGATATGCTCGCCATGGTGGTGGAGCATTCTCAGGTAAAGATGCATCTAAGGTTGATAGAAGCGCAGCATACATGGCTAGATATATCGCTAAGAATGTCGTTGGATCAGGAATTGCTGATCAATGTGAAATTCAAATCGCCTATGCAATAGGAGTTGCAGAACCAGTAAGTGTTAATGTAAACACCTTTGGTACAGAAAAGGTTTCAGTTGATAAAATCTATGATGCGATTCAAAAAAACTTTGATTTAAGACCTTCAGCAATTATCAAAACATTAGAATTAAAACGACCAATATTCGCGAAAACTGCAGCATACGGACATTTTGGTAGAGAAGAAGAAACATTTAGTTGGGAAAAACTCAATAAGATTGATATTTTTAGAAATCTATTATAGAATAATAACTAGGTGATAATATGAGCAATCTTGAAGTTCTAGAGCAAAAACGACTTGAGATATACAAAAAGTATGATAAAGAATCAAAAAGAGGAATTATCTTTATTGTGGTTGCTTTATTAATTGCAATCGCAGGATTTCTATTTGGTTTAGAATTATTATTTTTTCTTGCAGGTATTGTAGCTTTAGTTGGTTTCATTTTTTTAGGAGTTGCTCAACGACATGTTCAGACATTTAGAACACTGATTAAATCTGAATTAATCTTAACTTTATTACAAGATCAATTCGATAACGTCTCCTATGATGCGAAAGGATTTATTCCTTCATCAACTATTGTCTCAACTGGTATGGTTAAAAGACCAGACCGGTTTCATGGTGAAGACTATATTCGAGGATCCTATAAAGGGGTTAACTTCCAAGTTTCAGATGTTGATTTAAAAGAACGTGTTGAAACGAGAGATTCAAAAGGAAATGTTCATGTCTCTTATCAAACATATTTCAAAGGTAGATGGTACATCTATCAATTTGAAAGAAGATTTAAAGATGTCTTAAAGATTTGTGAAGGTAGAGGCTATCAAGTCAACACAAGAGGATTAGTTAAAATCGATACTGAAAGTATTGAATTTAACAAGAAATTCGCGATTTACGCCTCAACTCAAGAGTATGGATTTTATCACATAACATCTTCAATGATTGAAAAACTGATGGAGCTTGAAAAGTTGCATCGTGGGTCTATATTATATTATTATGCAGGTAATGAATTACACATTGGTGTAAATGACAGAAGAGATTATATGGAATTATCTGTTAAAACGCCAATTAATGAAGAATCACTCAAAACATTCATGGGTGATATTGATCTAATACCAGCAATCATCAATGAATTGCGATTAGATAGTTCTAAATTCAAGAACCCTCTTTAGAAAGGAGAGAAAAAAATGACAGATTATACAGTTTTATACATCGTATTAGGTTTAGGGTTTCTATTTGTTGTAGTATTGGGATGGGTGATTAGTACCATCAATTCATTTAGAAGAATGCTTGTAAAAATCGATGAATCGGAATCAAGCATCGATGTCGCGCTTACTAAACGTTTTGATCTTCTATCTAAAATGTTTTCAGCTGCTAAAGGTTACATGAAGCATGAGCAAGAAACATTGACTAAAGTAGTTGCGATGAGACAACCATCTCATGGAGCTCCAATGGCTGAAAAACAAGAATTTGCCAATGAAGTCTCAAGAGGTCTTCAAGCAATCAATGTGGTCGTTGAACAATACCCAGATCTAAAAGCTTCTCAAAATATTGGTAAGCTACAAGATGCTTCTGCTGAAGTAGAAGAAAACCTTCAAGCAGCAAGACGTGTTTACAATTCAAACGTATCTTACTACAACCAAAAAGTTGTTGTATTCCCAAGCAATATCATTGCGAATTGGAAGAAGTTTGAAAAACGTGCATTCTTTGAAGCTGAAGCGCTTAAAAGAGAAGACGTTAAATTTGATTTCTAATAAGATGCCATTGGCGTCTTATTTTTTTAATACCTTTATAAAGCGATTATATAGTTATTCAAGAATGGATTAATTTTATTACCAATCCATTCTTTTTTAATGATTTATCAAATTATGTTAAAATCCCATAAACAGTGAAATCGCTTGTAAAAACACCTGTATTATAGTAATATAATAAAGAACGTAAAGGATGTGTATCTATGTTAAAAAAATGGTTTGACCCAGGTAAAAGAGAAATTAAAGATGCCAAAAAAATTGCAGATGTCGTTTTTTCTCTTGAAGCAGAAACAGAAAAGTTAACAGATGATGAACTTACTCAAAAGACAACTCTCTTTAAAGATAGATATCAAAAGGGTGAATCATTAGAAAGTATTATGCCAGAAGCTTTTGCTGTCGTTAGAGAAGCATCTAGACGTGTTACCAAATTATTTCCTTATTATGTACAGGTATTAGGTGCTGTTGCTATATTTCATGGTAATATCGCTGAAATGAGAACTGGTGAAGGTAAAACGTTAACAGCAGTTATGCCAGCATATTTAAGTGCATTAAATGGTGAAGGTGTTCATATTGTTACCGTCAATGAATATTTGGCTAAACGTGAAGCAGAAGGTGAAATCGGAGATTTATTCCGCTTTTTAGGCTTAACTGTTGGTCTAAACTTAAGAGATTTAACAAGAGAACAAAAAAAAGACGCTTATGACTGCGATATCTTATACTCAACGAACTCTGAATTAGGGTTTGACTATTTAAGAGATCACATGGTTTTATATGCTAAAGATATGGTTGCTCAACGTGGACTTAATTATGCAATAATCGATGAAGTAGACTCCATTTTAATTGACGAAGCTAGAACGCCATTAATTATTTCTGGTGGTTCTAAAAATAATCATAACTTATATCAAGCTGCAGATCGATTCTCTAAATCACTTCGCGATGAAGATTTTGAAATTGATTTGGAATCCAAGAGTATCGCATTAACTCCATCGGGAATTAAAAAAGCAGAACAAATTTTCCAATTAGAAAACTTATATGATTTAAAACATGTTACTTTAGTTCATCATATCAATAACGCACTACGTGCAAATCATATTATGGCTAGAGATAAAGAGTATGTCGTTGATAACGATGAAGTATTAATTGTTGACCAGTTTACCGGTCGTATCTTAAGAGGACGTCAGTTCTCTGAGGGTCTGCATCAAGCTTTGGAAGCCAAAGAAGGCGTTCAAGTTAAGAAGGAAACCGTGACTGTAGCAACCATTACTTATCAGAACTTTTTTAGAATGTATAAAAAACTTTCTGGTATGACAGGTACTGCGAAGACTGAGGAAGAAGAATTTAGAGACATTTATAACATGGATGTTGTTGAAGTTCCTACCAATGCTCCAGTCATTAGAAAAGATGAACCAGATTACATATACGCAAACCTAGAGGAAAAATTTAAAGCTCTTGTTGATGAAGTAGAAGCAAGACATCAAATTGGACAACCAATGCTAATTGGTACAATAGCTGTTGAAACTTCAGAAGATTTATCAAGAATGCTGAAGGCAAGAAGAATTCCTCACGAAGTCTTAAATGCGAAGAATCATGAAAGAGAAGCTGAAATTGTTGCTAAAGCAGGTTTCTTAGGATCTGTTACGATTGCTACCAATATGGCTGGTCGTGGTACGGATATTAAACTTGGGCCAGGTGTTGTTGCATTAGGCGGTTTAGCGGTTATCGGTAGTGAACGTCATGAATCAAGACGTATTGACAATCAGTTACGTGGTCGTGCTGGTCGTCAAGGTGACCCAGGTTACTCAAGATTTTACCTTTCAGCTGAAGATGAATTGATGATGCGTTTCGGTGGTGAAACCTTTAAAAGAAGAATTGAAATGTTGGAAAGATTAAATACAACTGGACAACCACTTTCATCTAAACTATTTTCTAGATTTGTGACAAGTGCACAAAAAAGAATCGAAGGAAATAACTACGATTCACGTAAGAATGTCTTAAAATATGATGATGTACTACGTAAACAAAGAGAAATTATTTATAAAGAACGTCGTGATGTTTTAACACTTCCATCCATTGAAGATCAAGTTAGAAATACAGTTAGAAATAGTTTATCAAATACGTTACAACAGTTTATCCATCCAGTTGGAAAAAACCAATTCAAGATAGATGATGACAACATCATCGCAACCTTTAACGGAAATATTTTCATGCCAAACACTTTAATCAAAGAAGAAATCGAAAAAATGGATGAAAATGAATTAAAAGATCATATTCTAGAAATTGCAGAATTAGAGCTTGATCGTAAAAAGAGTCAAGTTCCACCAGAAGTTTATAACGAGTTCTTAAAAGTAGTTATGTTAAGAGTCATTGATACCTACTGGATGCGTCATATTGACACAATGAGTGAACTTAGACAAGGTGTATCTCTACAGGCATATGCTCAGCAAAGTCCTTTAGTTATTTATCAAAAACAGGGTCTTGAAATGTTTAATGAAATGGTTAAAAATATTTCTAATGACATTGCAAGATACGCAATTCGTGCTCAAATTCAATATAATGTTGAGCGTGAAGCAGTTGTTAAAAATACACAAACCAATGAAGGTCGAACAGACGCTAAACCTAAAAAGCCAAAAGTAAGAAAAAACAGAGATAGAAGAAATCAGCCTTGGCGTTAAGGGGGTACTTTTCTTGGAAACATATGAAGTCAATAAAATATTATCTTTATTTGAAGAAAGCATCAATGATTTAAACAAAGCAATTAATCCAGAAAAACTTGAGAGCGACTATAAGAAATTAAATCTTCTTATGCAAGAACCAAATTTTTGGAGTAATCAAAATTCAGCTAAAAAAACTTCAAAAGAAGCAACCGAAATTCGTCAAAAACTTGACGATTTCTTTGCTTTAGAAAAAAAATATAAAAATCTTGTCGAATGGTTTTCAATTAGTGAAGAAGGAACTGAAGAATGGACAATTTTAGAAAATGACATCGAAACTCTTCAAAAAGATTTGAAAGCATTCGAAATTGAAACATTACTCAACGGACCATATGACAACAGTAACGCAATAATTGAACTTCATCCTGGTGCTGGCGGAACTGAGTCGCAAGACTGGGCAGATATGCTATATCGAATGTATACTAGATATGCACAACGTAGAAAGTTTAAAATTGAAGTTCTAGATTATCAATCAGGTGAAGAAGCGGGAATTAAAAGCGTTACTGTACTAATAAAAGGACCATATGCTTATGGATATTTAAAAGCAGAACGTGGAGTACATCGCTTAGTTAGAATATCTCCTTTTGATTCCAATGCAAGAAGACATACATCATTCGCTTCACTAGATGTCATTCCAGAAATCAATGATGATATCGAAATTGAGATTAAAGATGAAGATATTAAAATCGATGTATATCGAAGTGGTGGTGCTGGTGGACAATCTGTCAATACGACAGACTCTGCAGTAAGAATTACACATCTACCTACCAATATCGTTGTCACATGTCAAAATGAACGTAGCCAATTAAAAAATAAAGAATCTGCGATGACTGTTTTAAAATCAAAGCTTGTGCTAGAAGAAATCAAGAAACAAGAGGAAAATATTAAAGCGATTAAAGGCGAACAAAAAGAAATAGGATGGGGTTCACAAATTAGATCCTACGTCTTCCATCCTTATCAAATGGTTAAAGATCATCGAACCAATTACGAAGTTTCTCAAGTTGATTTAGTTATGGACGGAGAAATCGATGGATTTATCAATGCTTACTTAAAAGCAGGTGACAACAATGAATAATGCAAAACGTCGTGAAATTTTAGAAATCACAATAGGAGTAGTCTTACTATCCTTAGGTTTCTATTTTTTCTTATTACCTTTAGGTCTTGTAATCGGTGGTGTAATGGGGGTTTCAGTCTTACTTCAAGATCAAATTCCAGTCAGTCTATTTATGTATGTTGCAAATATTATTTTACTCATTATTGGTGGTTTGTTTTTAGGTAAAGTGTTTTTCTATAAAACAGTCTACGCAACTCTACTGTCACCAACCATTATCTTTATATTAGAAAAAACAATAGATTCCAACTACTTTATGAGACATATGACCGAAAGTCCACTATTAATAGGAGCGACTTTTGGTGGAATTTTCATTGGTGCAGGTCTTGGTATAGTTGTTAGAAATAATGGAACTACAGGTGGAATTGATGTTGTTCAACGCATCTTAAATAAGTTTTTAAACATCCCATTTTCTACAGCTATGTATTTTACGGATGGTGCAGTCATCTTTGTAGCGATGCTCATTAATTTTCAATTGGGATTATATGCAGTAGGATCGATGATTATTATTGGTATCATCGTTGATCGATTAGCCATAGAAGGTAAAGCTGGATACACAGTCTTCATTGTGAGTACAAATAGTGATCTATTACAAAAACGAATTTATGAAAAAATTGATCGTGGACTAACCAAAGTTAAAGTTGTCGGTGGTTACTCCAAACAAGATAAAGAATTAATCATATGTACAGTAGATAGAAGAGAATTATATCCATTCAAAATGATTATTAAAGAAACAGATCCTACGGCATTCACATTCGTTACCAAGACTAAAGAAGCTCTTGGACAAGGATTTTCAAGGGAGGACGCAAAATGGTAGAGAAAAAATTAGGGATATTATTTTTAATTAGTGTAGTCCTCGCATTTCTTGCAGGTTTTTTCTCTTCACGTATCTTACCCGAAGTACCAGTTGGAAATGGTGATGACATGTTTAGTCTCATCACTGAAAGCTTTGAAAGATATTATTATTACGATATTGATGAAACAGATGAACTCAATGCGTTTATTGAATCAATGCGAGCAACCATTAGTTCATATGCACAATCGAATAACGATCCATACACAAGACTTGTATCAACTCCTTTAAATGCTACTCCTTCAGATAATGAGACTTTTGTTGGTATTGGTATTAATTTGGTATTTGAAGATAATAACATTAGAATAACGAATGTTTTTTACGGAAGTGCTGCACATCAAGTGCTTTATCCAAACGATCTTGTTGTAGGCATCGTCATCGATAATGTAGAAATTCTATTTGATAGTCTATCTGGTGAAACAGAGGTATTAAGCTATCTTCAAGGTGAGTTAAACGATACGAAAAGATTAATTGTTTTATCACCAGAAAGTACAGAAGTTTCTTATAAAGATATAACATACTCTGAATTCGCAACCCCTACAGCTTATTCAGTGAATTTGAACGAAAATGATATAGCTTATATTAAAATAACACAGTTTGCTGCTGAATCTAATGGTTTAGGTACTGCTCAAGTATTTGCTGAGATCTTAAAATCTTTAGAAGAATCGACTTTATTAGGAGAAAATAAAACTTTAATTCTTGATTTAAGAGATAATCCAGGTGGTTCATTATCTGCATTGCATAACCAAGGTGTTGATGGTGCATTCCCAGGAATCGTTCAACAATTGCTCGTTAGAGATTTAGACAATCCTGCATTCACCATGGTACCAAAAACTGGAAAAGTTCAATACTTTTATGGTGGATTAATCAGTCCAAAACCATATGATATCAAAATCTTAATCAATAATAATTCAGCATCTGCAGCTGAGGTGCTTGCTGCTTCCTTAAATACTAGAGGTGGATACGAATTATTTGGGGAAGAGTCATATGGAAAAGGTGTTTACCAAAATCAAGTTAGATTAAGAGATATTGAGGGGGTTCGTTATTCTCTAGCTTATACAGAAGGTGAATGGTTTTATGACAATGGTAAAAATGTAGCTGAAGTTCCACTCGTAGTAACTCCAATTTCACAATCAGGTGTTCAACAAATAGATATCCCATTTTTTGTTGAATCACTTTCACTCGATATGGTTTCAGAATCATTAACTACTTACCAAGCATTTTTAAATTATAAATTAGACCTTACAGGAACTGAAATTCTACGAACTGATGGTTATTTTGACCAAAAAACAGAAGATGCAGTTCTATCATTTAATGAGACACATGCTCTAACAGGTGTTGATCAAATCAATTTTGAAGTTTCTAAAATCATTTTTGACGAATACTTAGAAGATTTAAGAGATAGCTCGCTAGATTTCCAACTTCAAGAACTTATTTCAATCATTAAAAACAGTTGATATGAAAAAAATAGATGCAGTCAAAAAATTAAAGAAAATAGTTCAACTCACAGTTAAAAATGAAACCTATGATATAGAGCCTGAGATGTATTTGAAATTTCATTTGCGTGAAGGACTTGAATTAGAAGAAAAAGTATGGAAAGAATTAATTACAGAAAATGATTATTTAAAATACTATAAATTAGGGATCATCAAGCTTAAAAAAATGCTTACTAGATATGAAATGAAAAACTATTTGATCTCTCTTGGAGCTAGTGAAGGTGTAGTTAAACAAGTCATTTCAAAATACGATGAAAAAAGATATCTAGATGATCTTCTTTATACAAAAGATTATATTCAAATGAAGAAGTATCAATATGGTCCTTTGGTTCTAGAACATCAGTTAAGAGATAAAGGAATTGATTTTGATTTGATTCATGAAGAAATCGATAAAATTGATGAGCATGAAATCTTATCACATCAAATCCCTAAAAAACTAACATCTATCAAAAATAAACCAAAGCGACAAGCTTTACTCAATGTAAAAACACATTTCATTAGAAATGGTTATTCAAACCAAGTTGTATCTAGCATCTTAGAGAAAACTGCAGATCAATATCAAGGTGATGAACTCAAACTTATCCAAAAGGATTATGATAAACTCTATCTAAGATTATCCAAAAAACTAAGTGGATATGAACTGAAATCCAGCATCAAAGAAAAGCTTTATCAAAAGGGATATCAGCTTGAAGATATTCAAAAAGTCCTTAACTAAAACATTTGTCTCTTATCGTGGTAAAATCATGATAAGAGACTTTTTTATGGAGGAAAACTTATGAAACTTTGGAAAAACGGATATTTTCATACCATGGAAGACCCACAAAAAACGTATCACTTGATGGCAACAGATCACGGTCTAATCATTGGTTTTGATGATGAAATCAAAGACCTTGAATTTGATCGCGTAATTGACTTGAATAAAGCACACGTTTACCCTGGATTTGTTGATGCACATCTTCATCTTTTAGGTTATGGACAAAAATTACTTCATCACAATCTTTCTCACTTAAAGGAAAAAGATGAGATATTAAGTGAACTCAAAAAGATATTTAAAAATGAAAAGCTTTTTGCTGAAGGTTATCGTGAATGTGGTATTACAAAAGATGATTTAAATCAAATATCAACAACGCATCCGATATTATTAAGACATAACGATTATCATAGCTTAACAGTTAATGATAAAGTATTAGAACTTTCTCAGATCACACATGACACAGGAGTGCTAACTGAAGAAGTTGCTCAACACGCAATTGATTCATTTCCTAAATATAAACAAAAAGAAGTTGAGAAGATTTTAACTCTTTCCTTAAAAAGTTTGTATAAATACGGGATCACTGGTGGACACTCGGATGACTTATATTATTTTAACGGGTTTGATGAAACTGTAGCAGTATTTGAAAATGTCTTAGATAAGTTTCCATTTCGTGCACATCTATTGATGCACCATATGACAATAGAAGATTTTAAAAAATCTGGTAGAACTTATTTAGATCAAACCTATTATCTTCAACTTGGTGCTGTGAAGATGTTTTATGATGGCACAGTATCTTCAAAGACTGCACTTATGAAGAAACCTTACAAAAATTCAAACGATTTTGGTCAAAATGTGAATGGAAAAGAAAAGTTCATCGAACTTGTTAAGCAAGCTAGAAATTATCATTTACCAATTGCAGTTCATGTTATCGGAGACCAAGGTCTTGATGAAGTGATTGAAATCATAAAAACGTATCCACCAAAAATGTATCATCATGATCGTTTAATTCATACACCTTGGATAAAAAAAGAAACGATTGATGAACTAAAGAAATTAAGAGTTTCACTTGATATACAACCACAGTTCTTATCGAGTGATCTTCCCTGGGCATTAGATTTCTTCTCAGAAACACCGGAGTTGGTGTTTCCATGGAAGACATTATTAGAAGCTGGATTAAATCTTGCTGGTAGTAGTGATGCACCAGTAGAAATTCCTAATCCTCTTTTAGGAATTCACGCTGCAGTTTTCAGAGAATCATCTCATGATGGTAAAGCTTATTTCACTGAAGAGAGTCTATCTAGATTTGAAGCCATCTCGATGTATACCATTGGTGCGAACTATTCTACAGAGCATAAAAATAGAGGGTATTTAAAGGTTGGATATGTATCCGATCTATCTATTTTTAAGCATGATTTATTAAGTATGCATCCGAACAAATTCAAAGAAGATATCGTCGAAATGACAGTAATTGATGAAAGAATTGTCTACGATAAAAATAAACTGTAGAAATGTTCATATTTAGCGCATAATATTTGATTTGTATGTAACCTCTTGTTAAAATACTTGTAATGATTTAGAGAATAGGATGATAGGGTTGAAACTAGAATTTTGGTTTGATTATTTAAGTCCAATTTGCCACAAACAACACCAAGCAATTGAACTTTTATTCAAGAAATATCAATTTAATGATTTAGAGCTTTTATATAGAAGCTATGAAATGATTCCTAAGTTTGAACCACTTGAGGATTGTACTTTTTACGATATTTTATCTAAACATCATGTATTAACTTTTGAAGAAACTAAAAAAGTATTTACTGACATTCCAAAAGATTTAAAACCAGTAAAAGTGACTGATGCTCACAGGTTGTCTCATCTAGCAAAAAAATCAGAAAAAGCTTTTGAGTACAATCAAATGGTGTTCAAATACTACTATGAGTACAAAAAAGACATTAGCAATCATGAAGTGCTAATGGAGATATCCTTAAAAGTCGGTTTAAATAAAGAAGAAGTTGAATATGTATTATCCTCTGAAAGATATCTTGAGTCAGTAACTTTAAACAGAGAAAATGCAATACTTAAGGGTATATTTGAGGTTCCACATATTAGAATAGATGGTAAGAATAGACTTAAAAACTATCATACTGATGAACAAATTATAGAAGCTTTAAATATGGCATCTGCCACATATAGTAAGACAGATTACTGTGAAGACGATAATTGCGAGAGAAAGAAGGCCAGATGAGTCTTTTTTTCTTAATTTCATAGTGTTTTTATATATTTTGTGGTATAGTATATAAGGTTTAAAAAGAATTGAGGAAAAAGATGAATATTTTATTTAATGATTTACAGATTAAAGAGGAAACAAAAACTGCAATTGAGGCATTAGGATTGGTTGAAACCACGTCGATACAACACCACGCAATCCCTAAAATGCTAGAGAAAAGGGATTTAATTGGCCAGGCACAGACAGGTACGGGAAAGACATTCGCTTTCGCTATACCCATCCTAGAACAAATTGACACGGAAGATAAGAAAATTCAAGCATTAGTCATTTGTCCTACAAGAGAACTAACGCTACAAGTATATAAGGAATTTCTAAAGCTAATTAAATTTAACAGAGCTGTTAAGATTACATCAATTTATGGTGGGGAATCTTACAACAAACAATTCAAGGCACTTGCCGAGCACCCACAAATTGTGGTTGCTACACCAGGTCGCGCAATCGACCATTTAGAAAGAGGAACTCTAGACTTTTCAAGTTTAAAGATTCTTGTTATGGATGAAGCAGATGAAATGCTGAAAATGGGGTTCCAAGAGGATTTAGAGAAACTATTAAAAGATACTCCATCCACTAGACAAACCGCATTATTCTCAGCAACGATACCTCCTTTCATCAAGAAGGTTGCTGAAAAATACCAGAAAAACCCTGAAATTATTAGAATTGAAACACCAACTGTTACAGTCTCCAAGATTGATCAATTCTACTATAATGTCAGAAAGTCTGATAGAGATCAACTCTTACTTAGAGTATTAGATTTCTATGAACCAATCTCTGCAATTATATTTGCGAACACAAAGGTCGATGTTGATAATCTATCCGCATTCCTTCAAAAACACAATTATGAAGCAGATGCTCTTCATGGTGATTTAAAACAAAGTCAAAGAGACTACGTAATGGGTCGTTTTAGATCCAAGAGACTTAAGTATTTAATTGCTACTGACGTGGCAGCAAGAGGACTTGATATCTCACATGTTGATATGATTATCAACTACGAAATTCCTTTCGAAGATGAGCTTTATGTTCATAGAATCGGTCGTACAGGAAGAGCTGGAAAAGCAGGTATTTCTATCTCACTAGTTTATCCTAGTATGAGAGGTAAGCTTGCGATGATTGAAAGATACATCAAAACCAAACTGATTGAAAAAGAAATTCCAACACAAGAAGAAATCAATCAAAGAAGAGAACAAAGAAATTATGATCACATCATGGACATGGTTGTCAAAAACGAAGTCAGTTACGATGCAGTCATTGAAAAGCTTCATGAAGATGGATTCGAAGACCATGATATTATTTCTGCACTGCTAGCTCAAGTCTCAGTAGAACAAAAGACTTATGATCAAATTGAAGCACCAGCTAAAAAGAGAAATGATTCGTATTCTGATCCAAGAAGTTCAAGAGATCGTGGAGGAAGAAATGATTCCAGATCAAGAGGTCCTAGAGATTCTAATTCATCAAGATCAGGTGATTCCAGAGATTCTAGAGGTTCAAGAGATTCAAGGGATTCACGTCCTCAAAGATCTCATGATTCATCAGAACCAAGATCAAGAGGAGCAGAAGGTCCATACAAGAATGCAATGATTAATTTAGGTAAACAAGATGGTATTAGACCAGTAGCACTTCTTGACTATTTAAAGAAAAATGCAGACCTTTATCCAAAGAATATTGGAGATATCACAATCTATCCACAAGAAACAGAATTTCAAATTCATCCAGCAGCTATTAAGCGCTTAGATGAAGTAAATAACAAGCTCTTCAATGGTAAGAAGATAAAGATTACCATTTTAGGCGACAAATAATCGAAAAAAATAGAAAATATGTCTAATTCATGTTACAATTAATATGATATTCATATTTTTTTATTTTATAAAAATAAAGGAGGATCAGATGGCACATCTGTTTGAAACAATACACAGCAATTTTTTTAGTGTGCTTTCCTCCCCTAACAAAAAGACATATATCGATTGTATTTTTATTATTTATCATGCTATTGATACGATAGAAGATGCTTTTCAGGGGGATAGAGAATATATCGTTCAAAGGCTCATTGATTACTTCGATGAAGAACCTGGTGATGATTTCCTCGATATTGAAGATGATGAACCTGCAAGAACTTCAAGACAAAAAGCAGTTCATGTCATTAATGTTTTAAAAAAGAATGGGTGGCTCGGAGAAGAAGAACTCGGAGATTATAAAACATCCTTAAACCTATTTGATTATTCCATACAAATTATAGATATTTTAGAGAGTATACAAGAAAATCGTCAAAGCGAATATACTGGTGAAATATTCACCGTGTATTCTCTTTTGACTTCTTTTGCTATTGAAGAAGGCATTGGTGTTTTAGAACAAGCTTATCAGAAGACAAATGATATCTTAAGAAAACTAAAATCCTTGAAAGCAAATATTTATAGATACTACTACGATATTACTAAAAAGCAATCGAAACATGATTTAAAACATCTATTAGAGAAATTGCTAATTGAATATAAACAAAACTTCTTTGATTCAGCATATTACAACTTAAAAACAACAGATAGTTTACCGAGATATAAAAGAGCAATTTTAGAATCTATCAATAGAATTCAGAATACTGAAGAAACGATGGAGAAGCTTGCTGCAATGGTGATGAAGGTGAAACGCATCGAAGACTATAATGAAGCTTTTCATTATGTCGAAGATCGTCTTAGATACATCACAGATAGCTTTACAGCATTAGAGCATTTAATTCTAGCAATTGATAGAAAAAATGAACAGTATATTACAGCTGCAGCTTCTAAAATCATGTTTTTCACAAATCAGTCTGATGATATCGAAGGCATATTCAATCGTCTGTTTAGAGTCATTATGGCAAATAAAGTTGAAGATTACACCAAATTGTTTAATATCACTCAAGTGAGAAACCTAGATACCTATTCACTCTACAATCAAAGAAGAGCTAGAATAGAACCAGTCTCTGAAGAAATATTTTTTGAAGATGATATGATTTCTGATGAATATCGAAAAGAAAAAATTAAAGCATTACTTAAAAATAATATTTACGGCAAAAAAGATATTGATCAACACGTTAGAGATTTACTAGGTGGAGAAAAATCAATAGAAGCAGCAAACATCAATTTAGAGACTCAAGAAGATTTTGTAAAGCTCATTTTAATTTTCTTATATTCTAAGTCAGTTGGTATGCACTACGATATCGAGCTAATGGGTAAAGATTGTAAGAATAATGACATTACCTTCCAAAACTTTAAAATCAAAGAGGTGAGACGATGAATAAGACACAAGCACTTAAAGCATTTAGTGATGAATATATAGTCATGAAGGAAGGCGAAAAGTCTACCTTTTCTAGAATCGTTAATAAACTTTTCCAAGTAAACTTTCTAACCAAAAGAAAGCCTGGAGATACCAATGATTATCGCTTTATACTAGCTTTTAAGGAAGTCTTTGAAGCGTTCTTTGTATTATCAGATTTCACATTAAATATTAAAAGAGAAGATGAAGTCGTCTATATTCAAAATGATAATTTATTCAATCATATGCGTTTGAGAAAGACTGAAAGTGTTCTACTTTTAGTCATCAGAATTATTTATCAACGCAAAAAAGATTTCGTTACACTAGATGAAAATGTTGAAATCTTCTTAAATGAAATTCATGAAGAATTAACTAGAATCGGTTATTTAGATCACAAAAGAATTACAAAAGACAAATTGAAACCTGCACTAACGTTTTTGAGAAACTATAATATCATCGATTATATCGATAAAGGTTTACATGATGATGCAAGAATAAAGATCTATCCAACCATTTTATACGTCACCAATTTAGATTCAATTAAAGAAATCGTTCAAAAACTTGAAGGATATGTAGAAGCTGGAGGTGAAGACATTGAAGAAACTGACGAAGATTAAACTTGTTAACTGGCATTTGTTTTCTAACCAAACGATTGAGATTAAAGATAATGCATTGATTTCAGGTGAAAATGGATCAGGTAAATCAACTTTATTAGATGCGATGCAATACCTATTCGTAGGTGGTAGAAGCGGTTCTAAATTCAATATTGCAGCAACCGATGATGCGAAGCGTACCCTTGAGGGATATGTAAGAGGTAGAATTGGTGCTGAAAATAAAGAATATTTAAGAAATGGCGATGTCATTTCACATTTGGCTTTAGAGTTTTATGATGAACAAAGTAAAAAGTATTCAGTCATCGGTGTTATTCTAGATTTACCTAAACTATCTCAACTTAAAGAAAGATTTTATCTTCTAGATAATGTCTCTATACATGATGGTTTATTTCTAGAAAAGAAATATCCAAGAGACTTTAAGAGCATGAAAGCCTATTTAAAGAGCATTGATGTAGACCTTCAACCATTTGAGTCTCAAAAGAAATATCGGGATGCGTTAGCTAGGTTCTTTGGAATGGATGCTACAAAATATGCAAAAATACTTCCAAAAGCACTTGCCTTTAGATCCATTGATCTTCAAGCATTCGTTTTTGAATTCCTTTTAGATGATGATCCTATCGATATTCAATCTTTGAAAAATAACGTTGCTCAACTAAAAAAAGTTGAAGCACAAATTAAAAAAGATAAAGAAAAACTTGAAAAACTAGATACCATCACTAAGTTTGGTGAGGAAATCACTTTAAATAAAGAACAAAAAGATATTAATCAATTAATTGATCAATTAAACTGGGTTGAAAAAAGAGAATCATTTATAAAAGAAAATGAACTTAAACTGACTCAAATCGAGAAAAAACTCGATTATTTAAGAGATGCTAAAGGTCAAATTGATGATCAAATTGAAGAAACTGATACAGCAATTCTAAATCTAGAACGCGCTAAAAATGATTCAGATTTATCAAGAACATTATCTCAATACCAAGAATCTCTTCAAAAGAAGGCACATGAATACGAAACACAAAAGGAAGCCTTATCACAAGTCAAAGAAATGCTTGTGAAGGAATTTAATACGATAAAAGAATTAATCAATTTACTTCCAAATCAAGCAATGAAGGCATTCGTTTCTTATTTCCAATCCAATGAAGATAGCTTGACAGCGACTGAATTATCTGAAAATCTATCTAATTTAAATACCGAGGTTCAATCCTACACACAAGCATATTTCGCAGAAAAAGAAAGAACTGAAGCAGATAAAAGAGAATTATCCGAACAAATTCGAATCTCACAAACGAGATTAAACCA
>CAKMKF010000010.1 GCA_927439925.1 uncultured Acholeplasmataceae bacterium | reverse complement strand
GAATTATTTTCTAGAACTAAGGTGGTACCGCGTAATTATTACGTCCTTAGCTTTTTTTAAGGACGTTTTTATTTTTTTGGTGAGGTGAGTTGCTTGAAAAGACCATATCGACACATGCCTGAGTATGTATTTGGAAATTATAAGTTAAGAACCATTTTAAAATCAGATGCTACTGATATGTTTGACTATGGTAGAGATCCAGAAGTTACTAAGTATTTAAATTGGGGTCCGTTCACTTCACTTAATGATGCTAAACTTTCCTATAAGGAAATATTTAAGCCAAGATTAAGAAATGGATTACCACTTGGATATGCTATCGTTGATACAGTCAAAAATAAAATGATAGGAACCATCGATTTTCATAGTAAAATAAAGAGTGAGAACAGTGTTGAAATAGGTTACTGTCTACATAAAGATTATTGGAATCAAGGCATTATGTCAAAATCAATCCAATACGTGATTCAAATTGGATTTGAGCACTTAAATTACGATATCATTCGGATTAAACATTTAAGTGGTAATGTTGGAAGCCAAAAGGTTATCGCAAAAACAAAATTTAAATATAAATCTAGTGAACCATATTTATTAGAAAAGGTTTACGGAGTGTTAAAAGATGATATGCTCATCTATGAGCTAAAAAGGGAGGATTATTATGGCAATCAATAAAGTGAAAGGTACTTATGATGTACTACCTACTGAATCATATCTTTGGCATAAGCTAGAAGATAAAATTAAAGAGGTTCTGCACTTATACAACTACAAGGAAATTAGAACTCCAATTATGGAATATAGTGAAGTTTTTCACCGTCAATCCGAATTATCAGATATGGTAACCAAAGAAACATATGATTTCGATGATCGAGGAGACAGAAAACTAACATTAAGACCTGAAGGAACTGCAGGAGTGATTAGAAGCTATGTCGAAAACAAGCTTTATAGTTCTCAAGAACTTGAAAAGGTTTATTACATCGGACCTAATTTTCGCTATGAACGTCCTCAAAAAGGAAGATATCGTCAATTCTATCAATTTGGAGTTGAAGCGATAGGTGCTGTAGATCCTGCATTAGATGCTGAAATGATTATTTTGGCCTTTGATTTCATTAAAAGATTAGGATTAAAAGGAGTCAGAGTTAGAATCAATAGTTTAGGTGATGATGATTCAAGAAGAAATTACACAGAAGCTTTAAAAAATCATTTTCTACCTCATGAAGCCACTCTATGCGAAGACTGCAAACAAAGACTAACTAAAAATCCATTACGAATATTAGATTGTAAGATTGATCAAAAACATGAAGCAGTCATCAATGCACCGACACCTCAAGATTATCTAAATGAAGAATCTAGAAGTTATTTTAAATCAGTACTTGAGCATTTAAATGTTGCTAAAATTAGCTATGAAATCGCTCCTAAACTCGTTAGAGGTTTAGACTATTATAGTCATACAGTTTTCGAAATAGAAGCGGATATCGAAGGATTTGGGGCTCAAAACGTGCTTGGTGGTGGCGGTCGCTACCAAAAACTAGTCTCTGAGCTTGGTGGACCTGATTTAGGTGGTATTGGCTTTGCATGTGGCATGGAAAGATTATTACTCGCTCTTGAAGCTGAAAATGTTGATTTCGCTAAAGAGATTGAACTTGATGCTTATGTCATTGTTTTTAACAATGATTTAAAAACTGTAGCTACAAAAATTTTATACGAATTAAGAGGAGCGAATTTAACAGTTGACGCGAACTATACTCAAAAAGCATTTAAAGGTCAATTGAAGCAAGCATTAAGAATGAATGCTAAATATTTAATCATCATTGGTGAAGAAGAGTTTAAAAAGGGTGTTGTCGGTATTAAAAATACGAAGACTGAAGTTCAAGAAGAAGTCTTGTTTGCAAAAATAAAGAAATATTTAGTGGAAAAATTGGAGAAGAAATAAAATGAAATACACACATCATAATAATGAATTGAATAAAAGTCATATAGGAAAAAATGTCTACTTAAAAGGATGGGCTGCTAAGGTTAGAAACTTAGGTGGTCTAATATTCATTGATTTAAGAGATAGATTTGGTATCACACAGCTTTTAATTAAACCAGGAAATCCTTTCTATGAAGTTGCTCTAAAGGTTAGAAATGAGTTTGTTTTAGAAGCTAAAGGTGTTGTTATTGAAAGAGAAAGTAAAAATAGTTTGATTTCAACTGGAGAAGTTGAAGTTGAAGTCATCGAGCTTAATGTTTTAAGTGTTGCTGAAAACCCACCAATTATCATATCTAATGAAACAGATGCATTAGAAGATACTAGACTGAAATATCGTTACTTAGACTTAAGAAGACCTGTTATGCAAAATTTCATGATCAAAAGACATGAAATCACCCAAGCTATTCGATCTGTATTGGTTGAAGAAGGTTTTTATGAATTGGAAACGCCTATTTTAGGTAAATCAACTCCTGAAGGCGCGAGAGATTATTTAGTTCCATCTCGTCTTTACCCAGGACATTTTTACGCGCTTCCTCAATCCCCACAAATCTATAAGCAATTATTCATGGTTGCTGGTTTTGAAAAGTACTTTCAAATTGCACGCTGTTTTAGAGATGAGGACTTAAGAGCTGATAGACAACCAGAGTTTACTCAAGTCGATATTGAAGCATCATTCGTTGATATGGATGATGTACAGCAAATCGTTGAAAAAGTATTAGTGAAAACATTTAAAAAGGTGCTGAATGTAGATGTAGAAGCACCATTTTTAAAAATGACTTTTCAAGAATCAATGGAAAAGTACGGCAACGATAAACCAGATATGCGATATGAAATGCTAATCGAAGACTACACAGAGTATTTTAAAACTATTGATTTACCACTTTTTAACGGTAAAGATCAAGTTAGAGGGATTATATTAGAACAAGGTTTAGTCACTAGAAAGAGATTTGATCAACTGACAGAACTAATTAAGAAAAATCATGGAGAAGCACTAGCTTCCATTAAGTTTAGTGAAGGTCAATATACAGGATCAATCGTTAAGTTCTTAAATGAAAGAGAACTTAAAGGTTTATACTTGAAAGAAGGAAACACTTTATTCCTAATTCCTGGTCAATTCGAGAAAGTTTCATCAGCACTTAGTGCATTAAGAATTGAACTAGCTAATGAATTTAATCTTATTCCAGAAAATACATTCAAGTTCCTTTGGGTGACAGATTGGCCACTTTTAGAGTATAGTGAAGAAGAAGGTAGATTTTATGCGAAACATCATCCATTTACCGCTCCAGTAGACTCTGAGGTTCTTAAGAATAACCCGAAAAACGCGATGGCTAAAGCATATGATGTTGTTTTAAATGGTTATGAAATTGGTGGTGGATCGATTCGTATTCACAATCAAGATGTTCAAAAATTAATGTTTGATACTTTAGGGTTGACTAAAAAGGATATTGAAGAGCGTTTTGGATTCTTTGTTGATGCATTAAAATATGGAACACCTCCACACGGTGGTTTAGCTTTAGGATTAGATAGAGTTGTGATGCTTATGACCAATACACAAAACATTAAAGACGTTGTAGCATTCCCTAAGACCCAAAGTGCTAAAGATACAATGATGCAAGCACCAAGTCCAGTTGATCTGATACAATTAGAAGAATTAGAAATTAAGGTAGGTAAATAATATGAAGAAAATAATACTTGCAGGTGGTTGTTTTTGGGGTGTAGAAGCTTATTTTAACCAATTAAAAGGCGTTTTAGAGACATCTGTTGGTTATGTTGATGGCAACAAGAAAAACCCTACATACAAAGAAGTTTGTGATGGTAGAGCTTCTCACGCTGAAGCGATAGAAGTCACATATGATGAGAAAGTGATTACTTTAGAGAAGGTTTTAGACCAATTCTTTAGAATTATCGATCCATTTTCAAGAAATAGACAAGGCCATGATATAGGAAGACAATACAGAACTGGTATCTATTATGATGATGAAAATGACAAAGTATTGGTTCTTAACTATATGGAAAAAATCTTTGCGAAAGATCTACCAAGAGTTGCTACTGAAGTTAAAAAGAACTTAGATTATGAACTAGCTGAGGAATATCATCAGGATTATTTAAAGAAAAATCCAGGTGGTTATTGCCATATTGACATGGGTTTAGCAAAGAAAGAGGAAGTTAAATAATGCGTAAAGATTATATATCTTGGGATCAATATTTCATGGGTGTTGCTAAATTGTCAGCATTAAGAAGTAAGGATCCATCGACCCAAGTTGGTGCGTGTATTATCAATACAGGAAAAAGAATTGTAGGCATTGGTTATAATGGTCTTCCTCAAGGCTGTGATGATCAAACATTTCCATGGGGTAGCGATGGAGACTTTTTGGATACAAAGTATCCATATGTCGTTCATGCTGAAGCCAATGCAATTTTAAATGCGACTAACAATTTGAAAGGTGCATCTATATATGTTACTCTTTTTCCATGTAATGAATGTGCAAAATTGATTATTCAAAGTGGAATTCAAGAAATTGTATATGAATCCAACAAATATCAAAACTCCAAAGAGCATGAAGCAGCAACGAAAATGCTAAAAGCATCTGGTGTCAAATATCGCCAGATTGAAGTTGGAGAATTAAAGTATGCTAAAACTACTGAAAAGTTATAAAAAAATACTAATTGTCTTGAGTTTTCCTTATTTGTATCTCTTTTTTGTGTTGGTTGCACCAACTCAAATGGCAGTTACAGCTCCTGGAGGACTTACACCAGTTCATAGTGCGATTGTAATCGATACTGTTGAATTTGTTGACAATTTTAACACAGTTTATGTCTATTCATTTTATCCGATTACCCCGTTTCAATCATTTGTCTTGTCAAATGATGAAACAATGAATATAAAACCAATGACAGTTAGAGAATCTGATACATCATGGAAAGACGATTTTAGAGCAGGACAAATATCAAAAATTGTTTCTTTAAAAACTTCATTGATAAAGGCATATGAACTAGCAAATCTTGAGGATCCATCGATTGAAATAGAATATGAATACCAAGGTTTATACATTTATTATAGACCTAGCAGATTGAGTGAGTTAGAAATTGGTGATATAGTTGTGGAAATCAATGGAAATTCTTATGAAGACTATACGCATCAAGAGTTTAGACAACTCGCTTATCTTCCTGAAGTAAGATATCGTGTGATGCGCATTGTTGATGGAGTGGAAACGTTCTTTAACTTTGATTACACCAAACCAGAAAGTGATCAGTATATGATCTTTTATCCCAATTACGAGATATTAAACGCATCTCCAAGCTTTGATTTCCCAGGGGCAAATAGCATTGTTGGTGGACCAAGCGGTGGGATGATTCAAACGTTAAGTATATACGCAAGTTTACTAAAACTAAACTTAAGTGATCTAAAAATTGCTGGAACTGGGACGATAGAAATCGATGGGACCATTGGTAGAATCGGTGGAATTTCCCAAAAAATGTATACTGGAATTTATAATAAAATCGATGTTTTCTTCATTCCAGAGTCACATTATAGTGAGATTCCTGCACTTGATTACCCATATCAAATTATTGTTGTAGAAACCATAGAAGAGGCGGTCGAAGCGCTCCATGAACTCATTAATGAATAGATTTTTTATGTTTTTTAGACGCTTTAAAAAGCTTGTAAAACTAATTGATAAAGAGACAAAGATGAAAACTGTCATCAAGTCTGTCTTAGGAGCTCTCCTCATTTCATCTTTAATCATACTTTTGCCAACTTTGATCCTGATCAATATGTTTATATATACTAAACTTACATTATTATTATCTATTTTATTGGTTATTTTGATAATGTCTTGGGGTTTCTTGTATTATTTCTTTTATTATAAATTACTTAAAAACTATCATCCAAAACTGGAAGAGTATAATACATTACTTCCTCAACTTGTTGAGAGTTCATTTGTCGCGTTATTTTTCATGTTTCTTGGTATTATAATTATATCTATTGTATTATAGGAGGATTTCATGATTATTGGTGCAATTTTAATTTTTTTACTCGTTTTAATCGATCAATTGACCAAAACAATAGCAGCTGCTCAGATTCCTTTAAACAGTCCAAATATTGTTGTGATCCCACGTCTTTTAGAACTTTCCTATCACCAAAATGATGGAATGTCTTTTGGTTTACTCTCAGGAGCACAAATCCTATTTATGATAGCTACATTAATTGCTTTAGGTATATTTGGGTATTTTTTCTTAGATTCAGATTTTAAAAATAAGAAAGTTTATTCTATATCGATTGCTTTATTTATCGGTGGTACGCTTGGAAATGCTATTGATCGTGCTCTGTATGGATACGTTATTGATTTTATGCAGTTTCCATTTTTTGGCCCATTTCTATCTATCTTTAATACTGGTAATTTCTATAATAATTTCGCAGATATTTTCTTGAGCTTTGCCATTGTACTCTTTGGTATCGATTTGTTTTTCTTGGAACCAAAACGTACGAAAAAGGAGAAACTAAATGTTGAAAGTAACGATTAAAGAAGGTAGTGAAGCCATTGGACTTCGACTTGATCAATTTTTGCACACATCACATTATACTGAAAATAGTAGAAGTTATGTACAAAATGCAATCAAAGAAGGCTATGTGCTTGTTAACAATCAAAAAGTAAAAACAGGGCATACTATAAAACTAAATGATGTAATAGACATCGAAGAAATTGAAGTGAAGAAACTAGATGTAAAGGCTGTTGATATGAACTTAGATGTCATTTATGAAGATGATGATCTTTTAGTCGTAAATAAACCTCAGGGGATGGTTGTTCATCCAGCATCAAGTTATCATGAACCGACACTTGTGCATGGACTTCTCCATCAAATAGAAGAATTATCATCGATTAATGGAGTGATTCGCCCAGGTATCGTTCATCGAATTGATAAAGATACTTCAGGTCTTTTAGTCGTTGCTAAAAATGATAAAGCACACCAAATTTTATCTGATGACTTGAAAGAACATGATATCGCTAGAGATTATATCGCTTTAGTTTACGGTAGATTCGAAGAAAATGAAGGGTCAATCAACGCTCCTATCATGAGACATCCTAAAAATAGATTGAAAATGGCAGTACTTGCTGAAGGTAAACACGCGATTACGCATTTCAAAGTTATCGAAAGATTTGAAAAATATACGTTACTATCATGTAAACTTGAGACAGGTAGAACACATCAAATTCGTGTTCATCTTTCATATATACATCATCCAATTGTTGGAGACCCAATTTATGGTCCAAAGGATACAATTGGCTCTACAGGGCAATTTTTGCATGCTGAAAAATTATCATTCACGCATCCAATAAAAAAAGAGCAAATGACTTTTACAGCCGAAATGCCCCAAGTGTTTAAGGATTTTCTAAGTAAACTTAGAGAAGATTCTGTTTCGTAATATTTTTATAATTCATTTTCGCAATCAATGCAAGCGCTGGTTTACCTTTTGATTCGTAAAGTGTACGAATAAGTTCGTCAACTTCCTTACCTGCACCTTTTAAAAGTTCAATGCCTAGTTTATCGCTATATTCCTTCATTTTAACTAAAAATGCATATCTAGCGATAATGGATGCAGCAGCAACACTTAAGTGAACTGACTCAGCTCTTACATGAAATTCGATATCCCTATAAATTAGGGTTTCATCTTTAATATAATTAAAGTATAATTGAGGTGTGCAGAATTGATCAACAATGACTGGGACTGTCTCTTCTAGTTTAGAAGAAGTCTTAATGATTGCTTGATTATGAAGCAATGCCTTTATTTTATTTAGGTTTAGACCTTGTTCGACTAGACCGTTATATTTTTTTGGAGTCAAGATTAATAATGAATGAATTAAGCGTTGTGCAATCTTTGGTGCAATTTGAATAATCATCTTATCATTCATGTTTTTAGAATCTCTAACATTTAAACTTTCTAGATATGCAATATCACTGACATTTACATATGCAGAACAAACAACAACAGGACCGAATACATCACCTGTACCGACCTCATCAGATCCAATAGCTGCATAATCTTCTCGTCCAAGGTGTTTTTTTATAGAGATAAGTTCGTGAGTAACTTCTTTTCCTTGAAGTAATACCTTACCGGTCTTATATCCAAGGATATCTATGTTATTATGAACAGCATGAAAAAGCAAATATTGATTGTCATCAGATATTTGGTGGAATTGGTATACTTTATTCAGTTTTTCAAGTTCGTGTTCAGTAACAGAAATGGTGTAATGTTTCATTTGAAGGTAATCTCCTATTAATATTATTATATCACATTTATTCAAAAAAAGGTGGCAATTATGCGATTTATGACAAAAGCCCTAGAGCTAAACCAAATACTAACCGAGATTTCTAAATACGCGAAATCTGAGACAATTCAAAATGAAATCAATAATCTAGAGCCAATTACGGATTATGATGTCATTATGCGTCAGCTTGATGAAGTCATGGATATGACATCGGTTCTCCAAAGAGCTGGTTCTATACCCTTAATTCCTGATTATGATATTCATGAATTACTTAAATATGCAGGATTAGACCGTGTATTTTCAATTCAGGAGCTTCTATATATCAGACTATTTTTAGTGATGGAAAGAGATATCCTGAAGTACTATAGAGAAAGTATTCGAAATAAGATACCATTTAGAACATTACAGCACTATTTTGATGACATGCATACACACCAATCCTTACTATCTTATATTCACTCAAAAATTGATGAAGATGGTGTTGTATTAGATGATGCTACACCTGAACTTTTAAAGATTAGAAGAGAGTTAAGCAAACTTGATAAACAATTGCAAGATAAACTCCATCGAATCTTGACTGATCAAAGTGCTTATTTAAACGAAATGGTTATCGTTATCAGAAATAACCGTTATTGTATTCCAGTCAAAGATACATTTAAGAATAAAATTAAAGGTGTAGTACATGATATGTCAGCAAGTAAGCAGACTATTTATATCGAACCAGAAGCTACCCGTCAAATTACTGCAGAGATTGAACATTTAAAAGTCTCTGAAGAAAAAGAAATTCAAAAAATAATTGCTTTATTAAGCGAAGAAGTTCATGAGTGTTCAGCTACTCTTAAAGATAATTTAGATTTATTCTTAAGCCTTGACTTTAATGCATCTAAGGCACAATATGCGATTAAATTAAATGCTGTTAAACCCAATGTGAATCAAGAAGGACTGATTAGTCTTGTTAAAGCGAAACATCCCTTATTAGATCAAACAACTGCAATACCTATTACTTTGGAGTTAAACAAAGACATTAAAACTTTGTTAATCACAGGTCCAAATACTGGTGGTAAAACAGTTGCTTTAAAAACAGTGGGGTTATTAACATTAATGATGCAGTGTGGAATTTTAGTTCCTGCAAACGAAGAATCCAATCTATCAATATTTGATCAAGTTTTCGCAGACATCGGTGATGAACAATCGATTTTGCAATCCTTATCAACATTTTCGTCACACTTAACAAAAATCATTTCTATGATTGATGAAGTTAAGGATAATACACTAGTTTTACTCGACGAACTAGGATCTGGTACTGATCCAAATGAAGGGGTATCTCTTGCGATAGCAATTTTGAATGCGTTTAAATCATACGATGTCAGAATGATGGTAACAACGCACTACTCTGAACTCAAAAGCTATGCCTATGAGCAATCGAATATGACCACCGCTAGTGTAGCATTCGATAAGAAGACATTAAAACCACTCTATTACCTTCAAATGGGTACAACTGGGTCTTCACATGCATTTCTAATTGCAAGACGTTTGGGGCTTAAAGAAAGCGTTGTTAAGGATGCTGAAACAGTTTATCAAGGAAGACAAACCGACCTAGCAAAGGTCATGGAAAAACTTAATGATGAAATGTTATATTTCGAAAGACAAAAAGAAAAACTTTCTCATGAAATAGCTGAAGCTAGAAGAGAAAAGAAGGAATACCAACAGTCTAGAGAAAAACTACTTAAGGAACAAGACGCGATTATCGAAAATATAAAATTTAAGGAAGAAAATAAATGGAATCAGCTGAAAGATGAAGCTAGATTAATCATTAGTGAACTTCAAAGTAAAAGTAAGCTCACAAATCCTGAAATTGCAGCGATTAAATTCCAACTCAATCAAGGCTCAAATCAAGATGATTCACATCGTCTGACAGACGAATTATCAATTGGTGACGAAGTTTTTATCATTCCATATCAACAGTATGGTAAAATAGAGTCAATCAAGAATGAAGAGTATAGAGTCATTTTTGGCAAGTTTGATATGTACTTTAAGAAAACAGATTTAAGAAAAGATGAAAAAAAGAAAGAGACGAAAAAGATAGTTAGACAAGAAAAAAAATCTCAGGAACAAATTCCAGAGAAAAAGGCTAGTTTTGAACTTGATTTACGTGGATACCGTTTTGATGAGGTTAAGGAAGCTATGGATCAAGCATTAGATTCAGCGTTATTAACTGGAATTCAATCGATGCGAATTATTCACGGATTTGGAAGCGGAGCCGTCAGGAAGGCTGTTTATGACTATATTAGGTCATCAACTTATATCAAATCTTCAAGATTTGGTGGTGAAGGTGAAGGACTGAATGGTGTCACGATTATCACTCTAAAATAGTGCGAAAGGCTTGATTTAACGTTATTTTAACTATATAATAGAAATTGAAATTAATAAAGAAATGAGGAAAATTTAATGATTGATTATCAAGGACAAGATTACCAAGAAGTCGTTGGACACCAAGGTTTAGTGGTTGTACAATATTTCGCAACATGGTGTGGACCATGTAAGATGCTAAAACCAGTGTTAGAATCAATTAGCACTGATATGGAAGAAGTTAAGTTCTGGCGTGTAGATATCGACTTATTTAGAAACCAAGCGATTGAAGCAGGAATCAGAAGCGTTCCAACAGTTGTCTTATACAAAGATGGTGAAGAAGTTGACCGTCAAAGTGGCTACCAACCAAAAGAAAGAGTAGCAGCTTGGATGAACCAATTCAAATAATTAAAGCACGTAAGTGCTTTTTTTATTGCCCTTTTTCTAGTATAATAGGTGTGGTGATATCATGGATGGATTTTTGCTAGTTAATAAACCTGTGGGGTTGACATCACATGATGTCGTGTATCGAATAAAAAAGAAATTTCATATAGATAAAATAGGACATACAGGAACGCTCGATCCTTTTGCAAGCGGTCTTTTAATTTTGTGCTTAGGTAAGGCAACAAAGCTTGCTTATATGTTTTCAAATTTGGATAAAGCATATGAGGGAACAGTTGTTTTTGGAAATCATTATGATACCTATGACACGACTGGTAAGATTGTCTTTTCGAATACCCCCAATTTCATTCAAAAAGAACTTGAAAATACTATATCAAATATGATTGGAACATATGATCAAGTTCCACCTATGTATTCAGCAATTAAAGTTGATGGAAAGAAACTTTATGAACTCGCTAGAGATGGAATTGAAATCGAACGGGAAACTAGAGAGGTCACTATTGATATATTTGAGATGACTACCCCTCTAATAGATAATCAGGTTTCATTTTATATACACGTTTCAAAAGGGACTTATATTAGAAGTATTGCTGTTGATCTTGCAGAAAAATTAAACACTTATGGAGCATTATCAGTCTTAAAAAGAGTAAGTGTTGGAAAATATAATGTGCTTCATGCGAAAAATATTGAAGAAATAAATAAGAGTGATATAATTTCATTAGACAATTACTTTATAGATACCCCTAGTATCGTTTTAAATGATTATATGATTAAACTTGTTAAAAATGGAGTTTATTTGGATCAACGGCAGATTGATACGAATGAAGCATTTATCGTCAAAAATGAAGCCATGGAAAATATCGCTTACTATGAAGTGATTGCACCAAATCAATATAAACCAGTCATTATTTTTTAGGAGTAGACATGAAAATAATTACATCAAAATATAACTTAATTAAAAATGAAGCACCTCTAACTGTTACGATGGGTAACTTTGATGGTCTACATTTAGGACATCAACAGCTTATTGAGCGTGTATTATCTTATAAAGATACCAAACATGCTGTTATAACGTTTTATCCACATCCATCTGAAGTTTTGCGCAAGCAAACATTTAGAACGTTAACTCAGAAAAGTGATAAAATAGAGCTTTTTTCTAGATACCCGCTAGATTTTACATTCATCATTGACTTTGACATGGCTTTTTCTGAGCTGACAGTAACTCAGTTTATTGATTTTTTAAGATCAATTAACGTGAAAAGACTTGTTATCGGTAGAGATGCAAGATTCGCTTATCGTGGTGAAGGAACGATTGCAGATTTAAAAAGATATTTCTTTGTAGATGTTGTAGATGATTTAGTCTATAATCATACAAGAGTATCAACAACCTATATTAAAGATTTCCTTTCTTCAGGTGATTTAGGTTCTGCAAGAAAACTATTAAATAGACATTATGATATTAAAGGAATAGTTGTTCACGGTAATAAAATCGGGCATAAACTTGGATTTCCTACTGCAAATATCGACTATTCTACATATTATCTACCAAAAAGCGGAGTTTATTATGTCAAGGTATTAGTTGATGGCAAATGGTTTCATGGAATGGCTAATATTGGAAATAACCCAACATTGAACTTTAGCTTTGAAAAAAGATTAGAAATAAATATCCTCGATTTTAATCGTGATATCTATGGAAAAAGAGTTGATATTGTCTTCATGCATTACATTAGACAAGAACTAAAATTCAAATCTAAGAAGGAATTAATTGAGCAACTTAAAAAAGATGAAATGGCAATTCGAAAACTTACAATTTAAAAAATGTATGATATAATAAATGTACGAGGTGATTATATGAAACTAATCATTGCTATCGTTTCAAACGATGACGCAAACAAAGTTCAAAAGGCATTAGTAAAGGACAGATTCTTTTCAACACGTCTAGCAACTACAGGCGGTTTCCTTAGAGC
>CAKMKF010000009.1 GCA_927439925.1 uncultured Acholeplasmataceae bacterium | reverse complement strand
TCAATTAAATCTTGTTCTGCTTCATATTCGATATCTCCAGTAAGTAAATAGGTTAAGTTATCTATTTTAGTTTGAATAACAATCGAATTATCATTGGATGATGGATATTCTCTGATTGGACCTAATATATCTAAGGTGAGTGCGTTACATCTCATTTGATCTCCTGATTTCACATAAACCTTTTCACCTTGATAATCATCATAAGAGTCATCATAATATGACAATACTATCTTTTTAACATCAATCCTTTCAATGATTGATGAAGCTTCTTTCGTGTGATCTGTATCAGAGTGGGTTAGAATCAAATAATCAATTTTGTAAATGCCATGATTTTTGAGATAGTTTTCTGTATTTGTAAACGCGTCGATTACAATCACACAACCACTTGATTGTATGATTGTCGCGTCCCCTTGACCTACATCTAAAAAAACAATTCTTTCCATTGAATTTGTATAAAAAATAATTGCTACAAAAAACATAGCCAATATGAAGACCCTTGAAAACAAATCAAAGGTCTTCTTAGATCGAAAAATGAGTATAACAACCAAATAATAGATAAAAAGCTGAAAGACGGTAAGTGCAGGTAAATCAAATGATATATTCCTGTTGTTCAAATAATGGAGGATAATCTCAAAACAATTTGTCATCCATATCATCACTTGATCTAATTCAGGTATCAGTAAAGTCGTAATACTTCCTATAAATAAAGGGCCAGTAACGATTCCTATCATCATTGGAAGAATTAAAATCATGAATGGAGAAAAAAATTTATGAAAGGGTAAAACCACTAAAAAGATGATGCTTGTTATTATTAACTTCTTTATGTATCCATCATATCCACGATATCTAAACTCCATTAAGTATAGAAAGTTCATGATGAGATAAGTAATTAAGAATCCTAAATGATAGATCAAATGAATATTAGAAATAAGCATAATTAAAAATGTAAAAGCTGTTAAATCCAATTTAGAAAACATCAGTCGATATTTCTGGTTAGGGATTTGAAGCATATACATCAAAAATATTCTGAGAACTCCGATCGAAAATAGATTTAAATACAATAAAGTACTATAAATAACGATTTTAACTATATGTCTTGTCCTTTGATTTACACTTAAATAGAAAAGCATTTTATCGATTACCAAAAAAAGTGTGTATACATGCATACCAGAGATAGTAAGTAAATACATAATACCTAGTTCTTTAAAAACTGTATCTTGATCATCCGAAAACTCTTTTTCACCAAAGATCAAGGCTTTTATATAAACACTAGAAGTTAGCTTACTAACTTCATCTATCCGTTTTTCTCTGTAAGCTAGTATTGAAAAGCTTTCTTTAAGAAAAGATACTTCCTTCACATCTAAGTATCCGTAAACTCCTTTAGACAAGTAATAATTTTTTTGATTGAATCCAAAGGGTACCGTATCTAATCTGTAGTTTTTAACATCAGCCTTGATGTAGAGTATATCACCATGATTATATTGATCATTTTGACTTTGCATATTAAACTTTAAATGTTTATATTTTAAAGTGATTGTATCTGTATATAGATTTTCATGGATCAAAACAACTCTAGCTTCACCTTGAATTGTTTTAGGAATACTTAACTGGGAGATAACTAAAAATAGTAAATAAATAAGGATTACAAAAAAGAGTACGAAGGGTACCTTTAATTTTTTCCGTGTAATAACAAAATATAGGATTGATATCGCTAAAACCCAAGGATGAAATAAGCCTATAATGAATAGAAAAATACCAAATCCATCAATATAGTAATTATCCCAACTTAATATATGGTTTAATTTTTTCAAGTGTAGCTATTCCTATATTTTTTACATTAATCAGCTCATCGACATGTTGAAAATCTCCATGAGCTTCTCGATAAATAATCAATGAGGCAGCTCTAGTTTCTGTCATGCCAGGTATTGTTATTAATTCTTTAAAGGATGCTTTATTCACATTGACTAAAACCTTGGGTTCCTCAATACTTTGATTGATGCTTGGTATAACTAGTTGTCTATTCCTAGTAATCACTTCACTTGTCATCACAAGCGACATATCAGCATCCATTAAGACATCACCAGCATAAATTAGCGCTTCTCCTACTGTAACTTCTTTAAAGAAATGATATTTACCAGGAAATTCAACTGCGCCGATGATTTCAACTTCAATGATGGTTAAAGGAGTAGCTTCGAGATTGACTTGATCAACTTCTTCACCTCTCGGAAATAAAACAATCCATAATATAATAACGATTAAAACGATTGTAGCGATTTTTTGTTTCATAGTATCCCTCCAACTTATAATAGAAGGATTTCTGCTTTTTACTATAAAAAAAATGCTCTTATGAGCATTTTTATCATTTATTTAGTGGCTACAATATAATGTTTTCTTGAATCTATTCCATCACTTACAATATAAGTAAATCCTAAACTCTTTAAAATATCTAAATAGTAGTCTAAATCATATACAAACTGTTTTACAATATCCATTTCTTCTTCAAATTCAACAAAGTGAGTCATTAAATGACCTTTTGTTTCTATCTTCCAAGCATAAGGTATTGGTTCTTCTTCGATTTCAGAATAATTTTGATATTCAGTTAACACTTCTTTTTTATAAACATCAAAAATAAATCTTCCGCCTTCATAAAGTGCTTGATAGATATTTTGAAATACCTTTTTGATTCCTTTAAAATAGTTTGCTACATCAAACATCGCGATAATAACATCAGCTTCTGCACCAAATGGATTTCTTAAATCATGTTCATATAAATTTGTTTCCAAATGATTAGATCTTAGCTTATCTAAGGCAATAGATAACATCGATGAATCATTATCTATACCTATGGCTTGATGACCGTGATTTAAGAGTTCTAATAATAGATATCCTGAACCACATCCTGCATCAATAATCAAATCTGTATTCTTGAAATGTGGTTTTAACCACTCATATATTTGTTCATAATCTACATCAGCCATTAAAAGGTCATATGCTTTGGCAAACATTACTTGACCCTTTTAATGCCCATCAATCTTTGATCGAAGCCATAATATTTTCTGTCTTCTTCTCTAAAAAGATGGACGATGACTTCATGACAGTCGATCAGGATCCAAGATCCTCCTCTACCTTCGACATTTTTGATTTCATCTGCTAATAAAGCTTTTTTAACATATCCGATTGCTGCATTCCCTTGTCTTTCGTTTGTTGTTGCTACAACGAAATACTGATAGAATGGTGACGATTGTTCAAAATCGTATACAACTAGGTCTTTGACCTTCAAATCTTCTAATGTGTTAATGATTTTATTTAATTTCTCCACGGTTTACCTCCTTGTAATAGTGATAGCTTTCCAATTGATCAGGGCTTGGCGTTATGCCTTTTGCTAATACATGATCAATACTGATTTTCATACAATACTCTGTTGCTTGATTCAAATTCTTTGTAGCCATTTCAAAGATCATTGGTGCGTCACTGAAATTTCTATTTGGTTCACATGAATCACTAATAAATATGATTTTTTCTAAATCACTCATGTTAGGTCTACCCCAAACATGATAACGAATGCCATTTAATATCTCTTGATCTCTAACATGAAATTCATGTTCTAAAAAGATTGCTGCAGCCATTGCGTGATAGATAACTGGATAGTCTGCATATTGTTTAATTGTTTTTAAATCCATATGTTCAATTTGATCTTCGATTTGATCATACTTTGCAAAATCATGAAACAATGCTGCAATCGAAACCTTTTCAACATCAACACCATGGATTTCTGCCAGCTTAACAGCTGTTTCATAAACCCCAAAGACGTGTGTTAACCTTCTTTGATGGTTTTTCAGTTTTTCTTCTACTCTTTTTTTGATTTCATCAATCATTGAAATAATGCCTCCGAAAGTGAAATGTGCATTCCCTTAGGTACTGTCATTTTCACAGTAAGTGGTCCATTCACATGGACAAACCCCATATCTGCGAAAGTGATTTGATATTTCCCTAGTGGGATCTTAAAACTTTTTTCTTCGTAGGTTTCTGCGAAGACTTTAAAGTTTTTCTCTTTGTTTTCTAATAAATCTTTAATTCTTGAAGGGTTCGTCTTATGCATGATTACTTGATCATCTAGATAAAAGACCGCGTTTGTATCACTACCGACGAAAGTTAAAGATACAAGTCCTTCAATAAAAATCGTTTGATTGTCCTTCATTTGATAAATCTTAGGATTAATCTCATGATCAGGAATTAATCTCTTATAGACATTATATGGCAACATTTGATGTAAATATCCTTCTTGATAGAGTCCGGGCATATCATAAATCATCTTTTTACCAAAAGGTCTAGATAGTGCTTCTTGAGTTAGCCCTGCTTTTTTAAAAGCGAGTGCTTTATCATCATTCGTTAATGCTTTAAAAATTGTTGTCTTTCCACTATTTTGGACACCTAAAAGATAAATATTAGGATTTTTATGTGCATATAAATATTCCTTTAAGTGATTGATATCATCTTTATTCTTTGAAGACATCAAAATGATGTCGATATAAGGAATCGAAGATTTTTTCGCTTTTAGCGTGATTTGATCAATTAATAAATCTCGGTTCGTACTTCTAGGAAGTAAATCCAATTGATTGATAATGTAAACATATTTAGCATCACTTTGGTATCTATAAACAGGATAGCTAAAAAGCATATCCAAATGCAGTACAGATGAAACCATCAAAATGATTGAATTTTCTGGTAAGCTCGGTAAATCTTCAGGATGAAAATGAGTAATCGACTCACCGTAGTGCATGAGTCTATAACAAGATTGACAGTACGTTAAATCGAGTGATCTAGCGTAACCAACTTTCTCTTCATGTTCAGTTTGAAGCGTTGCTCCGCAACCTTGACATCTAATGGTCTTGGACATATTGCTTCAACCTACTTTCATATAACTCTGGTAAATTCTTTTTGATTTTCTTTAAAATGATATTTTCAAGCTTTCGATTAAACTGAGTGATCTTTCGATCCGATTTTCTTTTTACAGAACGAATTAAAATTGCTTTAATTCCATAGCGTGTTGATCCATATACATCAGTCATCAATTGATCACCGATCATGATGACTTCATCTTTACCATGCTTAACCATCTTTAATGCTTTTTTAAATCCGCACTTTAAAGGCTTTTTAGCGTGCCAGATAAAAGGAATTTCAATATCTTTCAAAGCGATGGATACTCTCTTATAGCTTGTATTCGAAATAATGATAACTTTAAAGTCTTTTTGTAAATCTTTTAGTAGTTGAACGTGATCTTTAGAGAGACTTATTTCATCGTAGCCAATGATGGTATTATCTAAGTCAAAAAACAAGGATTT
>CAKMKF010000008.1 GCA_927439925.1 uncultured Acholeplasmataceae bacterium | reverse complement strand
CGTCCATTTGTAACATCTAAACATGGTATTATTCGTTTTGTAAGCATGAGATAACCTCCTTCAAATTTATTTTTGATTCATAAATGGCTTTCCCGATGATTGCTCCATAAAGCCCTATTTCATTAAGTTTTAAAACATCATTGAAGCTAGAAACACCGCCTGAGGCGATAATATTTAAGTTTGTTTTTTTTGAAAGTTCTAAATAATCTAAGAAATTAGGTCCTTGCATCATTCCATCTTTAGAAATGTCAGTATAGACAATTGTTTTTATTCCTATTTTTTCTAGTTTTTTTGATAAGTCTATCGCGTTAACTTCTGTTTGCGTACTCCATCCTCTTGTAGCTACCTTTTGATGGTTCGCATCAATTGAAACAATTACTTTTTCTGAATATTTTTCTACCAAGACTTTAAGCATATCGAAGTCTTCGATTGCTGATGTTCCAATGATGATTCTACTGACTCCAGCATCAAGGATTTTAGTAGCTTTTTCGACGCTTCGAATCCCACCACCAACTTGAATTGGAATCGATATATTCTTTATGATTTCTTTAATGGTGTCTAGGTTCTTGTTGTCATTTGATTCAGCTCCATTTAAGTCGATGATATGAAGATATTTTGCTCCATCATTTTCAAACGATTTCGCTACTTCAACTGGGTTACTTGAATAGATGATCGATTCATCAAACCTACCTTGGGTAAGTCTTACACACTTTCCATCTTTTAAATCAATTGCAGGAAATATTATCATTTGATCAACTCCCCATAAGCTCTTAAAATATTAGAACCAACAATACCGCTTTTTTCTGGATGAAACTGAGTCGCGTACACATTGTTATCTCTAGCAATTGCAGGGACTAACACCTCATACTCTGTATAAGCTATCAGTTCTGTATTAAAAGATTTTACATAGTAGGAATGGACAAAATAGACATAGTCATCTTCTTTAATATATTTCAAAATAGGATCATCTTTCTTTTCAAACTTTAAGGTATTCCAACCCATTTGCGGTACCTTTAAATTGATATCTAAAAACTGGACAGAACCTTTTAAAATACCTAGTCCATCATAGACTCCATTTTCATATCCTTTTTCATATAAAAGCTGCATGCCTAAACATATTCCGAATAGATATTTTTTCTTGTTCACATGGTCTAAAATATAAGGTATTAATCCTGAATCTTTAAGTGCTTCCATTGCATCTTTAAATGCACCAACTCCAGGTAGTACGAGTGATGTAGCATTTTGAATAACTTGAGGGTCCTTGGAGATCACAGACTCAATTCCAACTTTCTCGAATCCACGTAAAACCGATGCTAGATTTCCTACATCATAATCTAGGATAACATTCATTATAAAACTCCTTTAGTTGAAGATATATCTGTTGAAGTAATTCTTGTTGCTTCAGATAAAGCTCTACCAAATCCTTTAAAAATAGATTCTACTTTGTGGTGATCATTATCACCATATAGTGTTTCAATGTGTAGGCTCACTCTAGCCTCACTTGAAAATGCTCTAAAAAATTCTTTAACATTTTCTAAGGATAACAATCCTATAGATACTCTTTCATAGCTTGCTTTATAGTATAGAAATGGTCGATTTGATATATCGATAACTGTTCTTGATAAAGCTTCATCCATAGGTAAATACATTAAACCATATCTATTGATTCCTATCTTATTTCCAAGTGCTTCCTTGACTGCTTCACCTAAGACAATACCGATGTCTTCAACGGTGTGATGGTCATCTACAGATAGATCACCATCACAATAAACATCTAAATCAAAACCTGCATGAAACGCGAATAATGTAAGCATATGATCAAAGAATGGAATTCCAGAATTGATTTGAATCTGCTTGGTTCCATCTAAATTTAGATATAACTTAATTTTCGTTTCTTTTGTATTTCTAGTTATTGTTGACGTTCTCATTGATAATCTCCTTTAATCTATAAACTAATACTTCATTTTCTTCTTTCGTTCCTATCGTAATTCGATAATATGATTGAAGTTCATTTGAGAAACTTCTTATCAATACTCCTTTAGCCTTAAGCAAATCAAAGAGATTTTCAATTTTACTTTGGACAAACAAGAAGTTTCCATAAGAAGGATATATAACGAATCCGAGCTTGAACAACTCATCTGCTAAAACTTTTCTTCTGAACTGAACTTCATTAACATTCTTTTTAACTAACTCAATATAACTAAAAGCTTTAGCACCATTGGGCACCCCCTGCAAGGGGAGTAGGGGGGGTGGAATGCTACTGTTGCCCCGGTTCGTGCGTATCGAGGAGGCTTGCCTGTTGCATAGCCGGTGGCGTCCGTTGCAACCGGTTCGCCTCCTCGGTGTCGGCCTGTACAACGTGTCCTCGGCAAGTACTGCCCCCAATGCAGCACATGTGCGGGCGATATTGCCGGTATTCTGAGGAATTTCGGGTTCGAAAAG
>CAKMKF010000007.1 GCA_927439925.1 uncultured Acholeplasmataceae bacterium | reverse complement strand
CCAAATCATTAATTGGAATCGGTCACGAGGTTAGAATAATCACTCCGTATTACAAGAATATCGGTAAGCACCATAAAGATATGAAATATTTAGGGGCTGCTACCATAGGAATGGGTGGCATTGAAACAATTGTTCAATATTATGAACTCATGTATCAAGGGATATCTTATATATTCGTTCAAAATATGCACTATTTTGAAAGAGATAATCTCTATGGATACAATGATGATGCAGAAAGATTCGCGTGTTTCTCTTATGCAATCCTTGAAGGTTTGAAGGTTTTTAATTATTATCCAAACATCTTACATTTAAATGACTGGCAAACCGGTATTGTTCCCTACCTTTTAGATGAGCACTACCGTCATAAGAATGATCAATATTTTTCTATTCATACTTTACTCACCATTCATAATTTAGAATATCAAGGATCTTTTGATACCTACGTTAGTAGATTTTTCAATACCAATTTTAATTATACTTATATTCATTTTGATCGCGTCAATTTCTTAAAAGCAGGAATTGAAAGAGCAACTAAAATCAATACAGTGAGTCCAACTTATCGAAACGAAGTTTTAACAGGAGAATACGGGTTTACTTTAGATGGTGCCTTGGAACGAAGAAAATCTGATTTCGTGGGAATTCTAAATGGAATTGATGACCAAGTCTTCAATCCAGAAACAGATCATATGATCGTTTCAAAATTTAACGATACGAAAACGAAAGCTAACAAACTAAAGAATAAGGAAGATATGCTACATCATTTCGATTTAGATGTTGACCTAAAAGTTCCTTTAGTGATTTATATTGGAAGACTTGCTACTCAAAAAGGAATTAACTTAATGACTGCTACTCTTGAAGAAGTTATTGAATATGGTGATGCTAGATTTATTTTGATGGGATCGGGAAATGATTCATATCAAGATTACTTTAGATACTTATCTTCTAAATATCCAAACAAAGTAGGTCACTACATTGGATTTAATGAGGAACTAGCACATAAGCTTTATGCTGCATCAGACCTCTTCTTAATGCCTTCAAGATTTGAACCATGTGGTCTAGGTCAATTAATCGCGATGCGCTATGGTGCATTACCAGTCGTTAGAGAAACAGGTGGCTTAAAGGATACTGTAATTCCTTATAACCAATTTACAGGTGAAGGCACTGGGTTTAGTTTTTCAAACTACGACGCCTTTGAATTTAAGGAAAAACTATTTGAAGGTATCAATTTATACAATGAAAATCCAAGGATCTGGAATAAACTTGTAAAACAAGCAATGAAACAAGATTTCAGCCTTGAAAAGATGGCTTTAGCTTACGAATCGATTTACCAAATTATACTAGGAGTGTAAAACATGGAAACGTTAGCATTAATACTTGCAGGTGGTAAAGGTAGTAGATTAGATATTTTATCTCAAAGACGTAGTAAACCAGCAATGCCTTTCGCTGGGAAGTTTCGTATTATCGATTTCACTTTATCAAATTGCACACAATCAAATATTTATGATATTGGTATTCTTACACAATATCTACCACTTTCATTAAACGAGCACATCGGAAGTGGTAAACCATGGGATTTGGATAGAAGAGATTCTGGTGTAACACTTCTTCAACCACATAACTACTGGTATTTAGGAACTGCTGATGCAGTATTAAAAAATTTAGAGTTTATTGGCAGAAGAGACCCTAAATATGTTTTAATACTTTCAGGTGATCATATCTATAAAATGGATTATAGAAAAATGATTGCACTTCATAAAGAAAAAAACGCGACTTTAACGATTGCTACACAACCAGTACCTGAATCTGAGGTTAGTAGATTTGGTATCATGAGCATCAATAAAGAAGGCGAAATTATTGAATTTGAAGAAAAGCCTAAGAAATCTAAATCGAATTTAGCTTCAATGGGTATCTATTTATTCAATTATGATTTACTGAAAAAAGTGCTTCTTGACATTAAACAAGACGATTTAGACTTTGGTAAACACATTATCCCCCATTTGATTAAAACGACTTCTAAAGAGGTATATGCCTATCAATTTGAAGATTATTGGATGGATGTCGGTACTTATGATTCATATTTAGATACGAATTTGGCAATGACTAAGGATTATACAGAACTTGACCTATACGATCCAACCTGGAAAGTATATACAAAGAGTGAAGATCTTCCACCTGTTAAGGTCGGTAGTGAAGCAGTCATTCACAACTCATTGGTTTCTAATGGTTGTGTCATTGAAGGTAGTGTCATCAATTCTGTTTTAAGCCCAGGTGTCCGAGTTGGTAAGGGATCCGTTATTAAAGATTCTGTTGTTTTAAATAACGTTATTATTAGTACTGATGTTACTATTAATAAGTGTATTATCGATAAGAAAGTTACCGTTGGTCGAAATGCTTATTTGGGATATGGTGATGACTATACTCCAAATATTGAAAAACCTGATTTACTGAAATCAGGAATTACAGTTATCGAAAAAAATACAGTTATTCCTGGGGATACAATGATTGGAAGAAATTGTCGTATATTCAAAACTAGTGTATTTAAATCTAAAGAAATAAAGAGTGGATCAACTCTACAATAAACAAAAACTGGGAGAAAGAGTCTCCCAGTTTTTTTTACGCGTTTTCGTAAATGATTTCTTTCTTATATCCTAAATTCTTTGTAAGAATCCCGATAAGTAACATTACATATGCCATCAGTGAGAATCCAAAAATATAGATGAGTAGAAAGATTGGTGCGGGTACTAGAGGTTGAAATAACCCTAGAATTGGTAATCCATTTTCAAATAAAGGATTAATAAAAAACATATTGAATGTCCCATCATGAATCCACATGTTAAATGCAGTATTCATCAAAAGTGCAATTCCTACCAAAACGGAAAACACTGCTGAAGCTTTTAAGATGGACTTGGATTCCAGTTTGACTTGGTTGACCAATAAACCTAATCCAATAATTGCCATACCACCATGGTGGACCATGGTCTGAATATTGATTCCAACTGTACTGACAAATACTGTCATCGGATAAAGCATGACTGCAACTCCAGCGAATAATCCGAAAGTTGCTAAAAATGTTTTCAAAGCTTCAAATACTTTTTTATTCTTAGTTAATCCTGCAATCAGTGCTATATACATTGGAGTTGAGCAAAACTGGAATGGGAATGCATACCATTGATAATTCCAATTTGCTTGATAAGAAAAAATGAGTTGTTTGTAAACTTCAAATAATATTAAGACTCCTGCAAAAATAAGGAGAACTTTCTTAAGTTTAGCATCACTCATGTTTTTCATGCGTGAAATGGCTATGATTGATCCGACTATAACTAATGCAAGTGATAGGTAGTGAAACCATCCTTGGCTTAAAGGTCCATATGGGATGGGGCGATTCATATTTGCGTTTAAAAATTCTAATATTTCTTTCATGTTGATAACCAGCTTTCATGATGCTCGAAAACTATTATAGCATAGTGATTATGTAAGATGTATCAACATTTTTGCAAGTTATATTAAATCATTTGTCTTTTCTTAAAAATCATAAAACTAAATACAATAGATACTACAGTAAGAACTGAAAAGATAATAAAGTTTGTAAGCTCAAAAGCACTTTGTTCCTTTAACCATCCAATTGGTTCTGCAAATGTAAATGGTGAAATATACTTTAAAGATTTTAGAAATGCATTGTCTGTAGCATATGCAATCATTGTTATAATGTATAAAGGAAATGGAATTGCAATTGCTATAAAGCTAGATTGATTTGGTTTCAAAAGAAGTGCTAAAAACATCGATAAATAAGCAATCATTAGAAACATAAGATAATCAAACAATCCAAACATCCAAATCGCAGAGATATCTTCTCCTGGAGCAACCAATAGAAATCCTAAATCAACAATTAATACTTGAATAAGCATAAAGATAAATAGATTAACACCTACAACAGCCATTTTTGTAAATAATAGTTTTTGTCTAGATATAGGTAGAGTATAGATTACTTCTACCGTTTTTTCTTTTTCATCTTTATTAATAATACCAAATCCTACCAAGGCTGCAAATATACCACCCAATAATTGTAAAAACATCGCGCCTTCTGTAGCAAAATACTCAATACCACTATCAGGAATACCACCCATTGAATCGAGCATTCCAACAAACGTACTATCGATAGATTCTAAATATTCAATCATTTGCTCGAGTGCTTCAAACATATCTTTTGCCATTGGATATATCATAATGACTAATAGTAGGGATAATGCTAAAGATATGGACCATATCATTAAACTTTTAAAACTTCTTTTGAATTCTAATTTGAATAGGTTCTTAGAGAATATGTTCATGACAAGTCCTCCTTAATGTAATAGACTGCAAAA
The DNA here is from genome assembly GCA_927439925.1 of uncultured Acholeplasmataceae bacterium. Classification (GTDB taxonomy): domain Bacteria; phylum Bacillota_I; class Bacilli_A; order Acholeplasmatales; family Acholeplasmataceae; genus Peloplasma. The sequence goes on along the minus strand of CAKMKF010000007.1, from coordinate 8,867 downwards.
AGTTCTTCTAATCCAATATTTCTTAAGACAACATCCTTAAATTTGTATTGGCCTAAATAGTTAATCAATAAATTCACATCACCATGATATGTATAATGAGATGATTCATTAAAATCATTGATATAACTTAATCCATCCAAAACTAGGTTTTGGTAATTTGGGGTGACCATCAATCTCTTATGTTCATCTTTTTTGATATCTTCCATCGATTTCGTAAATAGAATAACGCCTTCTTTAATCAGTGCAACTCTATCACATACTTTTTCGATTTCACTTAATACATGAGATGATAATAAGATTGTAGCCCCATTCTTCTTAGCTACTAATAGTAAATCTAAAAATCTTGATTGAATTAAGGGATCTAATCCTGATGTTGGTTCATCTAGTATAAGCAATTTAGGTTGGTGCATAAGTGCAACCACAATACCTATTTTTTTCTTATTACCAAATGACAATGCACCAAATTTCTTTGTGACATCAATGTCTAAATTTTCAATAAGAAGGTTTAAATAGGTAGAATCTACGTTGCGCATGTCTTTAAAGAAGTCTATGACTCCTTGTACCTTCATTTCATTGAAAAAGAAAGATTCACTAGGCATATAACCTATATCTTTATTGATTTCATGATTTCCTAATTTCACTTCTTGATCCATGATATAAGCATGGCCATCCTGAAGTTCTAGTAAACCTAAAAGAATTCGAATCAATGTTGTTTTTCCTGAGCCATTCGGCCCAACAAAACCAAAAATCTCGCCTTCGTGAACTTCTAATGTCACATTATGAATCCCTCTAGATTTCCCATAATACTTTCTTGCTTCACTAACTTGAATCATATTTTTCTCCCCTTTACATATAATCATATGGTGATAAGTCATCGAGTGGGTCTTCTTCCTCAATGTCACTATCGATGGTGTGATTTAATCTAAGTGCTAACGTTGTTTGTCTTTTCTCTGAAAGATGGTTTGCAGCGTATACCAGTAAATTCATATCCCCTAACATAATTAAAAATCTCTTTGCTCTCGTAATTGCTGTATAGATTAATTCTTTTTTTAGCATATGCATATAGCTTCTAACCATAGGTATCATGACAATCTTATATTCAGATCCTTGCGATTTATGAATACTGATTGCGTATGCAAGATTCAGTTCATCTAAATCACCTTTATCATACATGACATCATTTTCATCAAATGTTACAACCATGTATTGATCATCTTGACTATTGGTCTTAATGTCTTTAACTATTCCGATGTCTCCATTCATGATGAGTCGTTCGGGATCATTGACGAGTTGAATCACTTTATCTCCAACATAGTATGTTTTATCTCCATACTTCATCGAGACACTTCGATTCTTATTGAACTCTTCTTGTAAAATCTTATTAAAATTATCAATTCCTAAGTCCCCTTTATACATAGGAGCCAGTATTTGAATGTCATCAACCATGGAGTACCCTTCATTTAATGCACCTTGGACTTGCTTGATAATAACTTCTTTTATTTTATCAGCATTCGCACGATACAAATAAACATCTTGATCACTGTTTAAATCATCAACAGATAAATCTTGATCATTCACTGCTCGTGCAAGACTTATAATCTTAGAGTCTTTAGCTTGTCTATGTATTTCATTAAGTCTTACGGTTGTGATTACTTTTGAATCAATCAAATCAGCTAGGACCTGACCAGGTCCAACTGATGGCAATTGATCCACGTCTCCTACAATAATGACTTGTGCTCCAGGCTTGATTGCTGAAAACAATTTTTTAGCTAGAAATAAATCAATCATAGATGCTTCATCGATGATTAATAAATCTTGAGGCATTAAGTGAAATTCATCGTAGGTAAAGAGTCCATCGTAACTATATCCTAAATGTCTATGAATGGTTTTCGCGTCCATATCGAGTAGTTCTTTCATGCGTTTAGCTGCTCTTCCAGTAGGTGCCATCAAGGCAATTTTTTCATAGATTAAAGGATTTTTATAATTGAGTTTATTGTAAATTCGATAAACCTCAAGCAGACCATCAATAATAGTCGTTTTACCAGTACCTGGTCCACCAGTAATGATTGATATAGGGCTTGACAAAGCCTTTAGTATTGCTTCTTTTTGAACGAGAGTATACTGCATGTTCTTTTGAATTTCAACAGCATCTAGTAGTGTTTCAAGATAGTTCATATCATAGATTACTTCACTGGATTGAGTAAGTTCTAAAACCTTTTCAGCAAGTGATATTTCTGTAAAATAAGACAGTGCAAGGTAGAATCTGTCATCCTCGATGATGATTCTTTTTTCTTCAATCAACGCTTCAACTGCAACTGATAATTCTTGACCTTCACCCAGAACTGAAGCAGCATAGTTTTCTACTTGTTCTTTAGTTAAATAGACATCTCCATTTTGATAGGCGATGTATTGCATCGCGTAGATAATCGCAGCCTTTATTCTTCTTAAATCATCCTTAGGAATCGATAGTTTAGCAGCTATTTCATCCGCTTTAATAAATCCTATTCCCTCAATATCATCGATTAGACGGTAAGGATTTTCTTCTAATTTCTCTAGTGTTAACATTTGATATTTACTCAGTAATTTCATCGCGAGCTTACCAGATAAATTGTATCCGTATAACGCGACTAAGATATGTTCATTGGTTTGATTTTCAATTAGTTGTTGATGAAACTTTTCGATTCGGATTGCGGTTAACCCAATCTCTTTTAAAACTTTTTTATCTTTTAAAATAATTTTAATCGCGTCATTTCCCAAATGATTGACTATTTTTTCAGCAGTTTTTGGTCCAATTCCATGAAAAAAAGAACTAGAAAGGTAGGAGATAAGACCAGATGCACTTTGTTCTTCACATTTTTTAAACGACTCAACTTTAAATTGATCGCCATAACTATTGTGTTTGACCCATGATCCAGTAAACTCATACATGATATCTTCACTTACAATTGGAAAATACCCAACAATTGTGATAAGATCATCATCTTCATTTGTTATTCTTGCGATTGAGTAGCTATTTTCTTCATTATGAAAAACATAGTTTTTGACTTTACCGATGATGGTCTCCATAGCTTCTCCTTTTAATAAATACTTACTTAAATTATACCATGTTTAGAATTAAAAAAAAGGAACCGAAGTTCCTTTTAACTATAAAGTCTTGTCTTTTTATCCATATATGCTTCAGAAATAAAGCCTGAGCCTAAACAGACTTCTCCTTGATAAAAAGCGCATACCTGTCCTGGAGTAATTGCACGAATCGTTTGAGGATAGCTAACTAAAACTGTTTCATCATCAATCCACTTAACGATTACATCGTTATCTTTTTGTCGATATCTAAACTTAGCGGTCATCTTTCCATCAATTTTAGGACCTCTCCAGATTACATCAGTGATTAATGCTGAGTCACTATATAAATGAGGGTGATCAAAATCCGGTTCTACGTATAACGTATTGGTCTTCAAATCTTTTCCTACAACATACCAAGCCCCTAATTCATCTTTAGATCCACCAATGCCTAATCCTTTTCTTTGACCTATGGTATAGTTCATTAACCCGTGGTGATTTTTAAGAACTGTACCATCTAATCTTTTCATCTTCCCAGGCTGAGCAGGTAGATAATTGGATAAGAACTGATTGAAATGACGTTCTCCGATAAAACAAATACCTGTTGAATCTTTTTTCGTAGCTGTTGCTAGATTTTGTTCTAGTGCAATTTTTCGAACTTCTTTTTTATCCATATCTCCAATGGGAAACATTACATTTTTAAGTTGATCTTCTTTGAGTTGAGATAGGAAATACGTTTGGTCCTTATTTGAATCGAGTGCTCTTAAGAGTTTTGGATACTCTCCTGTTAAATCAATTCTTGCATAATGTCCCATCGCTATATAATCCGGATTAAACTGTTTAGCATAATCTACAAACGCTTTAAACTTTATCTCGTTATTGCATAATACATCTGGATTAGGTGTTCTATTTTTCTTATATTCATCTAAAAAATAAGAAAATACTCTATCCCAATAGTCTTCAATGAAATCTACTTTATGAAGTTTAATGCCTAGTTTATCAGCAACCAATTGTGCATCTTGAAAATCCTTTTCTTGTTCACACATTTCATCAAATGTCGTTGGGTTGCCCTTTAAATCATGATTGGTTGCACTATCCCAATTACGCATAAAAACGGCTTCTACATCGTAGCCGTCTTTAAGAAGTAAGTATGCAGCAACACTGCTGTCTACTCCTCCGCTTAATCCTATAATGACTTTCTTCTTTTTCATTCAATCACTTTCTTTTTACATCGCTAGGCATTCTATATTGACCTCTAGGTGATAAGGATATGCCAAGGATTTTTGGTCCCTCAGGGAGGGTTTGACGCTTAAATTGCTGTGAATAGAAACGCTTGAAGAAGCGTGTTACATAATGAGTAGCTTCTTCTTTTGTGAATTCAAATGCGTTTATAATTAAAAAGATAATTTTTTCTTCATCTGCACCATGTTCCAAATGATGGAACAAGATAAAATCGTTGACATCGTATCTTCCAATCGATTTTTCTGTGTCTTGGTCTTCAAGTAGTTCTGGTGATATTGGAGCTTTTAATATTTTATTTAAGGTTTCACCAACATTAGCATATAAATGTGTTGCGTGATAGCCGATGAGCAGTTGAACCCATGTTTTAGGAAGACCTGCATTGACCGCATACATACTCATTTGATCTCCGTTATAGGTCATCCAACCAAGCGCTATTTCAGAGAGATCTCCGGTACCCAATACAAACCCACCATATTTATTGGCTAAGTCCATTAAGACCATCGTTCTCATTCTTGCTTGAGCATTTTCATAGGTAACATCTTTTTCGATGTGCGATATAGACTTTAAGTGTAAATCAACAGATTTCATAATTGGAATTTCTAGTTTTGTAACATCTAATCCATCCATTAATTTAATAGCTGCTGATTTTGATTGTTTCGATGTTGCTTGAGCAGGCATCGTTACTGCAATAATATCTTTGGTATCTCTACCTAATTTTTTCATTGCTTGATGACTCACAAGTAACGCTAGCGCTGAATCTAATCCGCCTGAAATACCAATGACTATTTTATTTGAAGATTCAGGTAATGATTCAAGTCTTTTCACAAGAGCGAAGACTTGAAGGTTATTCGCCAATTCAATCTCTTCGTCTAAATTTGATTCAGGAATAAATGGTTTTTGTGATATTTTGTGTTCAAATTCAAAATTTTTAGATTCTTCAAATTTCACTGGAACGAACTGATATTGATTTTGAATCATCATATGCATATCACGATATGTCGAATCTTGTCTTTTTTGATAATTGATTGCAGAAATGTCAATATCAGCAGTCAAGACTGATGAATCCATCGAAAACGTGGAATCTTCAGCAACCATTGAGCCTTGATTAGCAATCAATTTATGTCCTGAAAAAACAACTTCGGAACTGGATTCAAAATGACCTGAACTTGTATAAATATAAGCTGCCATTTGTTTTCTTGAGTGATCCAAAACCAAATTTCTTCTGACCGCTAATTTCCCAACTCTTTCAGGTGATGCAGAAAGATTAAAAAACATGTTAGCACCAGCTAAACTCATATCATCTGATGGACTATATGCTGCCCATAAGTCCTGACAAACTTCAACACCTATTCTAATATTTTGATCAGCATCTTCAAAGATTAAATATCCAAAAGGAACTTGTTCTCCAAAAAGCTTTATATTTTTCATTGTTGTCTTATATCCAGTATGAAACCATCTTTTTTCATAGAATTCATGATAATTAGGTAGGTAATGCTTAGGTATAACACCAATGACTTTCTTTTGCTTGATAACAACAGCACAATTATATAAAATTCCATATAAATCAAGGGGTGCACCTATGATATAGATCCCCATATAACTTGTTTCATCCATGATTTCTTTAAGCGCTTGTTTTGCTTCAGATATAAATGCCTCTTGATAAAAAAGATCACTCGCAGTATATCCAGTAATAGAAAGTTCTGGAAAAACAATAACGCTTGATTTAGATTTTCCAAGAATAGAAAGTATTTCTTTCTTGTTGTGCTTGATATCACCAACACTAATCTTTGGTGTTGCTGCAGCGACTTTAATTAAACCGTACTTAAACATGATTGGGCTCCTCATAGAGATGATTTTTTAAAATATATTGATAGACCTCAGGGGTCAAATGTCCAGAATGTTTCTTTAAACTTTTACGAATATTTGAAGATGAAATATTTTCATTAAATGATAGATAGGTGAAATTGTGTTTAATATCTCTAAACATGATATCGAATTCTTCTTTTGAAATAGATCCTTCTCTTGTCATCACAATAAATGGATAACTCTCGAGTAATTCTTCATAATTAATCCATGTCTTAAAATCCTTTAATTGATCGGAACCGATTACGAAATACAAATCATTATACATTTTATTGATCTCTTTTAAACTTGCTAATGTACCTTTATATTCTCTTCTAGATTCTATATCTAAAACAGATGCATGATCGATTTTCTTGATTAACAGTTCAAGCATTAAATATCTATGGTAGAATGGTGCGAGCTCAGGTTTCTTATAGTCATCGCCAACTGGAAGTAATAAAACCCGTGCACCTTTATAAGTAGACAGAAGTTTTTTCACGATATTTAGATGCGCAATTGTGGGTGGATTAAATGATCCTCCAAAGACTAAATGCATACTATCACCAACTTTTATTATATCATTTTTTAAATGATATGAAACCAAGCGGGAACGAAAAATCAATAAGTCGTGTAAATTTCCCTATAATCTTTACTTAATCAATGGAAATGAGCATTATTCTTTAAATCATTTATAAATATTGATATAATTAACCTGTATTGAAATACCTATTCCGGTTTCCCGAAGGAGAGCGAACCCATGGACTTAAAAGAACGTTATTATCACAAAATTAGAACAGATAAGATGCGCTTGACCAAGAGCAGAAAAGCAATGATTGAAATCTTGGAAAATCAACATCTTACATTCAAGGAAATACAAAAAGCATTAGCTGCTCGTGGTTTTTATAATGTATCGACAATTTATAATAATCTTGAATTCTTAGTTGAGCAAAAGATAGTTGTTGAAATCTATATTAATGATACCAAATATTATGATCTTGCGATGGGCAATCCAATGCACTCAGCAGACAGTCATATTCACATCATGAATAAGGATACAAATGAAATCACTGAAGTGAATAGTCCTGAAATATTTGACTTCTTGTCAAATCACCAAGCATTCAAGCATTTAGATCTTGAATACATCAGAATTATTATTTCTGCACAAAACAAGAAAAAATAAGCACATTATTGTGCTTTATTTTTTTCTGAATTTAAGAAATGCTTTGCAGTTTCTATATTGGTAGCTAAAGGAATCTTATACACATCACTTAATCTAAACAAAGCTGAAACATCTGGTTCATGAGGCTGTGCTGTAAGGGGATCCCTAAAGAAAAATATCATATCAATATTACCATTAGCAATCATCGATCCGATTTCCTGGTCTCCTCCAAGGGGACCAGATTTTTTTAAGCTTATTTCTAACCCTGTGTGCTCAACTAATATTGAACCTGTCGTTCCTGTAGCATAGAGTTCATGAGTTTTAAAAAAATCAACGTGATGGGCGACAAAACTTTTCAATTCGTCTTTTTTCTTGTCGTGAGCTATCAGTGCAATTCTCATTTCTTATCTCCTTTTAAGTGCTCTTAATTTTGCAGATTTACTTCTTGAATTCCGGTTCATTTCTTCTTCAGATGGATAAACTGGCTTTCTAGTAATGACTTCAAAATCGGAAAGATCTTTATTGATAATCGGAAGATTTTTAGGTATATCTGTTGAACTTTCATCTCTAAAAAAATGCTTTACGATGCGATCCTCTAAGGAATGAAAGGTAATAACGACTAGTCTTCCATCTTTGTTTAACATATTAACGGCATCGTGTAAAACTGTTTCTAAAACTGTAAGTTCATCATTGACTGCGATACGCAGCGCTTGAAATACTCTTTTAGAAGAATGTCCTTTTTCCTTATAATTGACAGAGTCACAAATTTTGACTAAATCCATTGTAGTTTTCAAAGGTCTTCTTTCAACAATTCTCTTCGCAATCTTAAATGAATTTTTTTCTTCTCCATAGACAAAAAAGATTCGAGCAAGTTCACTTGCTTCATAAGTGTTTAAAATCATTTCTGCAGTAAGTTCTTGGTGTTGATCCATGCGCATATCTAAAGATGTATCCTTTAGATAAGTAAATCCTCTAGTTTCGTCATCAATTTGAAAAGATGATAATCCTAAATCTAAAAGAAGTCCATCAATCTTATCGATTCCTAGTTCTTCAAGTTTTTGTTTTAAATGTTTAAAATTACTTTTTATAATTTTATAGTTTTTATAGTCCTTTAAGATGTCATTTGCATAACTAATCGCGAAATCATCTTGATCGAATGCGTACAAAAAACCATTTTTTAAATGATCTAATATCAGTTTTGAATGTCCTGCACCACCAAGAGTACCATCGATATAAATTCCATTCGGTTTTATATTTAAATAAGAAATCGCTTCTTCTTTTAATACCGTTTCATGCTTCATATGTATCAATTCCCTTTTTTCTTTCAAGTCTATTATATATAATAAGTCTTTATTTATCTAATATGTTTCAGAAAACTCCCTCTTTAAAGCATTCAGTGGGAGATGAATGAAACCATTTTTTCTTTAAAATATCTATAATTAACATTCCCTCGTATATCATTACATGATATAATATAAGTATAACATATCGATGTAACAGGGGGTATAAAATATGAATGAAACCATGAAAGGTTATGTCTATAGACTGAAACCTACAACCAAAC
>CAKMKF010000006.1 GCA_927439925.1 uncultured Acholeplasmataceae bacterium | reverse complement strand
AGTAGATGCTTTTAAACCACCTTTTTCAAGGTGTTGTTCATATAATGGAAGACTAGAAATCTCAAACTTAACTTCTTTAACTTTGAGACGGTCAAATACGTCATTATAATCGTGTAGTAAATTTGAGTCAATGATAATCGCGATGACTCTAATTTCTACTTCATTTTCATATCTAATAATATGCGATATTGAAGACTCACTGAAGGGCAACAATAAGGTCTTTCCTTGTTGTTCTTTGATGTATTCTTCAATTGATTTTTTACCTAATTGTTCTTTAATGATTTTGATATCTCTAATAAGTACATTTTGATCATGTACAATATGTGTGATTTTTCTTGGTTTAATATTGTTTTGTTTAAACATATGATGCATGATGTTTAATAAAGCTTCTGGTTCTTTAATATAACCGTTTTCGATAATTCCAGACTCTAATTTAACATGTCCGTATCTAGAACGGTCTAAAAAAGGTGCTAATTCAAAAAAACTGACGTAATCATCTGTGAAGAATACACTATAGTCTGAACTTTTATTTAACATATCATCACATCCTTAACAAACTTAAATACCAATCGATAATGTCTTGACCATATAAATATGAGATCATGACACCAAGAAAAATAAAAGGCACAAGTGGAAATTCTTGATGTTTGGTTCTTAATTTAATCATACCATAAATGAACCCGAAAAGTGATGTCATAAATAGCGCGAGTAAACCTTGTCCAATCGTTAAGATGAACCCAATAAAGATGAAGAGTTTTACATCCCCTCCACCTAAAGCATCCTTCTTATATATCTTTTGGGAAAGATATGCTATCAGGAAAAGTATTGAAAATAGTACTGCTGATGAAATAAGGTGAGTTATAAAATTACCTTGAATTATTCTAATGACAATTAGAGGAATAATACCGATAATCCAGATTCGATCTAAAACAACCATGTATTTTTGATCACTTACCGATTCAATCGTAAATACTGATATAAAGATTAAAATAATAGCTAGTTCTAGTGAAAAACCGTAGATGAGAAATGAAATTGAAAATAGTGCTCCACCCAATAACTCTAATAACAGGTGACAAACAGGTATTTTAGTTTTACAAAAATGACATTTTCCTCTGTTGATAAGATATCCAAATATTGGAATAATATCAACCCATCTTAAATCATGCTTGCAAGTATCACAATGTGATCTACCATTTATGGACTCATTTTTTGGTAGTCTTTCTCCCAATACAAGATAAAAAGAGGTAAGTAAGGAACCTAATATAAAAATGAGTGATGTATAAAGGATGGTCATATTGACTTACTCCCATGATTTGTTATTAAAAAAGGAGGTGTCTAGAGTTAGAGACCTCCATTGAATTTAAGCTTTAAATCTTATGGTTCGTAGACTAATGTTTCGTTAACGTAGAAATCAGTTGGTGTAGTTGCTAGCGCATCAGAATAAAATGACACGACGCCTCCAACAACTTCAATAAAAACTTCTGTTTTAGCAACATTATCGACACCGTCTAATGAGAACGTGTTCGTCTTTAAATCAATAAAATCTTCTGATTCAAGATCATCTAATGTGAACACATCTGTTCCACCATATAATTCTGCTGCATCTACGATTGCGTTATAAGTCGCTGTATCAGCATTTGCTTGCTGTCTTGCAATTAATCCACCAATAGTTGGCACAGCGATTGCTGCGATTATTCCTAGGATAACAACTACTGCTAGTAGTTCTACTAAAGTAACACCTTTTCTATTTTTTAGAATTTTAAACATTTTTTATTCCTCCTATGTATTTATAGTTTCTAACTTAATATTAACATCAATTTGGATTATGTCAATAATACTTCAAACGAATTAATGAAATTGTAATATTTGACTTATATTTGTGAGCCTAATGAAAGCATTGGTAACATAATCGCTAAGATCAACACGCCCACGATAGCGTACACAACCAATAGTAAGATTGGTTGAATCGAATTCTTAAGTTGCTGTATCCGCATTTCAGAGACTCCATTATAGTATGAGGATAGGTTTTCCATCAGTTTAGGAATGTTACCAGTCTTTTCGCCTGTTGAAATCATTCTAGCCATGATTGGGTCTATATAGTTACTTTCTTCAAAGGCTTTAGCGAATGGTTTCCCATCTTCAATATACTTTAACGTTTTAATTATTAATTCTTTATAGATGACATTTGTTACGATACCTCTAGTAGTTTGCAGTGCTTTAATTGAATTTACACCATTGGATAACATCTGACTTAGTGAATTCGCGATTAATATTTGATTGTTCATTTGAATTAAACTTCCAAAAATCGGAATCCTTAAAGCGAATACTGTCAAGAAACGATGGAATTTTGCTATTTTTCTATCCATATAGATGAGTAATCCAATGATAACAATCAGTGCTCCAAAAATGATTAAAGCATACTCTTTCATAAATACACCAACGTTTAAAAACATTTGAGTGATTCCTGGAAGTTCTGCTCCTTCAAATGAAGCGAATAGCCCTGTAATGTTAGGGAAAACGAAGATTAACATCCCAGCTGAAATGATTAGCGCTGCTGCTAAGTAAATCAAAGGCATTCTTAATGCTGCTTTGATTTCAGTCGTTAACTTCATTTGATGCTCATAATAATCAGCCATTTTAATGACAGTTGATCCAAGTTCTCCTGAGATTTCACCAATTTCTACCATTTGAACTAACAAATTAGGAAATTCTTTAGGTCTTTTCGATAAAGCCTTTGAGAATGTCAATCCATTGTTAATTTGTTGATAGAGTTCAAAGTAAAGTTTACGTTGGACTCTATTTTCTTGTTGCAAGGAAAGTAGTTCTAAAGCTGAAATTAATTTGACTCCTGCATTTAATAAGGATCCTAACTGTTTCAAAAAGAAAATTAGATTTTTAGTGCTTAATTGACTACCAAATGTGATTTGGTCTAACTTACTCAAAATACTTCTATACTCAGTAATGTTTTTAATATCGTAATTCTTAGATTGTAAATATTTTACAACGACATTTCGATTTAAGGCTTCAATCTTCCCATGAATCGTCTTTCCCTCAGCATTCGCTGCTATATACTTGTAATTACGGAGTTCCATAAGTCATCACTCCCAATCACTTGCTACTTTTAAGACTTCTTCTAGGGTCGTTATACCTTGTCTAACTTTTTGTAATCCAGATTCTAGTATTGTAATCATACCTTCGCTTCTAGCAAGCTTACCCAATTCAATAACATTCGCATTCTCAGCAATCAATTTTTGCATATTTTTAGTGATTGGTAACACTTCGAAAATACCAATACGACCTGCGAATCCTTTGAAATTACATGATGGGCAGCCTTTCGCATGTTTCACTGTCTCAATATTCATTCCATATTTTTTAAACATAACCACTTCACTAGGACTTGCATCATCTTCAAAACTACACTCTGTACATAAACAACGAACAAGTCTTTGTGAAACAATTCCTGATAGTGATGATGCGATTAGGAAAGGCTCAATTTCCATATCAAGAAGTCTTGTTACTGTTTTGACTGCATCATTGGTATGGATTGTAGATAAAACCAAATGTCCAGTTAATGATGCACGAATCGCGATTTCTGCGGTTTCAACATCTCTAATTTCTCCAACCATGACAATATTTGGATCTTGTCTTAATATTGATCTCAACGCTTTCGCGAAAGTGAGTTGAACTTCAGGATGCACTTGAACTTGATTCACACCAGTCATTTTGATTTCAACAGGGTCTTCAACGGTTACGATATTGACACCTGGTTTATTCAATTCATTTAAACAAGCATATAAAGTCGTTGTTTTACCTGAACCAGTTGGTCCACTAACTAAGACAATACCATTTGGACGATCAATCATTTCTCTAACTAATCGTTCTTCTTTAGCCGAAAGACCGATTGCTCCAATCTTATTCATCGAACCAGATAAATCAAGAATACGCATAACTACTTTTTCACCACGTACCGTAGGTAGTGTTGAAATACGTAAGTCAATATTTTTTTGTTGAATCGCAGTTTGAATTCTACCATCTTGTGGAACTCTGGTTTCAGTAATATCCATTCCTGACATGACTTTTATACGGCTTATCATTTGATTATGAATCTTGATTGGAAACTCTTTAACAACATCTAAGACACCATCTACACGGTAACGAATCAATACCTTATCATCTAAAGGATCGATATGAATATCAGACGCACGTTGGAATACTGCTGATGTTAGAATTTGATTCACCAATTTAACCATTGGTGTATCATCTTCTTCATCCTCTTGATATTCTTCTTCTTTAGAAATACTTTGTTTCGCTCCAAGTGCTTCTAATGTTCTTGTAAACCCGTAATATTTCTCAATTTGAGTAATAATTTCATTTTTTGGTGCTGAGAATGCTTTTGGTCGATATCCCGTACGGACACGCAAATCCTCAATGACTACAAAATCAAGTGGATCGGATGTCGCAAACATTAAATTTTTACCTTCGATGCGAAGTGGAATAATATAATGTCTTCGACAAAACTCTTCATCAACGATTGCTAGTACATGTTCATCAATCGTAAAGTTAGATAGTGATACCCTTTGAACACCTGTTGAATCCTCTAATGCTTTTAAAATTTGCATCTCAGATGCATATTCTAGTCTAGAGAGAGTTTCCCCAAGTCTTTCATTTTTTTCTTGTTGTGCCAAAGCGTCTTTCAACTGTTCTGGTGTAATTACTCTTGCTTGTAATAAAACATCACCTATACGTCTAAGTGCCATCTTTACTCACCATCCTTTAAAACAATATTTTGTTCTCTAGTCTCTGGTGAAGCTACATATTGTTCATCATAAACTTTTACGGTAGTACTACTTCCATTTAATGGTGTGATTGTTTTGAAATATGAAATCACTTTACCCGTTACACCTGGAGTAATAATAAGTTCATAAATAAATTCAGTGTCTGTTTCTGTAATGATTACCCCTGGAGTAGTTTCATCGATTAAAGCGTTATCTACATATATTGTTGTATATGGAATTACTACACTTTCATCGATTGATGAAACATATGAGGTCATATATGGATAACCTTTTAAGGTGAATGATAGACTGTCATCACCTATCTTTTCGATGTCGATAGTAAATGTGTCGCTTAATCTATTGTAAAACGAGAAATCAAATTGATTAACCTTTAAAACTCTTACATTCATTCCGGGTTCAGCCCAAATCGGAAGATTAATATAACTTGAATAAACATACCCTTCAAAATGAGTATCCAGCGTTAGTTTTTGAATTGCTGAAGCTATAATGCTTAGTTGATTGTTATCTAGGTCTTGATCTGTGCCAAATGTATTTAATATAGAGAATCTGGAAGTCCCAAAGATCTCAAGGGATTCAATGGTTTCAGCAATTTGATTTACGTCAGCTAAATCGATTTGATCGATTGTAATTGTTTGTATAATTGATTCGCTTAACCCTTCATCTAAATATGACTTTAATTGATATACTTTTCGATTTTTTAAACTGCTCATATCTGCTAATACATCTTCTAAAAAACTTTCAGTGTCAAAAGCATTGAAAAGAGTTGGTGTTAGATTATCTTCAAAATGAGTCATTAACAATGCCTCATTTTCGGCACTCATCACAAAATGTGCATCATTATTTTTATTGGTTTCAATATTGCTTACTGTTAGATTTGCATTAAAATCAAACAATGTTAAATCGATATCTATTTCATATCCTTGATAAATCAATTCAAAGTCAGCTGCTGTTTGCCACTGTGTAACTTTTGAAGTTAACACACTTTCATATTGATCTTCAGAAAAGCTTCCTAAATAAATAAATCCAACACTTGTTTCTTTAACTCTTTCTCCCAAATCTAGTGCAATTAGCATGACAATTGCAAACACAACAGAAAGAAATAGCGTGATTAACGATATCATGAAATATATATTATGTTTAAAGTAAAAAGCGATACGTTTCATCAAATCACCTCTGTTTAACCTTATTATAGCAAACATCTCTTTGAATATGCTTGAAACTGTTAATTATTTGTCCTAGTTAATGAATTTGTAATATATTAAACCAAATCATTCTTTGAATTTATAATATAATTAAAGTGAAAGTATAGGAGGTGATAAAGATGCGCATTTTGAACAACAAAGGTTTTAGCGTTTTAGAAGCAATAGCTTCTGTCTTTATCATTTCATTGGTATTAACCACTGCTTTTACAGTTGTAGTTGCGATGAGAAATAGAGCAATTGCAACTGAAGAGAAACGTTATGCAGTTGAAGTTGGCTCTGCAATACGAGATGATATCATTCAAGATTATCCATATTTATCAATTTCTCCATGGATTCTTAGCGGCGGGAAAACAGTTAATTATTTAAACTGTAGTGATCTTGATGTTCCAATTTCTTGTCTCTTATTTGATTACACAGTCAATAATAAAATATATGATGAAAATGTTGAAATCATATTTTTAGCCCCTACTGTCGATTCTATCAATTATCAAGTCATTCATTTTCAAATTACAATCGAGTACTACAAAAGTTTAACTGTAGTGTTAGAAGGTATTATATATGAATAAAAAAGGAATCAGTTTGGTAGAATTACTTGGGGCTGTAGTTATATTCGGTATTTCTATATCTTTAATAGCTTTGGTTCTATCTGTTATCTTTAATGCGAATGAAAGAATACTCGAGCAAAGTCAAGCAAACACAGAAGGAACCATCGTCATCTCTCATCTAGAGAACTTAATGAGACAATTTTCAACTACTGATTATTCAACATGTGTGGAAAATACAAATTGTGTTATATTAGAATCACATTATACATATGAATTAAGTGGTGATTCATCCAGTATTGTTTTAGTAACACATACACCACCAAATACACTTGAGATTAGTATAATTGAAGGAAATCTTTATATCAATGGTGTTATCCATGAGATTAGAAATTTCCAAATTCATCAAGACAGTTATATAGAACAAACAACAGTAGGAAATCAACTAGAATTAAAAATAGTTTTAATACTCTATATGAGTGAAGATAAAACTTACACATTTACAACCAATCAAACATTTGTATTATCGGATGTTCCAGCTTCTTAATGGAGGACCTATGAACTTATTAAAATCACGAAAAGGAATGAGCTTACCTACAGTACTTGGTATTGTTGCTTTTGTGTTAGGCACAACTGCAACACTTTTATCCTACGTGTTTTTTCAGTCCAAACTCATCAATATTAGTATTGAAGAGACAGAAGCTTATGAGAATGCAGTTCAACAAGTAGATGCAACCTTAAAGATAATTTCTAGAGATCAACTACTTGATGAAGTCTATTTAAATAATCTTGAAATATACATGGGAGTAAGTATTGAATTATATAGTACAAACTTATGGTCAGTATCATCAATGGTTAATAATACAAAGTTAGTAACGAGTTACATCACTGGTTCTGTGACTGCAGTCAGCACTTATGATACAATATTTCAAAATACTGGTGAGGAACCAACATTTGAATTAAATCCTCTCATCACTCCTGCTAATCTAGTATCTTCTTACCTTCCGAAATATATGGAAACAAATTTCCCTTGGATAACTCCTGAAACTGAATTTACAGATTTTCAAAGTGTTATTGACTATATTAGATTACTAGCGCTTGATAGTAACGGGTTTTCTATATATTACCCAAGTGATCTTCAAAACCAAACCAACCCAACTGCATTGTCACATTGGTATATTGATGGAAGTGTTGTCATACCAAATGGTAAGAATTTGACTATTCCAGAAAATCGACTTTTAGTAATTGATGGAGATTTAACTATGAATCGGAATAGCACGATTTATGGTAATGTAGTTGTCAATGGGAATGTTCTAGTAAACGGTCAAGGAAACAGTACTCAAGGACTACAAGGCACCATTTATGCGAATGGTAATGTGGAATTTGCAAAAAATTTAACATTAGGAACAGCAGAAAGACCAAGCTTTGTATTTTCTGAACAAGATATCATTCTAGATAACAATATTACAGGCTATGGCTATTTCTTAAGTCAAAACTTTACCGCGAGACAGGGCAATATTTATATTACAGGTGGTGTTTATACCGTCTATAATACAACAATTCAAAAAGATGTCACGGATAACACGACACTCAATACTGAAGAATTTTATGATTACGCTATTCCGATTATCATTGAAGTAGAAAGCACTGATCCTGAAACAGGTGTAACAGGAGATTTCAAATATACTTCACCTAAAATAAGTTCATAAGATGAGTTTACCTCATCTTTTTTTTAACTTTTCAATTCCTTTACATCTTTCTCTTGATATTTATTCCATTTGTGGGATAATGATAAGGAGGTGTTATTCATGAAGTATTTAATCGCGTGTGATCTAGACGGATCACTCCTAAACCGTAAAGGTGAATTAACTAAAAAAACTATTGAAGTCCTTCAGACTTTAAAAAATATGGGACATATCGTGGTGATTGCTACTGGAAGACCATATAGTGGGGCAATTTCAAAATATCAAGAACTAGGTCTAAATACAGCAATGATTACTGATAACGGTGGAGCTATTGATAATCCTGTCGACTTAACATTCGCGAAACAAAGAACCTTTATTCCAATCCATATGATGCATGGTCTATTTACATTCAGTAAACCATTTATTATATCTACTTTCTTTAGTGTGGATAATGTTGTTTATGCATATAAATACGATAAAAGACTAGAAGAATTCTTTAGTGGTATTCATAGTGATAGAGTTATTGAAAAAGAGATGACCGAGTTTAACGTAGAACCTACAGGATTAATTTACTTAATTGATTTTGATAAGCAAAAAGAATTCGAAGGATTTATAGATAAAGAGTATGGACACACGCTGTCTTACAGGTTATGGGATGCTGCAAGTGAATATGCTATCTATGAAGTCTATTTAAAGCACGTTTCTAAATCTTCTGCCATTAAATATCTTTTAGACCATTACGGAATTGATCAAAACAAGTGGATTGCTATTGGTGATGGAATCAATGATGTTGAAATGATTAGAGATGCTGCTTGGGGAGTTGCTATGAAAAATTGTGTCCCAGAACTTAAAGTTGTCTGTAAAGATATTACAGAGTTTACACATGATGAAGAAGGTTTTGCAAAGTATTTAATTAAATATTTCAATTTAGATTTATAAGAGAAAAAAAGACTTTTCAAATTTGAAAGGTCTTTTTTGATGTTAAAAATAAAAAACCCCTCGTCGGGGAATTTATATAAAATGGCGTTGCAGGAGGGATTCGAACCCCCGACCGACGGCTTAGAAGGCCGTTGCTCTATCCAGCTGAGCTACTGCAACATAACTAGTCGGCAATGATTATTATATACTAATCACTGCCGAATGTAAAGTGTTAATTTGTATCAAATTGACTATAATAGAGCTTCGCGTAGAATCCATCTCGTTTGAGTAGTTCTTCGTGGTTTCCTTGTTCTAAAATATTACCATCATTCATAACGAATATAACGTCAGCATCTTTAATCGTAGATAATCTATGTGCGATAACAAAACTTGTTCTATTTTCCATTAAAGCTTCCATTGCGTGTTGAATTTGAACTTCTGTTCTAGTATCTACAGATGATGTCGCTTCGTCAAGAATTAACATTGGTCTATCGGCTAACATTGCTCTACTGATTGTTAAAAGCTGTCTTTGTCCTTGAGAAATATTTGATCCATTTTCAGATAGCTGGAATTCATAACCACCAGATAGTGATTCAATAAAGTGATGTGTTTGTGAGAGTCTTGCTGCACTTTCAACATCTTCTTTTGTTTTATCATCAGAACCGTACGTTATGTTTTCATAAACTGATCCTTCAAATAACCAAGTATCTTGTAAGACCATTCCAAATAAGCTTCTTACACTTGCTCTTGACATGTTTCTAATATCAATACCATCAATTTCAATTGAACCTGACTTGATTTCATAAAAACGCATTAATAGATTAACAATAGTTGTTTTACCTGCACCAGTTGGTCCGACGATTGCTACCTTTTGACCTGGTTTGATTTCAGCACTGAAATCCTTAATGATATCAACATCTTCTGCATATCCGAAATATACGTTTTTAAATACAACATGTCCTTTAATATTTTCAATTTCAACAAGATCTTCTCGTTCAACTGATTCTTCTGGTTCATTTAGTAAATTGAAGATACGCTCTGATGCTGCTGCAGTTGATTGTAAAACATTTGCGATACTTCCTATTTGTTGAACTGGTTGATTGATTTGTCTTGTATATTGAATAAATGTTTGAATAATACCTACTTGAATCGCGATGAGTGGGTTGGTCGTGATGACTAAGAATGCACCAACAACTGCGATTGCGATATATGCGATGTTTCCAATAAAGAATTGGACAGGAAACATAATGCCTGAAATAAACTGTGATTTGACTGCACTCTTGAATAAATCTTTATTGATTTTCTCAAAAGATTCTTCTGATTGTTTTTGATGATTAAATATTTTAACGACTGTGTGTCCACTATATGTCTCTTCAATATGACCATTTAACTCACCGAAAGATTTAGCTTGACTTCTAAAATATCCTTGAGAGAGTTTCACAAATTTACCTGCAATCATTAACGCGAGTGTTGTTGTAATAAATACAATACCTGTAAGAATTGGTGATAAAATAAACATCATTACAAATATACCGATAATTAAAGTAATCGATCTAAATATTTCTGAGACACTTTGGGTAAGTGTCATATTGATGGTTTCCACGTCATTCGTGACTCGACCTAATATGTCACCAAAGCTTTGTGTGTCAAAGAATTTTAAAGGTAGACGATTCAACTTACTTGATAACTCTCTTCTCATTGAATACGTCAAATTTTGTGTCATTCCAATTAATAGAAATGCTTGTAAGTAGTTAAACACAAATGATAATAGATAAGTTCCTGCAATAAATAATGCAATCTCACCCATCGATAAATTTAGATTTGGAAATACTTGAATTAATCCGAAAATAATATCAGTATCCGTTTCAGTAGCAACCTTAAATGCTCTAGCAACCTCTGAAGTAATAAGTCCTAAAAGCCAAGGTGATAGCACAGATAGTAATGCAGCTGTTACTGCCATTAATCCTGCAAATAAAATGCGAACTCTAAAAGGCTTTAAATAAGTTCCAAGTTTTTTCATGGTTCCTTTAAAGTCTTGAGGTTTTTCATAATTCATACCACGCATGCCACCCATCATTGGACGAGGAGCATTTTTATCTTTGTTTTTCTCTTGATTTTGGTTCATCTTACATCTCCTCCTTTGATAGCTGTGAGGAGGCAATTTCTTGATAAACAGAACACGACGCTAAGAGTTCTTGGTGTGTTCCTTTACCAACGATTGTTCCTTGGTCTAATACGATAATTTGATCAGCATGACGAATCGTGTTTATTCTTTGAGCAACAATTAATTTGGTAGCTGAAACTTCTTTATCTAACATCTTTCTAAGCTTTTGATCTGTCTTATAATCAAGCGCTGAAAATGAGTCATCAAATATGTAGATTAATGGACTTTTAGCGATTGCTCTTGCGATGCTTAAACGCTGACGTTGACCACCAGACACGTTGGTTCCACCCTGTGAAATATTATGCTCATACTTATCTTCCATCTCATCTATGAAATCCTTCGCTTGTGCGATTTCCGCTGACTTAATCATTAAATTTTCATCGTGTTCGTCTTTACCAAATAAAATATTTTCTCGGATTGTTCCACCAAATAAAACACCCTTTTGTGGAACATATCCCATCAAGCCATGTAGCGTCTCTTGTGTTATATCTTTAATATCAATTCCATCGATTAAAATATCACCTTCAGTGCGCTCATAGAAGCGTGGAATTAAATTAATTAAAGTTGATTTACCTGATCCTGTTGAACCAATAAATGCAGTAACACTTCCTGGTTTTGCAGTAAATGTGATATTGGATAAAACCGGTTCTTGAGCATCTGGATATTGAAATGATACATTATTAAATGTGACTTCACCCTTCATATCAAGTGGTAGTTCTACTGGAGCTTCTGGATCGTTAATTTCAATTTCCATTTCTAAGACTTCCATAATACGTTTTGCAGAAATTGAAGCTCTTGGAATCATAATAAAAATAAATGTTAGAAACATAAATGCCATAATTGCACGCATTGAATATTGCATTAATGCCATCATTGTTCCTGGATCAAATCCATCAATTCCGATAAAGAAATTCGAACCTAAATATACAATTGCAAGAGATGTTAACCCCATGATTAACCCCATGGTTGGCCACATAAAACTCATGACTCTATTAACAAAAATGTTTAACTTCATTGACTCATAACTTGTATCATCAATTCGTTTTGCTTGATATCCTTGTGTATTATAAGCACGCACAACTCTTAATCCTGTCAAGTTTTCTCTAGTGACTAAATTGAGTTTATCAACAAGCTTTTGAACGAGTTGAAAACGAGGTAAAGTAATTGAGAAAATAATGACCATCATCACAACCAAACTGATGACTGAAACGATTAATAACATCGATAAAGTCGGATGCTGTGCGATTGAAAATGCAATCGCACCGATTGCTAGAAATGGTGCCAAAATAATCATTCGAAGTAATGTATTCACAATTCCTTGAAGTTGTTGAATATCATTTGTTGATCGAGTTATTAATGAAGAAGTCGTAAAATGATCCATTTCTCTAAGAGAGAATTGTTGGATCTTTTTATAAACTGCTCTTCTTAAATCTAATGCAAACGATGCAGATATTCTTGATTCTGTGTAACCGCTAATGATTGTTATAATAATACTAAACACTGTAGCGACTAACATTAAAATCGCGTATTCCCAAATTTTTTCGATATTAGGGTCTACAGTGTTTTCTCCTAGACCTATCCCCTCATTTACCAATAAACCTAAAACCATTGGTAACAATAGATCTAAAAATGCACGCAGTGCAACAAAAATAAAAACAAACATTACTCCCAGTTTATAGGGCTTTAAATATTTGAGTACCTTAATCAAGCAAACCCCTTCTTTCTAATGAAAAGGAAAGATTTTTACATCTTTCCTAATTGACTAATTTTATCTAAGATGCGCATAAAAGTTTGTGTATCTTCTTCTCCAAGGTGCTTTGCTAGCTCCTTAAGGGGTTGATAATACTCATCCTTAATCAAATCAACGTATGCTTTTCCTTCAGCAGTTAATTTGATATATGTGACACGTAAATCCTTAGATGACGTTTCTTTTTGAACATAATTTTTATCGACCAAATCATTAACTTTATGTGTTACCGCAGGTAATGTAACCCGAAGTGTTTTCGCTACATCAGATAGTTTAACCTTTTGATTTAAATCACAAAATGCGATACAAAATAAAACCATTATATCAGCATCACTTAATGATGTCTTTGCTCTTTTATATATTCCGCTTCTTCTAAATGTCTGCATTGAACGATCTAACTTCTGTAAAGTTCTATATTCCTTCAACTTTCTTTCCTCCTCCAACGTGCAAATAGGTGCCCATGAATTATTCTACCCAATTTTTACATATATGTAAAGTAATTTTGCTATATATAAATTTTAACACAATTCATTATTTTTATATATTTTTCGCATTTTATTAAGTTCTTCTTTTCTTTTTTCATCCGCGCTTTCATATATTTTATCAATTTGTTCTAATTTTTTATTATATAATAAACAGGATTCTGGTTTCATTTTTAGAATAGGACCTAAAATAAAATCTTCTTGGCTCATCAAAGATTTTCCTCTTTTGACTTCTAAAACAACATAGAAGAATTTATCTTTAACAAGATACTCATTGGTAATCATAAATCCATTATTATGTAAAAATTCACGTAGAATTTCGGTTTTATCATTTGATTGGAGTATATATGTTATATCTTCCTTTGGAGCATGCTTCATAATATCACAAATCAAATATGCACCCATTCCAGCGATAACAGCTAGATCAAAATGCTCTTTGATAGCTAAAAAACCATCCGAGATGACAAAAGTCACCGGATAGTTTTTTAAATTATTTTCAGCAGATTTTAAAGGTTTCTCTCTTAAATCACTAGCAATGCCTTTTTTGATATAACCCATTTCAAATGCTTTTTCTAAGACAAATCCATGATCTGTCCCAATATCAAGCACAGTGTTATATCCTTTAGTAAGTTCTGCTAGAAAGAGAATTCTTTTACTTCTTACCATAATAGAATTCGCGCAGTTTGTTTTGTCTTGAAGGACTTCTAAGTTTTCTTAATGCTTTCGCTTCAATCTGACGAATACGTTCACGCGTTACACCGAACTCACGTCCAACTTCTTCCAACGTATGATTCTTACCATCAAATAAACCGTATCTCAAACGTAAGACTTTTTCTTCACGATCAGTCAAGGTTTCTAAAACTTCATCTAAAGTTTGTTTAACCATTTCTTGAAGCATAAATTCATGAGGAGTCAATGCGTTAGGGTCCGATATGAAATCGCCTAATGATGAATCTTCTTCCTCACCAACATGAGCTTCTAATGAAATAGGTTCTTTCGCAATTCTTTGGATATTTTGAACTTTTTCAGGAGTAATTCCCATTTTCTGTGCGATTTCTTCTAGTGATGGTTCTCTTCCTAAGTCTTGAATAAGTTGTCTTTGAATACGAATCATCTTGTTAATGGTTTCAACCATATGTACTGGAATACGAATAGTTCTTGCTTGGTCTGCTACAGCACGCGTGATTGCTTGACGAATCCACCAAGTTGCGTAAGTAGAGAATTTAAAGCCTTTTTCGTAGTCGAATTTATCGACAGCACGCAATAAGCCCATATTACCTTCTTGGATTAAATCAAGAAATAGTAATCCTCTTCCAACATAACGTTTAGCAATCGATACAACCAAACGGTAATTCGCTTCAACAAGTTTATTTTTAGCATTGTGTGCTTTTTCTAAAGCTCTTCTTAATTCTTCAACATCTGCTTCATCAAGTTCTAAAAGACCTTCCTTGATTTCATCAAGTTGTTCTTTAGCATATCTACCATTGGAAACCGCGACTGCATATTTCTTTTCATCTTCATGGTTCAATAATGGAATTTGACCTATTTCTTTTAAATACATACGAACTGGGTCGTCAATTTTAATATTTGACGCGATGGTTTCAATGTTGATCAATTCTTCTTCTTCAACTTCTAGTCCACTTAAGGATAAATCATCTGGTTCTTCTTCCTCAAGTTCAAATTCAACCTCGTCATCATCATCTTCTTCGATTTGTAAAACAGCTACTGATTCTTCTTCTTCATCTTCAAGATCTTCTAACGCGATGATATCAATATCTTCGTTTAAAAGTGCTCTTTCAATTTCAAAGTAGTCTTCGCTGTTTAAATTCGCGAATGGAGTGACATCCTCTTGGTTTAAAAACTTATCTTTGCCAGCTTTTTTGATTAATTGTGCAATTATTTTTTCTCGATCCACAGTATACCTCCTAATTTTTTTTCATCAATTGAAGCTTGATTGCGTCTCTTTCTTGAATCAAGTGTTCGCTATAATCATTTAAGTTATTGATTTTATCATTTAGATAATCAAATCTTCTTTTTAGATTCGCTTCCTTGATTAATCGAATATAATCCTCAATTTCGTTTTCTGAAATTGGGATTTCTTTGACCCAAAACATATCCTTCAATAAATTGTTTTCCATATGATCCCTTTGGTCACTAGCAAGTCCATCTAAAAATTCACTTAAATTAAATTCTAAATGATCTTCATAGTAATGCTCCAACTGAATACGGATAGTCGCGGTGATATGATCTGCAAAGTCTGTCGGTTTTAATTCTTTTAGGACATTCATGCAAACATCTCTGGATCTTAACATGGAAAAGATTAAGATGCGCTCCGCTTTTTCGTTCTTGTTTAACATTCTAGCCCGTTCAGGCTTAGGCATAACAGGTTCCACGACAGTTGGAGGTTTTCTCTTAAACTCCAATTCGGACAGTGGAATATTCAATTCGGTCGATAGTTTTTGTACATAAAATGCACGAATAGAACTATCGGATGACTGTATCATCGTCATCACTTGTTTCTTGAATTCCTTTAAGTCATTGGCATTTTGTAGGTTTTTACCTATTTTGTAGTAATTGTATCTAAATGCATAAGCATCTAGAGTATACTCACCAAAAAGCGCTTCAAACTTTTCTGGACCATATGACTTCACAAAGTCATCAGGATCCATTTTTTCAGGAATGGATAAAACTTCTACTTTAAGTGATTCTTTTTCTAGAATCGGTATTGCATGGTCAGATGCTTTAAGACCTGCCAT
This sequence comes from uncultured Acholeplasmataceae bacterium, assembly GCA_927439925.1. GTDB lineage: Bacteria > Bacillota_I > Bacilli_A > Acholeplasmatales > Acholeplasmataceae > Peloplasma. The sequence goes on along the minus strand of CAKMKF010000006.1, from coordinate 2,077 downwards.
ATCTCCATCGTAAGCGATGATAACAGATGGAGCGACACTACGAATCAACTTCGCTTGATCCTTCGTTAGGGCTGTACCCATGGTAGCTACCCCATTTTTAACACCAGCGCTATAAGAGCTGATGACATCGAAGAATCCTTCATATAAAACGACTTGTTTTTCAATTCTGATTTCATTTAGTGCTTCGTAAAGATGATAGAGTAGTAGACCTTTTTTAAAGATAACTGTTTCAGGACTGTTGATATATTTAACAGATTCCTTAGCGCTCATCGTTCTTCCACTTAAGCCAACAACTAGACCTTTAGGATTCGTGATAGGAAAGATGATTCGATCAGAGAAGAGATCGTAAAATGAACCATCATCTTTTTGTTTCACAACACCCAGTTTAATCATATCAGATACAGCGTATCCTTTATCTTTTAACACTTGATATAGTGTATCACCATGAGCTGGTGCGTAACCTAATTTGAAATGATCAATAAGTTCATCAGTCATTTGTCTTTGATAAAGATAGGTTAATGCAGATTGTCCTTTTTCACTATTCTTTAAATTAAAGCTATAAAATGAGGAAACCTCATTCATAAGTTTATAAAAATTTTCATAAGGGTCTTTTTTGACTTTAACATCTTTGATTTCGATACCTGCTCGAACTGCGAGTTCGTGTGCAGCTTCATTTAATGAGATGTTTTTAATTTTTCGGTAGAAATTGATTGGGTTCCCACCTTCATGACAGCTCATACACATCGCGATATTTTTTTCTGGAGAAACAGAAAAACTCGGTGTTTTTTCCTGATGGAAGGGACATAGACCCATGAAGTTCTTGCCTTTTTTTGAAAGAGAGACAAACTCGCTGACTAAGTCAACAATCGCGGTTTTCTCATTGATTTCATCCAGTAGCTTATTATCCATGGTTTCCCTCCTTTTTTAGAATTTGGATTGTTCTTCGATATAACTTCTTAAATCTTTAATTGGGATACGAACTTGTTCCATCGTATCTCTATTACGCACTGTCACAGCTTGATCATTTGCTGTATCATGGTCGACTGTAATACATAGATAAGTTCCAATAGCATCTTGTCTTCTATATCTTTTACCGATATTTTGTGTTTCATCATAGATAACATCAAAATATTTAGTCAGTTCTGTATAGATTTCAAATGCTTGATCTGCATGATCCTTCTTCATTAACGGTAGGATTGCTGCTTTATATGGAGCAAGTGATGGATGAATTCTAAGTATTTGTCTTGTATCTCCACTATCTAACGTTTCTTCATCTAGTGCATCTGTTAAAAATGCTAAGACCAAACGTTCAACACCGACTGCAGGTTCTACAACATAAGGCAAATATCTTTCATTTGTGTCTGGATCTAAATAAGTTAAATTTTCACCTGAATGTAGTTGATGCGCTTTTAAATCATAATCTGTACGCGATGCAATTCCCCATAATTCATCAAATCCCCATGGGAACTTATAACGAATATCAGTAGTCGCATTCGAATAATGACTTAACGCTTCAGGTTTATGGTCATCAAATTCAAGATTCTCTCTCTTTAGACCTAAATCAGTTAACCAGTTCATACAAAATGATTTCCAATACTCAAAGTATTCCATCTCAGTACCCGGTTTAACAAAGAACTCCATTTCCATTTGCTCAAATTCTCTAGTTCTAAAAATGAAGTTACCTGGGGTAATTTCATTTCTAAATGATTTACCAACTTGACAAACACCAAATGGTATTTTCTTTCTTGAAGATCTTTGAATGTTTTTAAATTGAATGAAAATCCCTTGAGCTGTCTCAGGTCTTAAATATATCTGATTCGCCTGTTCTAAAACTACACCTTGGTAAGTTTGAAACATCATATTAAATTTACGAATAGGTAGAAACTCTGTTTTACCACAGCTTGGACATTTCACTTTATGTTCAATGAGATAATTATACATCTTATCTGTATCCCAACCATCTGCATTCACAGTTTTATCATGTTCTTCAATTAATTTATCTGCTCTAAATCTTTGATTACAACTCTTACATTCAGTTAGTGGGTCAGAAAAACCACCAACATGACCGCTAGCTTTC
>CAKMKF010000005.1 GCA_927439925.1 uncultured Acholeplasmataceae bacterium | reverse complement strand
AGTCCAACGATTCACAGTAGAAAGTATAGCCCGAGCAAGAGTAGTACATGGTTAAACTGTCCACTTAGTACGCTCTTAAATGATGGATCAAGCCAAGAGTCGAATCCACAAGCTGAGTTTGGAACACAATGTCATGAATTAGGTGCTGCACTGATTAGCAAGTCATTAAATTTAATTGACTATGATAGTGAAGTTAAATCGGTTGAGGATGTCATTAAAGAGCTTGATATGTATTCAGAAGAGATGCAAGAAATCGCAGATGGATACGCAGATTTTGTTATTCAGACCATTGAGTTTGAAAAGAAGAGAACAGATACAGAACCACTCATCGTAATCGAGCAGCATCTTGATATGGACTTCGATGATGATGCAGGAGGCACGTTAGATTGCGGAATCATTTCATCTTTGGATGGTGGAACGCTCACAGTGATTGATTTGAAAACCGGTAGAACACCAGTTTACGCATTTGATAGTGAATCGGGATTGTTTAACTCACAACTTGGTATTTATGCGCTTTACTTTTACAAAGCATACAAGGATTTATATCCAATCAAAAAAGTCAGAATTGTTATCTATCAACCTGTTATTAACAACACAAACGACTATGAGATGCCGATTGAAGAACTGCTTCAGTTTGAATTAAACGTACTCGTACCGGCAGTGAAGAGAACAAAAGTAGAAAACCCTGATGCGCATCCTGGTAAGTACTGTAGATACTGTGCAGGTAAAGCCATATGTGCGAAGCGAGCTGAAGCTAACAAAGAAGTCATGCAAGCGTTAAAAAAACCAGTAACGACTATGACAGATGCTGATATTGAAGCGTTACTACCACACTTGGATGAAGTCATTCAATATGCAAAAGATGTGATGGAGTTTGCTATCAAGAAAGCACTCAATGGTCACAAGTGGTCTAAGTACAAACTCGTTCATACTAAAGGATCAAGAAAGATTACTGATGAAGAAGGTGTCATCAAGGCATGTGAACAAGTAGGCATCGATCCTTATGGACCAAAGAAGGTGGCTGGGATTACAGAACTTACCAAACGAATAGGTAAAAGTAAAGTTGATGCCCTCATCGGATCATACATCAACATGCAACTTGGCTCATTAGTTTTGGTACCTAAAACAGATCCTCGTGAAGAGGCAAATATTATCGAAAAAGGAGATAAATAAAACATGTTAAAAATTATTGAAGGTAAAGAAAAACGTCCACTAAAAATTGTCATTTATGGTCCAGAGGGCATTGGTAAATCAACCTTTGCCAGTCAGTTTCCAGACCCGTTATTTATTGATACTGAAGGTGGCACAAGTAACTTAGATATTAGAAGAATCAAGTGCAATAAATCATGGGATGAATTGATCTCAGTAGTGAAAGAAATTATTGCTAATCCAACTATATGTAAAACGGTTGTTATAGATACCGCAGACTGGGCTGAATCATTATGTACAAATGTAGTGTGTGAGAAGTATCGAAAGAACAACATAGAAGATTTTGGTTATGGTAAAGGTTATGTCTATTTAGTTGACGAATTTTCAAAACTACTCACTCTGATGGATCAACTGATCGAAGTCGGTGTCAATGTGGTCATAACAGCGCATGCAAAACCGAGAAAGTTTGAACTTCCAGAAGAACAAGGTGCCTTTGATCGTTATGAAATGAAACTATCTAAACAAGTAGCACCACTTATCAAAGAATGGTCTGATGCACTTTTCTTTGTGAACTACAAAATCTATGTAATTACAACAGAAAATAACTCCAAAAAAGCTCAAGGTGGAAAGCGTGTTTTATACACAACACATAATCCAACCTATGATGCGAAAAACAGATACGATTTACCAGAAGAACTCGAACTCAGCTTTTCATCCATCGCACACTTATTTGAAGATCAAGAGTTCACAAAGCTTGAAGTTCCATTTCCTGATCCCAAAGATATAACGAGTGTTTCAATTGTAACAAAACTAGAAAAGATGATTGAAGATTCAAATATAACAGCAATTGAATTACAACAGGTAGTTGCAACTAAAGGTCATTATCAAGAAACAGAACCGATTACCAATTATTCAGACGATTTTATAACCAGATGGATCATTCCAAATTGGAAGAAGATCGTAGAAACTATTAAAAAAAATAAAGGAGAACAATAACCATGATAGATAACAAAGATATGTTGATGGATTGGAACGATGCCATCGAAGAAGACGGTCAGGAGTATGTCTTACTACCTGAAGGTGATTATAATTTCACAGTAACAAATTTTGAGCGTGGAAGATTTCCTGGTGGGCAAAAAGTACCAGCATGTAACAAGGCAACCATAACAGTTCAAGTAGATACCAAAGAAGGTATCGCAACAGTTAAGTTTGATTTGCTTCTCTATCGTTCTTTAGAATGGCGTATTTCATCATTCTTTAGATGCATTGGTCAGAAGAAACATGGTGAAAAATTAACAATGGACTGGAATAAAGTGATTGGTTCTAAAGGCAGAGCTCATTTCAAGCAACGCTCATATACCAACAATCAAGGTGAAGAGAAGTTTACAAATGATATTGATCGTTTCATCGACTACAACGAAGAGTTCTTTTTTCCAAACGATCTCCCATTTTAGGAGGGATCAGTTATGGTATTAAGACCTTATCAAAATGAAGCGGTAAGTGCAATTCGAAATGAGTGGAGTCAAGGACATCAAAAAACGCTATTAGTACTTCCAACTGGTACTGGTAAAACAGTCGTATTTTCAAAGGTTGTTGAAGAGGAAACGAAAGACGGAAGTAATGCATTAATTCTTGCACATCGAGGAGAGTTGCTCGATCAAGCTTCCGATAAATTAAAGGAAACGAGTGGATTGGATTCAGCTTTGGAAAAGGCTGAGTCTAGTTCCATCGGTTCAAAAAAGCGAGTGACTGTCGCATCAGTACAAACATTATCTCAAGAAAAAAGACTCACAGCATTTGCTAAGAATCATTTTAAGACCATTGTTGTAGATGAAGCGCATCATTCCATGAGTGATACTTATCAACGCATACTTACCCATTTTGATGGTGCTAATGTACTCGGTGTAACTGCTACACCAGATCGCTCTGATCAGAAAAGTTTAGGAAAGTATTTTGACTCAAAGGCCTATGAATATTCTCTTCATCAAGCCATTAGAGAAGGGTATCTTTGCCCAGTTAAAGCACAGATGATTCCACTTGAACTCGATATTCATAGTGTTAGCGTTTCGAATGGTGATTATGCAGTAGGTGAAATAGGATCCGCATTAGAACCTTACTTAAATCAAATTGCACTTGAAATGTTGAAGTACTGCAAGGGCAGAAAAACTGTTGTGTTCTTACCGCTAGTTAAAACATCTCAAAAATTCTGTGAACTACTCAATTTACATGGTATTAAAGCAGCAGAAGTTAATGGAAACAGCACAGACCGAGATGAGATCTTAGCTGACTTTGAAGACGGTGAATATGATGTGTTATGTAATTCCATGCTTCTTACTGAAGGTTGGGACTGTCCAGCTGTGGATTGCATCATTGTGCTAAGACCAACTAAGATTAGAAGTCTATATCAACAAATGGTAGGTCGTGGGATGAGACTCCATACAGGTAAAGAAGAGTTATTATTACTTGATTTTCTATGGATGACAGAACGCCATGATTTATGTAGACCATCAGCACTGATTTCTAAGGATGCAGAACTTGCAAAACGTATCGATCAAAAGATGATGGATAAAGAAAGTGGTATTGATTTACTTGCTGCTGAAAAAGAAGCTGAAAATGATGTGATACAAGAACGCGAAGATGCTCTCGCAAGAGAACTTGCAGCCATGCGTAGAAAGAAAACAAAACTTGTTGATCCGATTCAATATGCTTTCTCTATTGCAGCAGAAGATTTAGCAAATTATGAACCTGCATTTATGTGGGAGATGGGACCTGCAACTGAAAGACAACTTGATTACTTAGAAAAACATGGCATTTATCCAGAAGCAGTAACGAGTTGTGGGATGGCTAGTATGCTTATTGAAAAACTTAAGAATAGACAAATTGAAGGCTTAGCTACACCAAAACAGATCCGTTTCTTGGAACGTTATGGATTCTTACATGTTGGTATGTGGGCATTTGATGCAGCAAGCAAAATGATTACACGAATCGCAGAAAACAACTGGTTTATACCAAGAGGTATCAATGCTACAAGTTATCAACCGTAGGAGGATTTAAATGGACAATTTACTTGATGCTTTAAAACAGATTGATGTATCGAAAGTTTCTTATCAAGAATGGATAAATATAGGTATGGCACTTAAAGCTGAAGGATATGATTGCTCGGTATGGGATAACTGGAGTCAAAATGATGCTCGCTATAAACAAGGTGAGTGTGATAGAAAATGGAGGAGCTTTGCTGGCTCCTCTAATCCCATAGCCGGAGGAACGATTATAAAAATGGCAAAAGATGCAGGATGGGTTCCTTATGTTCATGAAAATGGTGGACTTATGGAATGGGATGACATCATCGAATACGATGGAGATGGCATGATCTATGATCCGACTGTTAGTATGAGCCCAACTGAACAGCTTGTAAAATATCTTGAAATATTATTTAAAAGTGATGAATATGTTGCGTATGTGACAACAGATGTTTGGCAGAATGCCGATGGCAAATGGATGCCTGGTAGAGGCCAGTATGACAGAACAGCTAAAGAATTGATTGATTTACTTAAAAAACATCCAGATGATATCGGTGCAGTGATTGGGGATTGGAAGGATGAAAGTGGTGCATGGATTAGGTTTAATCCAGTCGATGGTAGTGGTGTTAAGAACGATAACATTACAAGATTTACCTATGCATTAGTTGAATCAGACAATATACCCATTTCAGAACAAGATGCTATTTATCGAAAGTTCGAACTTCCTATCGCTTGTTTAGTTCATAGTGGTAGTAGAAGTTTACATGCCATCGTTAGAGTTGATGCAAGTGATGCCGAAGAATATCGAAAACGAGTTCAATATCTCTATGACTTTTTAAATAAGAACGGACTGAAAGTAGATATTAATAATCGAAATCCATCAAGACTTTCAAGAATGCCTGGTGTCACAAGAAATGGTGTACTTCAAACTTTAGTGGATACAAACATTGGTAGACGAAATTGGAATGAATGGTTAGATTTTGCTGAAGGAAATACTGATGAATTACCTCAAGAAAAGACTAGTGGACAAATCCGTACAAAAAAGGAATTCTTGGAACCTCAACTGATAGAAGGCATAGTTCGTGTTGGACACAAAATGCTCATTTCAGGTTCTTCCAAAGCCGGTAAAAGTTTCTTATTGATTGAATTAGCTATTGCACTAGCAGAAGGACGAAAATGGCTAGGTTTTCAATGCAAAAAGACAAAAGTGTTTTATGTAAATTTAGAAATTGCTGAAAAAAGCTGTGGTAACCGGATTGATGAGATACATCTTGCGCTTGGTGTGGAACCTAAATATGAACAAGATTTTGTTGTTTGGAGTCTTCGAGGAAGCTCGATGCCTCTTGATAAACTAGCACCAAAAATCATCCGAAAAGTCGCAAATAAGGGATACGAAGCAATCATCATTGATCCAATTTACAAGGTTATTACTGGAGATGAAAACAATGCCTCTCAAATGGGTGCATTTACAAATATTTTCGATAAAATCAGCAAGGAAACTGGTTGTACGATTATTTATAGCCATCACCATTCTAAGGGGGCTCAAGGCTTCAAAAGAGCGATGGATAGAGCTTCTGGTTCGGGAGTATTTGCGCGTGATCCAGACGCACAACTCGATATGATTCAACTAGAAACAAGTGAAGAGTTTATGGCTCAATATGCTGATGTAAAAACGTCATCTGCTTGGCGACTTGAGAGTAGTTTACGTGAGTTTCCTAATTTCAAGCCAGTAAACTTTTGGTTTGAATATCCGATTCATCGGGTTGATGATAAAGGGATATTAGCTAAGCATTATGCAAATGGAGATCCCAAAGCAAATCTAGACAAAAGTAGTAAGAAAAATCAAACTATTGAATCACGAAAAGATGAGTTTGATGCTGCGTTTGAAAATGAGTCTGCAGGAACTGGTAGTTGTGCACTGACTGACTTAATGAGCTATCTAGGTATAGCTGAACGCACTGTTCGTAAGCGACTCAGTGAGTTTAGCGATGAATATGTATGCTCAAAGGGAAGAGTTATGAAGGTACAAAAGGCACCTGCAGAATAATGTTGCAGATAGGGAAAAACTCCTATCGGCATGATTGTGCAGCATATAGGGTGAAAATCCCTATCGTCATATTGCTGCCGAAAGGCCTTATATATATGTGTTGCAACAACACGCTGACGCATGTTTGTAAGATAGGGCTTTTAGGCCTGCCCTATCCCAAACAAATGCATCATCGTCAGCACTTGCCTTTCTTCAATTAAAAATTAAAAAAAATGGAGGTAACTATGAAAATATTCCTGTTACTAGATCCGCCTACAGTTACCGCACAGCAAAATAAAATTGCTCTTGTCAAAAACAAACCGGTGTTTTATAAACCCGAGAAATTGAAAGAAGCAAGAAGCATAATCATCAAACACTTAAAACCATTCAAACCTGAAAAACCAATGGAAGGTCCAATTAAGCTTCATGTCATATGGAGATTTCCTAAAGGTAAAAGACACAAACATTTTGAATGGAGAGTAACAAGACCGGACACTGATAATTTGGAAAAGATGCTCAAAGATTGTATGACTGAGGTTGGATTCTGGATTGATGATTCACAGGTGGTTGTAGAACATGTTGAAAAGGTATGGTCAGATGATCCGACTGGCATCGCGATTGAAATAGATGTGTTGAACAAATTCAAGGAGGAAACAAGATGAATGTAAAAGAATACTTAAGCAGATATCACAATACAGAACTTAAAATATTACGTTTGCAAGTGGAAGTTGAAGAATACATTCGTCTTGCAAACTCTATACCAGGTATTAACTTTGATCAGATTCGTGTCGATGGGACTAAAAGTCTGGAAGCACCTTTTGAGAAATGGATACGTAAGGCTTTAGATAATGAAAACTTAATCGTGGATTTGAAAAGGAGACTTCCAATCATAAAAGGTGAAATCATGTCAGTTATTGATGAACTTGAAGACACCGAACTTAGGAAAGTTTTGATCTATCGATATATAGATTGGCAGAGTTGGAACGATATAGCAGCAAAGATGTTTGTATCTATTTCGACATTAAAAAGATGGCATAAAAATGCTCTAGAACTATTAAAAATATAAAAAACAGTGTACAATATAAAGAAAACGTTGTTAATTATGGAGGTGCTTTTTAATGCAAGTAATTCAACCAAAGTTTAATATCAGTGACTTTGCTTTTGCTGGCTTAGCAACAGGAGAATTTGTTAGAACTGGTGGAGTCATTAGAAATGCAGCTACAGGGAAAATTGTAGAACATTTGCAAGATGCTATTAGTAATAATACTGACTCTTCTAATCAAGCCATTATTGAGGCTGCTAAAGCATCAACAAGTGTTTCTGTTACAAAGAGCACATCCTTATCTTTAAGAAACAAGTTTGCTGTTGGAACTTTGGTTGTTGTTGGTGTTGCAGCTGTTGGTTATGGTTCTTATAAATTATATACATATTTAAAGAAGCGATCCATTGATAAGAAACAAGGAGAAGTCATCAAAGAAGAAAGTGAAGTAATAATTTATAATCCAGAATTAACTGATTACTTTAATCATATGCAAACACAAAGTATGTCATTAAGTTCTATCAAGAAAGTCGTTGAGTTTTTTGAAAGGTATAGCAATAGTGATTTAGCAATAGAGATTACTGATGAAGAGATGATGGTGATTAGAAATCTTATTGTCAGATACACAATTAAACTCTGCGAATCAAATAATATTAGTTTAGACGACAAGCAACTTTTTGTTGAAGCTAAAACATCAAATCAGAACGAATTGCTTCAAGAAATAATCTATGCAACTAATGTACAAGAAGAAATTTTTGCTTATGCATAAATTGAACCATGATGGACCATGATGAACCGTTGTGAATTTGTCAAGGGTGTGTTATGATTAAACTGAGCAAAGCTATAAACAACATGGAATACTGGCTTTAAAACCAGCCTAGAGACACTTAAAGAATTCAGAGATGAGTTCTTTTTTGTTTTTGCAGAGATACTTGTAGTATTCCAACTGGTGAATAATTACAATTTTTTGTATACAGTTGGAGTGATTGAATGAAAGGAAAAATGCTTGATCTATATGAGCGATGGGATGAATCAGGACATTTAGAGGTTAAATTAAAAGCCATATCTGAAATGATATCTAAAAGAGCGACTCAAAAACAGATTGCTGAATATCTAGGAATTACAGAAAAAACGATTATTAAACTTAAGAAAGCACATCCAAAGTTTAATGCAGCCTTTCAGTATGGTGATGAAGAATTAAAACAAAAACTACTCGATGCAATTTATCAACGCGCGATAGGTTTTGAATATGAAGAAACACAAACAGTGATTGAAGAAACAAAGACTGGAACTAAAAAGCGAATTACTAAGTTTAAGAAACAGACACTACCTGATATCACAGCAATTAAATACTTACTCATAACGAAGTTTGGTATTGAGTATAACGAAAAGAAAGCAGAAATTGAACTTATGCAAAAACGCATAGAAAATGGTGAGGAGGTTTGGATGAATGAATATCGTGATGAAGCAAGTATCAGTACTCCAAGAGTACGAAAACAATCCAAGAAACAATGACGAAGCGATCAAAGCAGTTGCTAACTCGATTAGGGAGTTTGGATTTAAGGTTCCAATAGTCATTACAAGTGACAACGTCATCATAGCCGGACATACGCGCTTAAAAGCCTCTGTGTCGCTTGGCTTAGAAGAAGTGCCATGTATTGTCGCAGATGATTTAAATGAGGCACAAATCAAAGCTTTTCGCTTAGCAGATAACAAAACAGCTGAACTTGCCACTTGGGATTTATTAAGACTTGAAGAAGAGTTAGCTGGCATTGACATGGACATGCTTCAGTTTGGATTTGAAGAAATGGAAGAACTGCTTCCAGATAATGCAGCTGATGATGATTTTGATATTGATGATGAAATTCCAGAGATACCTTTTTCTGAGATTGGCGATATATATGAACTTGGACCTCATCGAATCATGTGTGGAGATTCAACAGATGCAAAACAAGTTGAAACATTACTTGATGGTAACACAGTAGATATGTTATTTACCGATCCACCTTACAATGTTGACTATGAAGGAACAGCTGGAAAAATCAAAAACGATAAGATGGAAGATAATACCTTCTATCTTTTTTTATATAGTGCTTTTCAGAATATGTACAATCATACAAAACCTGGTGGCGCAATCTATGTTTGTCATGCAGATACTGAAGGACTCAATTTTAGAAATGCATTCAAGAACTCTGGCTTCAAATTAGCAGAATGCCTTATCTGGGTAAAGAATGCATTAGTGCTAGGCAGACAAGATTACCACTGGAGACATGAACCCATTCTTTATGGATGGAAAGAAGGAGCTGCTCATTACTTTGTTGATGACCGGTCTCAAGATACCATTTGGGAATATAACAAACCAAGAAAAAATGAAGAGCATCCAACCATGAAACCTTTAGAGTTAGTTGGAAAAGCTATCTCTAATTCATCGAGACGTCATGAATCGGTATTAGATTTATTTGGAGGATCTGGATCAACAATGATCGCAGCCGATCAATTGGATCGTAAATCTTATCTAATGGAACTTGATGAAAAGTTTATCGATGTTATTGTGAAACGTTATATCAAACATAAGGCATCTAATGATAATTGTTATTTGATTAGAAATGGAAAAAGGTCTCCACTTAGCGATTTCGATTACTTTGAAAATAAGTCACTATAGTAAAAAAAGTACTTGCTATTAAGTCTCTTTAGAGTGATATATATAGTAACCAAAAAAATTATAAGGAGACTAAAATTATGGAAAAACAAATTAAATTATCTGAGTGGATTGAAAGATTTAAATCAGGAGAGTTTGACAGTCCTGATACAACAACTCAAATTAATGCAGGATGGTTCGATTGGTTTTGCAGAGATACAAGCTTAGCCAATAAAACTAAGAAGATGGGTAACATCATCAAGCAAATCAAACCAGGCGGAAAAGTAGATCTTGAGACAAGTTATGTGTGGTTCAAGAATAACTGCCCACTGAACGGTCCACTCTATGATGATTTTAGAATTGCTGATATCGAAACCAATAACAACCTTATCGCCAATCTCAGAAAAAGGTATCTCTGGAATTTCATCATCA
>CAKMKF010000004.1 GCA_927439925.1 uncultured Acholeplasmataceae bacterium | reverse complement strand
AAATTGAAGTTCCTGAAGCTTATGCAGGAGATATCGTATCTGTTACAGTTTCTCCGACATGAATGTCAGGTAAACCTGCAACAGATACGATATCTCCTGCATAAGCTTCAGGAACTTCAATTTTTTCCATTCCCATACTTTGCAAAATCTTTTGAATTCTAAATTGAACAATCGAACCATCCATACGGACACATGATGCCATATCATTGACACGCATTGTACCTTTATAGATCTTTCCAATTCCCATACGTCCAACGTAATCATTATAATCGATTAATGCAGGTTGAAATTGAAGTGGTCCTTCTGCGATTTGATTTGGTTGTGGGATTGCAGTAATGATGGTATCTAAGATAGGTTCCATTTTAATATCTAAATCTAGATGAGGGATATAATTTGCTAACCCTTGAATTCCTGACGCGTATAAAACAGGAAAATCAAGCTGATGTTCATCAGCTCCTAAGTCTATAAATAGATCATATACTTCATTAACAGTTCTTTGAATGTCTGCGTATTTTCTATCAATCTTGTTAACAACAACGATTGGTAGCAATTTCGCTTCAAGTGCTTTTTTAAGTACAAATCTTGTTTGTGGCATCACGCCTTCATATGCATCAACTAAAAGTAAAACTCCATCCACCATATACATAATACGTTCTACTTCACCACCAAAGTCAGCATGACCTGGAGTGTCTAGAATATTAATGCGATAATTTTTATAGACAATAGCTGTATTTTTCGCAAGGATCGTAATCCCGCGTTCTCTTTCAATGTCGTTTGAATCCATGACACGATCATCGAGCTGCGCATGTGCATCATATCTCTCGCTTTGCTTCAAGAGTTGATTGACTAGCGTTGTTTTACCATGATCGACATGGGCAATAATTGCGATGTTTCTTATTTCCATAAATACCCTCTTTTCATAACCTTACTTATTATATACTACTTTTCTTATTTTAAAACAAAAAAAGTCTCAAAACAAAGTCTTTTGTACCGTGAAATGATGTTATTTCAGATGTATGACTTCTTTTGATGACTATACAGTTGATTATATCTATTTTTACAGTGTTAAGGCTTTAAATCGTTAATGTGATTCCCTTTAATTACTATCTTCTTGGTCTAGAACTCCACCAATTCCAATCATTGTAAATCTATCTTTTCCTGCTAAATCTTTAAGTTGAATGATGTTAGCATCTGGATAAGCATTTTTAGCGTATGTGTAAATCTCAGCTCTTTGTTGGTATCCATGTTCAAATGCGATTAACCCTTTTTCTTGAATATATGATTTAGATTGATCCAGTATCTTTTTGTAGAAATCAGTACCCAGTGTTCCCCCATATAGGGCGACACTTGGTTCTTTTTCTACGATTAGATCAACAATTTCATGATCAGGAATATAAGGCGGGTTGGATACGATAATATCGTACTTACCTTTGATATTTTGGAATAAATCACTTAGGATGATGTTTGCTTTAGCGTTTAGGTTATCCTTATTGAGTGTAGCTACTGATAGTGCATCTTTTGAAATATCAGAAATTGTTACATTCAAATTCTTTTCTTCTAAGGATAGCGTTAAACCGATACATCCACTGCCTGTCCCTAAATCTAGAACATCAAGCTTTTCATTTTCAAAGTATTTATCGTAGTAGTAAAGGACATGTTCAACCAATTGTTCGGTTTCTCCTCTTGGGATAAGTACGTGCTCATTCACGATGAGCTTGTATCCATAAAAATAAGAGTGTCCAATTAAATGTTGTACCGGAATATGTTGATAAAGATAAAGATCTAGTTTTTTTAGAAATTCTTTTTCAATATCTTGGTCGACTTCTTTTTTTAAGTTTAAAAAGAATACATGAGGGTCTTGAGATGATAGTTCCATCAGTAGAAGCTTGGCAGCTTCTTCTTCTTTAAGACATTCTTTTGTTTTTTTATAAGCTAATTTTAGGAGTTGTTCGAAGGTCACTTCATTTCACCGGTAAGCTGACGTTTTTGGAATTCATTTTGAAGTGGTTCAAGAATTAATTCTATTTTGCCTTCCATAATGACATCAAGTCTTTGAAGTGTTAATCCAATACGGTGATCTGATACTCTATTTTGTGGGTAATTATAAGTTCTAATCTTTTCACTACGATCTCCGCGACCAATCAGTTTGTTACGTTCAGCACCTTCTTTAGCAAGCTGCTCTTCAATCATCGCGTCAAATATTCTAGTCTTTAATAATCTAAATGCTTTATCTTTATTTTCATGCTGACTCTTACCTTCTTGACATGCAACAACCGTATTGGTTGGAATATGTGTTAAGCGAACAGCAGATTTTGTCGTATTAACAGATTGTCCCCCTGGACCACTTGAGTTATAGGTGTCAAATCGGATATCTTCCCATTTGACTTCAAATTCAAGTTCTTCAGCTTCTGGCATAACTAGGACAGTTGCTGTTGATGTATGGACTCTTCCCATGGATTCAGTTTCAGGGACTCTTTGTACACGGTGTGTACCAGATTCATATTTAAGTTGTGAATAAACATTTTTACCTGATATCATAAACTCGATAGATGTATATCCACCCATAGCGCCTTCCATAGCGTTTAGAATTTCTATTTTCCATCCAACAGTTTCAGCATACTTAGAATACATTCTGAATAAATCACCAGCAAAGATATTTCCTTCATCTCCACCAGCAGCACCTTTAATTTCCATAATGACGTTTTTATCATCATTAGGATCTTTAGGTAATAATAGTATTTTTAATTTTTCTTCTGTTAAATCTAGAAGTTCATTTAAATTATCGATTTCAAGTTGAGCCATCTCTAGGATTTCCTCATCTTTTTCACCTTTAACCATTTGTTCTAAATCTTTAAGTTCTATCACTTTAGACTTATAAAAACGGTACATTTCTACCGTTTCTTGAATAGCGCTAGATTCTTTTAATAGTTTTGTCATTTCTTTGACTTCAAGCGTTCCAGTAGCAAGTTTATCTTGCATTTCCTGTAACTGCTTTTCCATAATCTCTAATCGATCATACATAGTTATCACCCGCTAAACAATATTACCACAATTTGTATGAATTTTCCACTGAAAATGGTATGAAAGTGTATAAATGTGCAACATCATGTAAAAAGTGTCTCAACTGGAAAAAGTTGAAATATGTGGTATAATGAAAGTGTAAAAAACGAAAGGAAAGGTATTAAAAAATGGAAAAACTATATCAAGCTTTAAACAAGCAAGTAGCAAATTTTAGTGTATTATTTACGAAATTGCATCATTTTCATTGGTATGTGACTGGTCCTAATTTTTATCCACTACATGCAAAATTTGAAGAATTTTACGATGAAGTGAATGAACTCTATGACGCATATGCAGAAAGATTATTGATGATTGGCGGAAACCCAGTTTCTAACTTAAAAGGATACTTAGCATTAACATCACTTAAGGAAGCTAGCGGAACTGAAAAAGCTGAAGACATGATTAAACACGTTTTAGATGATTTCAAGTTCTTAACTGTAGAACTTAAGGAAGTATTGAAGTTAGCTCAAGATCTTGGAGATGAAGTGACTGCTGACTTAGTCATCGGAACACTTACAAGCTTTGAAAAGCATATCTGGATGTTAACATTTACACTTAAATAATTTACAAAAGAAAAAGGAACTCGCGTTCCTTTTTTTGTTGGTCACTAATCCTTGATAGAGTCGTCATCACGATCAGATTGAGCAGTAAATCTAGAGAATTCAGTATCGAATCTAAATCCTAAACGAATACCTGCCATCCCTTGACGATTCTTCGCAATCGATAGTTCAACTTCACCAGTTTTATTCTCAGGGTTATGTACATAATAGTCATTACGATATAAGAACATGACGATATCTGCATCCTGTTCAATCGAACCAGATTCACGCAGATCGGCTAACACAGGTCTTTTATCTTCTCTCTTTTCAACTTCACGAGATAACTGAGATAGTGCTAAGATCGGAATCTTTAATTCTCTTGCCATTTGCTTTAAAGATCTTGAAATCTTCGCAACTTCTTCAGTGGTTGACCAACTCAATAATGAAGACTTCTTTGAACAAGCGCATCAATTGATTT
>CAKMKF010000003.1 GCA_927439925.1 uncultured Acholeplasmataceae bacterium | reverse complement strand
CAGTTGTAACTTATAAAAATATAGATATAAACTCAAATACAGGTAGTATTGATTTATTAAATGTATCAGCTGATTCATTTGTTGGTCATGTGGACACTGGAGCGATTTCTTTAACCAATGCTTCCTTTGTTGGGAATGTATTGGCAGAGTCCTCTACAGGAACTATCAAATTAAACACTGTTAGTGGAGTCAACTTTGATTTATCGACATCAACAGGATCTGTTCAAGCAACAAGCATTACAGGTAATGATTTAGATGCCCATGTTAGCACAGGACGAATTACTGCATCTGATTTAACACTTACAGGAGATTTAAAGTTAAACACTTCAACAGGGGATTTGATCTTAAGTGATTTTAGCGCAGATTCAATTACGCTATCCACATCAACTGGGGAAATGAAGGTTACGGTTCAAGCACTTAATTTATACAATTTCGACTTAAAAACAAGCACAGGAAAAGTATATGTAGATGGTGACAATCAAGGAACTAGACACACTTCATCATCAGGGACTATCGACTTAAATGCGACTGCATCTACAGGAGATATAAGAATTATTGTACAGGGTTAATCCCCTGTACTTTTTATTTTATAAATAAAATCTATGCAACTATCCTTTATATACCTCTTTTTTTATGCTACAATTAAAAAAGGAGATGATAACATATGACAATCAATTTTAGAGACGAAGTTCTCAAAAGAAAAGATGAACTACTTAAGGATTTAACCAAATTAATTCAAATTAATTCTGAACTCACAACATTTGATCCAAATCGTAAAAATGCGCCATTTGGTGAAGGTTGTAAAGAAGCTCTTGATCTTATGCTTTCTATAGGGGATAGAGATGGTTTTGAAACTGTAAATCTTGATGGTTATGCAGGTCATATCGAATATGGTAATCAAAAAGAATTTGTCGGTATGATAGGGCATTTAGATGTTGTTCCTGCAGGTAATGATTGGACACATGATCCATATGGTGCAGAAATTCATGACGGTAAAATGTATGGACGTGGCACAGAAGATGATAAAGGACCAACGATTGCTGCTTATTATGCATTAAAAATATTAAAAGAATTAAATGTTCCACTTTCAAAGAGAGTGAAACTTATTATAGGAAATGATGAAGAAACTGCTTGGCGTTGTATGCGTCACTATTTTTCAGTTTATCCTGAAGCTCCAGTTTCTGGATTTATACCTGATGCAGATTTTCCTTTGATCTACGCAGAAAAAGGAATTTCAAGAATATTTGTAGAAGGTGAAGTCGGAAATAGTGATATTTTAGAAATCCATGGTGGATTTAGAGACAATATGGTTCCTGATTACGCAACTGCTTTACTAGAGCCTACAGATGATTACTCAAAACTATTTAACACGTTTTTAAAGAGTAAAGGTTATGAAGGTTCATCATCAGTTAATAATGGTAAGGTTTTCATTAAAGTTGTTGGTAAGAGTGCACATGGCTCAACTCCACAATTTGGTGAAAATGCGATTGACCGTCTATTCGAATTCTTTATTGAAAATAACTTTTCAGGCAATTTAGTAGATTTAGTTTCTAATTTACTCATTCATGATTACTTAGGGAAAAAACTTGGTGTTGACTATGTTGATAGTGAAATGGGACCATTAACCAATAATTTTGGTGTTATCAATGCGAAAGATTCTAAATATCAAATTCATTTAAACTTAAGATATCCTAACAACGTCAGTTTTGATGAAGTCGTTAAGACTTTGCAAGAAAAGGTAAAACCTTATCATGCGACTGCTGAAGTTGATAAACATCAACAATTGCTTTATAAAGATCCAAATTCAGAACTTGTTAAAACATTAATGAACGTTTATATTAAGCACACCAATGATAAAGAAGCTAAACCAATTAATATTGGTGGTGGAACATTTGCTAGAGCGATGCCTAATTGTGTAGCTTTTGGTCCTCACTTCTTAGATAAACCAACATTCATTCATCAAAAGAATGAATTCATTGGTATTGATGATTTATTACTAGCAACAATCATTTACACAGAAGCACTATACGAACTCACTAAATAGATGAGGAGGGCTTGAAATGAAGCCATATTTGGATTTATGTAGACATGTTATGAAGCATGGTAGTTTTAAAATGGATCGAACAGGTACAGGGACTAAAAGTGTATTTGGTTATCAAATGCGTTATGACCTTGCTGAAGGGTTCCCACTTTTAACAACTAAAAAAGTACATTTAAAATCAATCATTCATGAACTCCTATGGTTTATCAATGGAGATACAAATATTAAGTATTTAGTCGATCATGACGTAAGAATTTGGAATGAATGGCCATATCGGACATTTACACAAAGCTCTGATTATCAGGGTGAATCCATGGATGAATATGTAGAAAAAATTAAAACAAATCTAAAGTTCGCAGAAAAACATGGTGATTTAGGTCCTGTCTATGGTGCACAATGGAGAAAGTTTAATGGTGTTGATCAACTTCAATATATTTTAGACGAAATCAAAAATAATCCAGATTCTAGACGAATGATTTTAAGTGCTTGGAATCCTGCTGAAATTAAAAATATGGCGCTTCCTCCATGTCATACTTTGATCCAGTTTTATGTAAGAGACTCAAAATTATCACTTCAGCTTTATCAAAGAAGTGCAGATATATTTTTGGGAGTACCATTTAATATCGCTTCATACGCTCTTTTGTTAATGATGGTTGCACAAGTTACGAATCTCGAAGTTGGTGAGTTTGTACATACTTTAGGGGATGCACATATCTATTCGAATCACTTTGATCAAATTGAACTACAACTCTCAAGAGAAGTAAGAAAAAGACCTACTATGAAAATCAATCCAAATGTGAAATCATTATTTGATTTTAAGTATGAGGATTTTGAACTTCTAAATTATAATCCACATCCTGGTATTAAGGGTAAGGTGGCTGTATGATTTCAATGATTTGGGCAATGGATGAAAATTGGTTAATCGGAAAAGATAATGTATTACCTTGGCACTATCCTAAGGATTTAGCATACTTTAAAAATATGACAAAAGATAAAGCTGTTTTAATGGGTGATATGACTTATCTATCCTTAAAGGGATATTATAAAACCAAACCATTACCTTTTAGAAAAAACTATGTAGCTAACATTAATGATGCAAGCTATCCGGATGCTATTCATATTAAAGATTTATTTTCGTTTCTTAAAACTACAGAAGAAGATATCTTTGTGATTGGTGGGAAAACAATTTATCAACTTTCACTCCCTTTTGCAGATAGACTCTATATTACCTATGTTCTAAAAACACATGAAGGAAATGTATATTTCCCATCATTTGACTTAAGTCAGTTTAAACTAATTGAAAAAAGACTTGAAGACCAGCTTATTTTTGCTGTCTATGAAAGGATTTCCGAATGATTTCCATACTATTTTTACTGCTAATTGCCCTATTTATGTACTTAATGACCTTAGTTGTTGAAAATCTATGGTTTTTACCATTATGGTTTTTTGTTGGTATCATTGTCGCATTTTTCAGTATCGTTATTTTCATCGTCATTCAATTTCCAATCTTTAAGTACACCAAATTCTCAAACAAGTATAAGTACTATGTTTGTAGAAGTACTTCACATTGGTTAATTCTATTCTTTATGAGACTTAAGATAAAAGTGTCAGGTAAAGAGAACATACCTAACACTGGATTACTCACTGTATTTGCGAATCATAAGTCATATGCTGATCCATTTATCATCTTTGATATAATGAAAAGACCTACCACATTTACACCAAAGATGAGTGTTTATAAATTACCATTGGTCGGTACTTTATTGAAATATTTAGGTGCATTCCCAATTGATAGATCATCAGATAGAAATACAGCACGTGCAATGGTGGATGCGATTAAAGTCATTAAAGATGGTATGGCAATGGCTATATTCCCAGAAGGGGGAATAAAGGACAGAAATGATGAAAAGATGGTTGCTATGCGTGCAGGAGCTTATCGGGTAGCGATGAAGGCTGGTGCTGATTTATTACCAGTTAGTATTCAAAATACGACCTCTATCAAACATAGAGCACCATTTAGATCCACAAAAATAATTGTTGTTATTCATCCAGTCATCCATTATGAAGACGTTAAACATTTAACAACTCTTGAAGTTGCAGATAAGATGTTTAATATTATTAACAACAAACTGATAAAATAAAAAAAGGCTTCGGCCTTTTATTTTTTTATTACAGATATTTTTTTATCAGTTATTTCAAAATAAATAATATCTACGTGTCTAATTAAATCTGCAAATGAGTATTGAACTGGATCGATATATCTTAATAGTGCTTTAATAACATGTGAATGTGCGACAAGTAATATTTTTTTATCTCCATGAACTCTTCTTAAATTCTTCACAGCTTTACTAATTCTTCCAATCATCATTTGATCATGCTCATAGCCTTCAAACTTATAATTTTCTATTCTGACTAAAGGCATTGCAGTTTCTACAGGAGTACCATCTAAGTGATAGAAATCACGCTCCACAAATTGATGATCTACATAGATTGGATTTTGACTTTTAAGCGTTTTTGAGATAATATAAGCAGTCTCTAGTGCTCTTGATAATGGTGAAGCTGCAATTAAGTCAAAAGATTCGTTTTGTAATAATAAAGCCTCTCCAAGTTGTTTAGCTTGTGCTTTACCTGTGTCATTTAAAGGGATGTTAACTCTTCCCTGAACTAAGCCGTCAGCATTGTATGCAGTTTGTCCGTGTCTTACCATTGCTAAAATCATAGTATTCCTCTTTTCACCTTTTCCATTATAACACAATTCATAGGTAATCCTTATCATTCATGATAAAATAGTATAGAAGGAGATGTGATTTTATGCATATCATTGATATCATTGCCAAAAAAAGAGATGGCATGGTTTTAACTAAAAATGAAATAGATTATTTGATTCAAAATTATACAAAAGGTAATATACCTGACTATCAAATGAGTGCTTTTTTAATGGCGACTTATTTCCAAAAAATGAATGATGAAGAATCTACATATTTAGCACTTGCGATGAGAGATTCTGGAGATTCTATTGATTTGTCAGCGATTCCTGGAATTAAAGTAGACAAACATTCAACAGGTGGTGTAGGCGATAAGGTCACTTTGATTTTAGGACCTCTTTTAGCTTCTTTAGGTGTGAAGTTTGCCAAAATGAGTGGTAGAGGTTTAGGCCATACTGGTGGAACGATTGATAAATTAGAAAGTATTCCTGGATATAAAGTTGAACTTAAGGTAGAAGACTTTATTAAGCAAGTCAATACCATCGGTATAGCAATTGTTGGACAAAGTGGTGATGTTGCACCTGCTGATAAAAAACTTTATGCACTACGTGATGTTACAGCTACTGTTGACGTTATTCCTTTGATCGCGTCATCGATTATGAGTAAGAAATTAGCAAGTGGTGCAGATGCTATTGTTCTAGATGTCAAAGTCGGACATGGCGCATTTATGAAGACTGAAGAAGAAGCGATTAAGCTTGCAGAGTTAATGGTTTCAATTGGTCGATTATCAGGTAAAAAAATGACAGCTATATTAACTGGAATGGATGAACCTTTAGGACATAAGATTGGTAATGCTCTTGAAGTTTATGAAGCTATAGAAACACTTCAAGGAAATGGTCCAAAGGATTTAGTGGATGTCACTATAGAAATTGGTGCCCATTTATTATTAGACTCTCAAATTGAAACTGATTTTGAAAAAGCTAAACAAAGACTTCATCAAGAACTTCAAAATGGAAAAGCTTATGCTAAGTTCCTAGAACTTGTAAAAGCTCAAGGTGGAGATGTTAATGCACTAAAACACCCAGAAAATCTGTTATCTAAAAATTTAGTTGAAGTTAAATCAACTACAAAAGGATATATTATGGATATCAATGCACTTGATATCGGTAAAGCTGCGATGCGTTTAGGCGCAGGTAGAGAAACTAAGGATGATATCGTCTTACTTGATGTCGGACTTGATCTTCACCAAAAAATTGGAGATTATGTCAAAGTTGGCGATGTTCTAGCTACTTTATATGTCAAAGATAAAGGAATTGAAGAAGCGAAATCTTTAGTACTTCATGCCATTACAATCGGTGAAACGAAGAAAACACTCACGTTAATCAAAAAAACGATTAAGTAGGTTTATAATGATTTTGTATCCTGATTATAAAAATTCAATCTTAAATGTATCAGCAACTCTATTGAAGCATTATCATGCTCCATCTATTTATGCTTCCATACCTGAATTAGAAATGGAATTGCAAAAAAACTATAACCACGTGGTTTTAGTTTTATTAGATGGTATGGGTAAAAATATAATCGAAGAGCATCTTGCCAAGGATGCTTTTTTGAATAAACATAATAAAAAATGGATATCATCGATATTTCCTCCAACTACAGTAGCTGCAACGAATGCAGTTTTATCTGGATTACCCCCTATTTCAAGTGGTTATTTAGGTTGGATTCAATATTTTAAGAAAGAAAATGCGAATGTCGCAGTTTTCTTGAATCATGATTATTATCACCCAGAGGTCAAATTTGAGGAATTACTTCGTGAAAAGTATTTAAAATACCCAACTATCTATGAACAAATTCAAAAATATTCACCAGATGTGAATACATATGAACTTTTTCCTAGCTTTAGAGAAAACGGATTTCATTCTTTTCATGATCAAGGAAATAGGCTGTTAGAAATTCATAAGACAGATCTAAAAACATTTACATATGTCTATTGGACAGAACCAGACATGACCGAACATGACTTTGGAATACATTCAAAAGAGACAGCTAAAGTCTTATTCGATTTAAATACTGAATTGGAAAAATTATCAGAAGAATTGTCTGATGATGTATTGATGATTGTTATAGCTGATCATGGTTTAGTTGACGTCGAAGCTTATGACTTATTGGCTGATAAGAAAATGCTATCGAAGTTACTTAGAATGCCATCGATGGAACCAAGAGCTACGAACTTCTTTATTAAGCCATTTTTGAAGAATTCTTTTAAAAGACATTTCAATAAAATGTATAGTAAGCATTTTATGTTGTTGAGTAAAAAAGAGTTGTTAGATTCTAAACTATTAGGAACCGGATTTACACATCCGCTTTTATATGATTTTCTAGGAGATTTTATTGCAATAGCTATAGATAAATATATGTTCAAACTTGGTGCACACAATAAATTTCTTGCACATCACGCAGGGCTCACAAAAGGTGAAATGGAAGTGCCGTTTGTTTTATTTCATAAGTAATGATAGTTTGTAATATGAATAAGTCTATTAGAGGTGAATATGATAGATAAGAAAAGGTTATATTTTAGAATAGTTTCACAAATAATGTTTTTAATTTTGATCATAGTTGGAATTATACTCTATAATAATGGTCAAAATGGAGTTATACTATTTTATGCTGCATTTTCTCTTCTTATCATTGTTTTCATAACAGAGATTTATTTAACAATTAGAAACAGCAGAAGAATCAAAAATAAGTGAATTCACTTTAAGTAATCATGTAAATCTGTAGTTTTTTCATAGCTATATACAAAAAAAGGAGCATTGATTTGCTCCTTTTGGTTTAATTATTTCTTGTAGTTTTCTTTTGCGATTTCTGCAGCCATTAAAACTGTGGATGCGATATCTGTAATGTTTGTAGGTACTACAATCTTTGTTGCTTGACCGTTTGCTACAAGTGCTAATGCTTCTAATGACTTAAGTGTTAGAACTGCTTGATCTGCACCAGCATCTTTAATTAACTTAATACCAAGTGCTTCAGCTTCTTTAACTCTTAGAATAGCTGTAGCTTCCCCCTCAGCATTTAATACTCTTTGTTTCTTCGATGCTTCAGCTCTTAAGACAACTGCTTCGTATTCACCTTCAGCATTTAAGATTTGAGCGCGTTTTTCCCCTTCAGCTTGAAGGATTTGAGCACGTTTTTCACGTTCAGCACGCATTTGTTTTTCCATGGAATCACGGATATCTTTAGGTGGAACGATGTTTTTAACTTCGACACGGTTTACTTTAATTCCCCATGGGTCAGTTGCTTCATCAAGGATTTCTCTCATCTTCGTGTTGATAAGATCTCTTGATGTTAATGTTTGGTCTAAGTCTAAGTCCCCAATGATATTACGTAATGTAGTTGCTGAGATGTTTTCAATCGCCATAATTGGATTTTCAGTACCATAAGTATATAATTTAGGGTCTGTAATCTGGAAGAAGACGACTGTATCGATTTGCATCGTCACATTATCTCTTGTAATAACAGGTTGTGGATCAAAGTCTTTGACTTGTTCCTTCATTGAAACTGTCTTAATCACACGATCAAACACTGGAATGATAAAGTGTAGACCAACTCCTAATGTCTTGTGATAAGCACCTAGACGTTCTACGATTACAGCCTTAGTTTGTTGAACAAGCTTAAAGCTTAGTGCAAGTAGAATGAATGCAAAGACTACCGCTAGTATAATGCCAGTGATAACAGCAGCATTAGCAATAGGTAAAACAAAAATATTTAAGAATTCCATAATTTATTCCCTACTTTCTATTTTTCTATTTTTTCTACGATTAATTTAACGCCTTCAACATCGAGTACTCTAGCCATGTCGCCAACTACTAATGTTTCATTGGATATTGCAGACCATTCCATATATCTGATTTTAATCTTACCAATTGTATCTGGTGTAATTTCTTTAATCACTGGACCGGTCATACCAACAATAGCATCAACATTGGTTTTTATTTCGTTTGTCTTCATGTACTTCTTCACCACTGGTCTTGTTAAGAGCAGAAGTGTAGCCGTTACTAAAGCAAATGTAATGATTTGAATGACTGGATTGATACTGACTAATGCCATGATAAAACTTGGAACAGCGGCCAGTGCAAACCAAATACTAATCATATCGGCTGTAAAGAGTTCTAAAATTAAGGCAACTACGAATAAAGCCAACCAAAACCAAACTAAATATTCTAACATATTACATCTCCTCCTTCAAATCCACAAGTAAGATTTGATCTTTGTGACTCCAAGAAGCTTTAAATTTGTGTGTTTCAACATTTAAGTTTAGTCCCGCAAGTTCACTGACTTCATCCATAAATGCTTTGTTTGTTACTCTGCTATAGGAAGATCTTACAGTAATCTTGTATTTATTGCTATCTGGAATATCATGTCTCATTGCTTCCGCTTTGTTAAGCGGTTTGACTACAATCAATTTCTTTATCTTATCCATACCAAGCATAACGCTATATGCGTTCTCAAAATATAATGTTGCTGGTTTATTTAATGTGATGTTACCAGCAGCCAGTGTCACAATTAAGTCTTTTGGTTTTTCGTTAAACCAGGTAATCTCCATCATTATCACTCCTTACACTTCTTATTATACTCCGAATTATTTGAAATGCAAGTGAAATTATAAAAAATTATTATTTGTTATTTTGAGTTTATATCGATTAACTCGATGCCAAATGTCAACGATGTTTCCTGAAGAACAGATAATGAATCATCATCAATACTTTCTTTTTCTTCGATTACGTTTTTAATATGAATTTCAATAGCTTCTAGAGAATCAAGAGCTGCATATACAAATAACATGACATCGGTTACTTTATAACGATATTCCAAATGGTAATGAATTTCTTGTTCATCTTTTTTAATTTTAAAATTGAATTTTTTATGAGATTCCAATAATGGAACAACTTGAATGACACGATCAAACAATGGAACGATAAAATGAATTCCAGGAGTATTTAATATTTTATGGAATCTTCCAAGTCTCTCAACGATGTGAGCTTCATCTGCACGTACAATTTTGAAGTTTGGAATTAAAAATAAAAGAGTTAGAAAAAGTAGAACAAGCACTGCAATGATAATATCTGTCATATATAAACCACCTTTTTATCTTATTGTTTGAATTAATAGTTATTTTATAGTATTCTATAGTTGATCACTACGGGGAGCCATGTGCTGAGAGGACGAAAGTCGACCCGCGAACCTGATCTGGATCGTACCAGCGGAGGGATAGTTAGATGTAAATCATACATACTAGCAATTTCTTTGGTCATCCATAGAAATTTTTTTATTTTCTAAGGAGGAAAAAGAAAGTGAAGTTTAAGAAAGAAACGTGGAGAATGCTCATTGCAGTTAATTTGCTAGCATTCGCGATTATCTTGGATATTGTAACAAATGCAATTCCAGGGTTAAATTTGAGTATGCCATTTGGTGGTAAATTCTTCGGAATTTCGATGTTGCCACTTGTTTTAATTGGTCTACTAGTTGGTTTAAAGTATGGATTACTCTCTGGATTCATCTATGCACTCTATAATTTCGGGATTGATTATATTATCTATCTTGAAACACTAAGAGTAACATTAGAGTCTTGGACAGGTATTCCATGGTCGTTTGGAATGATTTTGATGCTCATTCTCTTTGATTATGTTATTCCTTTTATGGCTTTTGGTTTATCAGGACTTTTCAAGGATGGCTTAAAAGAGAAGAAGAGATTCGTATTAGCAGTTTTAGTAGTAAGTGCAATACGTTTAGTTTCTAGCACAATTTCTGGTGTTATTTTATGGGGTAGCAGTATAGCTTATGCATCTGAACAGGTTGCACTTGGTAATGAATCTCATAACATAGCTACACGTTTATTTGCTGGTGTTGGTGATAATCTAGTACTTTATAGTTTCGGTTACAACTTTATCTACATCTTTACGACATCAGTTGTTGTTATTGGTATTGGATTATTAATCTATAAGAGATTACAAGTTATTTCTCAAAATTTAGAAGAAAGCAATTGATCAACTGCCTTTAAATAATTTAATCTCGGTTGATAACCAAATTGAATTGGTAAAGCTTTTTCTTGAAAAGCAGAATAAGGGATGGATTTCCGTCCTTTTTCTTTATCAAATTTGAGATCCCAGTATTCAAATAAAACGGATGCTGGTAATAAAAAATACTCATTATAAGCTTTAAAATGCACGATTAAAAACGATATTCCATCTTGCTTATCTACGTTTCTTAGATGGTCGATTTGATGCTCATGTACGTTTTTCAATGGCATTGATGTTTTAGAGTTTGTTTCTTTAGCATCAAAATCGATATATTTTCCTTTATAGACTCCATTAAAGTCAGTTGTAGAAGGTGTTTTATAGTAAGCTTCTGTTATTTTAGCTTTGTTTCTAGCGGGGTAACTAACGTTAACAACTTGAACCGGAGTAGGCTTTTTATGAATCACAGCAATCCCGTGATTCAAATAATAAGTATTACTCGCTTCGATGTCACTTTCTAGTGTCATTCCTAAATTGGCATAATTGGTTGTTTTTACTTGTAGTTTTCGCTTTATTGGATAGTTAATCATATTCTTATCACCTATAACTATCATAACATAGTTATGAGACAAATTAATTGTGTAATACAAAAAACATGGTATAATATCCATAGTGAAAAACGTTGCAAAGGAAGTGTTACATTGAGTAAAATTAGGTTTTTTGCCTTAGGTGGACTAGGGGAGAATGGGAAAAACATGTATGCGATTGAAGCAGACTCGCAAATATTTATATTAGATGCTGGGATAAAGTACCCAAGCGCTGAGCTTTATGGTGTAGATGAAATCATTCCCGATTATAAAATATTAATAAGAGCTAAAGACCGCATTCGTGGTATTTTTTTGTCACATGCTCATGAAGATCATATCAGTGCTCTACCTCATATATTAAGAGATTTAAATGTACCAGTCTACGCAACCAATTTCACAATGCAAATTGTTAATGATATGTTAAAAGATGAAGGTTATGATTTAGAAACCTTGACGTTAAATACGATTTCTCAAAATTCGATTATTAAATTTGGAAATGTGCGTGTCACATTCTTTAACACTACACATTCTATTCCTGAATCTATTGGGATAGCTGTTCATACAGTAGATGGAGTTATTGTTTATACATCTGATTTTACTTTTGATCAAAGTGGAGATGCGATGTATCAAACAGATTTTAGAAAGATTAATGAATTATCAGAAAAAAATGTATTGGCATTGCTTACAGAATCATTAGGTTCTACATTAGAATTAAATGGTGGAGTCAGTAATAATTTAAATCATCGATTAAACAGTATTTTTACAAATGCTGATGGAAGAATTATTGTATCATTATTCTCATCGGATCTAAGAAAGATTCAGCGTATTATCGATATATCTTTAGCACATCATAAGAAGATAGCAATTATCGGAAGACGCGCTCAAAGAATCGTTGATATCGCAATTCAAAATGGATATTTAAATATTCCTGCTGAATCCTTAATTAATTTAAGATATATTGATGAAAAGAATAAAAATGATGGAAGTGATGTTGTCGCATTGGTCACTGGTAATCGTCATGAACCATTCTTTATGCTACAACGCATGTGTAAAAAAGCAGATAGACTTATTCATATTGAAGAAACAGATACAGTAATCTTAATGACACCTCCAGTACCTGGTACTGAAAAAATGGCAGCAAGAACTATGGATATCCTTTATCGTAGTGATGCTCAAGTTAAGGTCGTTGATAAGAGATTATTAACATCCGCACACGCGACAGCTGAAGAGATTAAGATGATGATCAATCTTCTAAAACCTAAATTTATTATCCCAACCATTGGTGAATATCGTCATCAATTTGGAGTGAAAAAATTAGCTCAAGAAATCGGTTATAAAGAAGATAACGTATTCTTACTTGATAATGGAGATGTTTTAACATTTGATGATAAAGAAGCGTATGTCTCTAGAAATGATATCAATGTCGGTGAAATCTTGATTGATGGTACTGCGGTAGGAGATGTCAATGACTTTGTTATGAAAGACCGTGAGTTGCTCGCAGAAGATGGTGCATTATTATTAGTCGCTCATGTCAGCCCAAAAACAAAACAAATCATTGGTGAAGTCAAAATAGTAACTAAAGGATTTGTCTATGTTCAAGAGTCAGAAGAAATATTAAATAAAGTTAAAGAAACATTCTTAGAGGTTTCTAAGAAACATCTAGAAGGCAAGTATATCAATTGGAATGATTTTAAAAGAGATGTTCGAAATGAAGTGAATCGTTTTATCTATCAAGAAACGAGACGTTCACCAATTACGATTCCAGTGATTATATCAACTGAAGGCTAAAATCGACAAAGTACTCCATTCGGAGTACTTTTTTTTGTAAAATGCAAAAATAATTACTGTAAAACGACAAATCTAAGTTAGAATATAAGTAAATAATACAATGTATTCAGGGGGATAAAGAAAATGAATAAGAAAATTATTTTTACTATTTTAGGTATATTTACTGTATTGTTTATATCGTCTTGTAGTCTTGTTGTTGATCGAGAACGAGACGTATCTATTCCAACTGATGAGATTCAAAATCAACCAAGATTAAAAGGTTATTTGATAAGTTTTAGAACTTATATGGATGGTGTTGAATTTGATATGGGATTAGATTCAAATAATCCTTTTATGGTGTATGAGAACATCAATAACTCACTTGGTGTTAGTTATGTAGAGTACATTCAAGGAAATGCAATCTTCATGCCTAGCATTAAACATGATGCTTATGATGACATGAGGGCTACTGAACTAGAGACCTATATTATCTTAGGACCAAAATTTAACAATACCATTATGGATATTCAACAAATTTTAATCGATCCAATTACAAATGAACCTACATTAAATGATTCTGCTTTCGGACATATGTTATCATTTCCTAATATAGGGTTAAAAATAACCCAAAAAGATGAACAAAAAGTAAATGATATAGTAATCGATGCATTCAAATTTGAAATAGATGTTAGATTTGTAGATGACCTTTTATCAGTCAATGTTCTAGAATATGATGTGAGCAACAACTATTTGAAGCATACAGAATATGATTCTTATGGTAGATATGATTTAAACACTTTAGAGAATACGGAATACATCATCATTGAAGAAGAATATAGGGGATACAATGAGGATATATACATCAAGAGAACTATCTATAGTAGAGATGAAAATTATAGCAATACATTCTACTTCCCTCTGATGTTTACAAATGAGTTAGGATACGTAGAAAACAATAAGAGTGTAATGATCAAGTTTACTTAAAAAATAGACGATTGAGCGATCAATCGTCTTTTCTTTTTTTCTTTTTAATTTTATCAATAACTTTTAATCTATCAGATAATGCTTTTTCATAGCTTGATTCATCCTTAGGATGATAATAAGATTTATCTTTGATCTTATCTGGAAGATAGCTTTGATCATTGATGGAGTCTTTATCGTTATGTGGGTAATGATAAATCTCAGGATTTACCTTTATTTTTCTATTGTTTGCATGATCTGGAACAGTACCAGTGTCATCATTTTCGTAATCAGATAATGCTTCATCAATTGCAGAAATTGCAGTATTCGATTTAGGAGATATTGCCATATCAATTACGACATTCGCGAGCATAATTCTAGCTTCAGGAAAACCGACTTTAATCGCTGCATCACATGCACTCACGACTTTTCCTCCCATTAAGGGATTCGCAAGCCCAACATCTTCATAAGCAATCACTAACAGTCTTCTAATAATCGATTGAAGATCACCTAAAGTGATTAGTCTTGCTAGATAATGGATTGACGCATCTACATCAGACCCACGAATTGATTTTTGAAGTGCTGAAAGCAGTTCATAAAAATTATCTTCATGGTCATCTAAATCATGTGAAACACGTCCTGCAACTCTATAAACGGTTTGTGCTGTTAATAAGTCTCCATCATTTAATACCAAAGCTGCACTTTCTAAAAGGTTTAATGCAGTTCTGACTTCATGATTCGAATATCTAACGATAGCACGAAGTGCATTCGTTTCAATTCGAATATCATTATCCAATTCTTTTAACGCTAAAAGCAGTGCCTTTTCTATTGCTTCCTCATCTAGTTTTTTCACTTCATACAAATGACATCTAGAACGAATTGCCATATTGATACTTTGATAAGGGTTTAAAGTTGTTAATCCAATCACTGTAGCATTCCCATTTTCCATATAGGGAAGTAGATAATCTTGAACATCAGTTTTCATTCGATGTATTTCATCAATCACGATTAAAATGTCGTGATAATTTGTCGTTTCGATAATGTCTTTAAGTCTCGCTTTATTTTCAGTTGAAGCATTGAAAAAATAGAAATCAAGACCAGACTCTTTAGCAAATATTTGTGCAATTGTTGTTTTTCCAGTTCCTGGAGGACCATACAGAATAAAAGAAAGTAATTTCTTTTTATGAAGCATTTGAGTTAAAACACCATCCTTACCTACAAGATGGTCTTGTCCAAAAACGTCTTCAAATTTTAATGGTCTCATACGATATGCCAATGGCTTCATTTCATCACCTATTTAAATTATAGCACACTTGCTAAAAACATTAAAATGAGTTAAAATAAGAGGGTTAAGAAAGTCTTTTTTTTAATTAAAAAGACGATATGGAGGAATATAAAAATGGATTTAAAGAAATATATTGCAGATGTACCAGATTTTCCTAAAAAAGGGATCTTATTTAGAGATATTACCCCACTGATGCAAAATGGTAAAGCTTATGCTTATGCTACTGAACAGTTTGTTAAGTTTGCTCAAGAAAAGAAAGCTACATTAATTGTTGGTCCTGAAGCGAGAGGATTTATTTTTGGATGTCCAGTCGCTGCAAATCTTTCCATTGGATTCGCTCCAGTTAGAAAACCAGGAAAACTTCCAAGAGAATATGTCTCCGTATCTTATGATTTAGAATATGGTTCAAATGAATTATGCATGCACGCTGATGCGATCAAAAAAGGAGACAAGGTTTTAGTTGTCGATGATTTACTTGCTACAGGTGGAACTATCGATGCGACAATCAAACTTGTTGAAAAACTTGGTGGAGAAGTTGTCGGTTTAGCATTTTTAATTGAACTTGCAGATCTTCATGGTAGAGATAAATTAACAAATTATGATATATTAACTCTAATTACATATTAGAAAGAAGAGTGTTTATGGTAACTGATCCGCTTTTTAAGTCATTAGTAGAAGCCTTTGATTCATACATTAAAAGAGAATCTGACATCAAGCTTATTGAAAAGGCTTATTTTTTGGCTAAGGAAAGACATGAGGGTCAAATGCGTAAGAGTGGCGAGCCATATATTACCCATCCGATTGCAGTTGCCAAAATTCTTGCTGATTTAAGAGGTGGTCCTGCGACCTTAATCGCAGCTTTATTACATGACACGGTAGAAGATACCATAAACACACTTCTTTCTAATAGGTAATTAGTGTTAATATATCATAG
>CAKMKF010000002.1 GCA_927439925.1 uncultured Acholeplasmataceae bacterium | reverse complement strand
GCCTGACTCCCCGTCGTGTAGATAACTACGATACGGGAGGGCTTACCATCTGGCCCCAGTGCTGCAATGATACCGCGAGAGCCACGCTCACCGGCTCCAGATTTATCAGCAATAAACCAGCCAGCCGGAAGGGCCGAGCGGTATCATTGCAGCACTGGGGCCAGATGGTAAGCCCTCCCGTATCGTAGTTATCTACACGACGGGGAGTGAGGCAACTATGGATGAACGAAATAGACAGATCGCTGAGATAGGTGCCTCACTGATTAATCATTGGTATGGCTTCATTCAGCTCCGGTTCCCAACGATCAAGGCGAGTTACATGATCCCCCATGTTATACTTCATTTTTTGAGTAACCTTTCGATGGTTTCAAGAACTTCCTCTTCTTTGCAGTAGATTACAATTTTCTTATCATCAATTTTGACTTTTTTACCAAACACAGATGTTAGTTGTTTTTCTTGTTCATTGTATTTAGGGACAACCACTCTTTTGATCTTGTTCGTTTTTTCTTCAGTTATTGTTAACTCTTCAATTTGTCTAACACTTAACTGTTTTTCGACAATCAAATGTGCCAGCTTTATAACTTGTTTTGGATTTTCAAGTTTACTCAAAGCGCGTGCATGCCCCATACTAATTTGATTGGTTAATAACATCTGTTGAACTTCGTGTGGCAAATTAAGTAATCCTAGTGTATTTGTTACGTGAGATCTGCTCTTGCCGACTTTTGCAGCAAGTTCAGTTTGAGTCAACTTGAGATTATTCATCACAATTTTATAAGCCTCAGCTTCTTCAATTGGAGTTAAATTCTCTCTTTGTAAGTTTTCTGCAAGCGCGATTTCAGCTACTTTAGCTTCTTCATATTGTCGTACAATTGACGGAATAGACTTTAGACCTACTTTTTGAGCAGCCCGAAATCTTCTTTCACCTGAGACAATAATATATCCTTGTTTAACCTTTTTTAATATAATAGGTTGAAAAACTCCATGTTCTTTTATCGACTGTGCTAGTTCATTAATTTTGTCTTCATCAAATATACGACGTGGTTGAAAAGGATTGGGTTTGATTGATACTAAAGCAATATCTTCAATTATCTCTCCTTCTAAAACTTCATCTACGTGATGTTCGTTTAAAAGATCTGAAAACGTTCTAGCTTTTTTTTCATCGCTCATTTTTTATCACAATCTCCTTTGCTAAAGATTTATATAACTTAGCTGCTGGTGACTTAGGTGCGAATGTGAGAACAGGTAATCCATAAGTCGGTGCCACTTGTGCTGCAACATTGCTTGTAATAATGGTATCAAATACACCTTCTTTAAAGTAATCCTTTATTTCATGTACAATCTCCCATCCAGCTTTAGTTCGCTTGTCCAACATGGTTAGCAGTACACCTTCAATTTCTAGCATCTTGTTGTTAACCTTTTTTTTCTTTTGCACGATTCGAATTGTGTTAAGCAGTTGTGTAAGCCCATCTATAGCAAGAAATTGACACTGTACGGGGATTAAAACAGAATTTGAGGCGTAGAGAGCACTTAATGTTAAAAGCCCTAATGAAGGCGGACAATCGATAATAATAAAATCATATTCATCTACGATTTGATTTAGTTTATGGCTTAATATATATTCTCTATCCTCATGATCTAATCTAACCTCTATATGAGCAAGTTCAATTGTAGCTGGAATCACATCTAGTTTAATATCATGCAGATGAATAACAGACTCATGTATTGTCTTGTCGCCGACTAATACATCAAAAATTGTTGAATAGAGCATGCTTCTATTGATACCTAAACTGGTTGTGGTACTAGCTTGAGGGTCAAAATCAACGAGTAGAACTCGTTTATTGTGCTCAGCAAGAGCTGCAGAAAGATTTACACTAGTGGTTGTTTTACCAACTCCACCTTTTTGATTAGATACAGCTATAATCTTTCCCATTTTCGCTCCTATTCTACTACTTTATAGTGGTTTCTTAGTCATTATTGAAAATGATCTTGGATAACCTGTGACTTTCTTATTTTTTTTAACTATAATGTGAACTCTGTGACCAAAATTCAATGGGAGGTCAAATGATTTGATCTCAATAACTTCACCACCAAGCATTTTGATTCCATTTAAGGATTGGTTTAGTTCTTCTTCATAGTTTTGGGCTTTAAGTCCGACAAAATAACCGTTTTCTTTAACCATAGGGATACCCATCTCGGAAATCAATGACATATGACCTAATGCTCTTGCTGTAACTAAATCATACTTGTTCTGATTTTTTAACGCGTATAATTCTACTCGATCGTGAATCAACTCAACATTCTCTATATTCAACTTCTCAATTAAATTTTTAAGAAATACAACTCTTTTATTTAACGAGTCAATAATAATTATCCTCAAGTGGGGATATATAATTTTTAATGGTATGCTAGGAAATCCAGCCCCTGAACCCATATCACATATGGTTTGAACTTGATTCATATCAATTGATTTAGCTAATGTTAATGAGTCGTAAAAATGCTTATAGTACACTTCTATTTCATCAACAATTCTTGTTAAATTCGTGATTTTATTATACTCGATTAGATATTGATAGTATACATCAAACATTTTTTGATGTTCAAGTGTAAATTGAATATTTAGAAGTTTTTCTATATCATCTTTAAACATCATGATTAAAACTTCCTGATTCTAAATAGACAAGTAAAACTGAAATGTCTGCAGGATTTACACCTGATATTCTAGATGCTTGCCCTAAAGTCTTCGGTCTAATCTTGTTTAATTTTTCTCTGCTTTCTGAAGAAATATTGCGTATACTATTATAGTTAATAATATCAGGAATGATTTTATCTTCAAGACGAAGCATTTTATCCGCTTCCCTTATCGCCTTTTGGATGTATCCTTCATACTTCACTTTAATTTCTAATTGTTCCATTGCATCATCATTAAAAGAGTACTCCAAAAAATGTTTGATAATCTCTTTATTTATCTCTGGTCTCTTTAATAGGTCAGCGAGACTAATTGCTTCAAAGATTGGTGCAGAATTTATTGATTCTAGAAAAGCATTATTGTCTCTAGTAGGCATCACTCTATATTTAGTAACATAATCAAAGAGTTCATTATACTGTTCTTTTTTATCTTGGTATTGTTGATATGTTTCTTCATTCACAAGGCCAATTTTATATCCGTAATCTCTTAGTCTTAAATCTGCATTATCATGTCTAAGTAACAGTCTGTGTTCAGCACGAGACGTTAATAAACGATAAGGTTCAACTGTACCTTTAGTAACAAGGTCATCAATTAATACGCCAATATAAGCTTCGTGGCGGTGTAAAATTAAAGGTTCATCGCCTTTAACTCTTAATGCTGCATTAATCCCAGCCATCAATCCCTGACCAGCCGCTTCTTCATAACCGCTTGTCCCATTGATTTGACCAGCACAATATAGATTCTTAATTTTTTTAGTCTCTAGAGTAGGAAATAGCTGAATAGGATTTATTGCATCATATTCTATCGCGTATGCGT
This sequence comes from uncultured Acholeplasmataceae bacterium, assembly GCA_927439925.1. GTDB lineage: Bacteria > Bacillota_I > Bacilli_A > Acholeplasmatales > Acholeplasmataceae > Peloplasma. Next base: position 20,875 of record CAKMKF010000002.1, on the reverse strand, counting down.
ATCTTATTATTTTTACATTCTCTAGACCTGGAATAGTTTTTATCATTTCTTCTTGAACATGACGTGGTAGACTCGTTGAAAACCCTTGCACATACATTTCATCAAGTTCCATACTTTCTGGTTCAATGAAAATTTGATGTCTTTCTTTATCAAAGAATCTGACAACTTTATCCTCAATTGAAGGGCAATATCTAGGTCCAACACCTTCAACAATTCCACCATACATCGCAGACTTATCTAAATTCATAGTAATAATTTGATGTGTTTCTAAAGATGTATGCGTTAAATAGCAATACTCATGCGGATTTTCATCATAATACTTATTATCTAGACTAAAAGTTTGTCTTTCTTCATCTCCTGGTTGTATAACCATTTTGGAGTAATCTATACTATCTCTAGCTACTCTTGGAGGTGTTCCTGTTTTAAGACGAACAACGTCAAAACCAAGTTCCTTTAATTGTTTACTTATTCCAAATGTTGTTGGCTCTCCATGAGGACCACCAGTCGTTTTTTCTTTACCAATCAATATATTGCTGCTTAAATAAGTTCCAGTGGTTAAAATAACTGTTTTTCCATATATATTTTCACCATTAGATAGTACGATTCCTTTGACCTCATTTTCTTCTACAATCATGTGATTGACTAATGCCTCAATCAATGTTAAGTTTTTTGTTTCTTGCAAAACTCTTAACATAATTTTAGGGTATTTTACTTTATCAATTTGAGCCCGAAGTGCACGAACAGCAGGTCCTTTAGATGCATTAAGCATTTTAATCTGGATTTGTCCTTCATCAGCACTTCTTGCCATCTGTCCACCTAAAGCATCAATCTCACGGACTACAATTCCTTTAGCAGGACCACCTATTGATGGATTACAAGGCAAAGAAGCAACCTTTGAAAGGTTGCCCGTAACTAATACTGTATTCAAATTCATTCGAGCCATGGCGAGAGCAGCTTCTATTCCAGCATGTCCTCCACCAACAACAATACCATCATAAATCATTTAATCACATCTTCTTCTTTTTAAATAACTTTTTTCAAAAAATACTCAGCAACCTTTTCCTTATTGAAATTAAAGTATTCTAGTGCTTGTTCGAGTGGTGCACTTACACCAAATGTGTCAATACCATACACGTGTTGAGTATATTTATACCACGAAAGGCTGCTTCCCATTTCAATAGCAAGAGTCTTCACGCTCTTTGGCAATATCTCTTTTCTATATTTCAATGTTTGTTTTTCAAATAAATAATGCGAAGGCATGCTAACGACACGAACATACTTGCCTTGTTCTTTAAGCAATTTTTGAGTTTCAACAGCAAGTCCTACTTCAGATCCTGCGGCTAGAAGAATTCCATCTAGTTTCCCTTCTTCTTTAGATACAACATACGCCCCTTTAGTTACACCTTCATAAGAAGTTGTCTTTAGGTTGTCAACATTTTGTCTTGTCAATATGATTGATGTTGGTGTATTTGTAGACTCAACAGCAATTTTCCAAGCTGCTAATGTTTCATTTGCATCTGCAGGACGAATCACATTTAATTGAGGAATTGCTCTTAATCCAGCGAGTTGTTCAATTGGTTGGTGTGTTGGTCCATCTTCACCTACTGCAATTGTATCATGCGAAAACACAAAGATAGATGGAATTTGCATGATTGCAGCGAGTCTAATCGCTGGTTTCATGTAGTCACTAAAGACAAAGAATGCTCCACCAAACACTTTCAGTCCACCATGTAAAGTCATGCCATTAACAATAGCACCCATTGCATGTTCTCTGACACCGAAATTTATATTTCTTGCCAATCTATTGTCCTTACTATAATGCCCATCTGCACCTTTAGCTTTTGTTGATGCTGTAAGATCAGCTGATCCACCGATCATGTTTAAATATTTCTCAGATAACTTATTCAATACTTTACCACTGATATTTCTAGTTGCATCTTTAGCAATAGAAATTTCAGCTGTAAAATCATTTAGTTCAACATTTATTTTATTTTCTAAAAACTCATTAAATAATGCATAGTCTTTTGGATATTTGACTTTATATTCATTTACTAATTCTTTCCATTTTTTATGAGCACGTTGTCCGCGTAATGTGACTTTTTTTCTATAGTGGTCATATATCTCAGATGGAATTTCAAAAGGTTTATATTCCCAACCTAAATTCTTTCTTAATACATCCGCCTCAGCAAAACCGATAGGTGCACCATGCACTTTGCTAGTTCCTGCAAGCGATGTACCAAAACCAATTGTAGTCTTAACTTCTATGATTGTTGGTTTATTCAATTCTTTTTTCGCTTTAACTATTGCTTTATTTATTGAAGAAAGGTCGTTACCATCTGCTACATGTAAATATTGCCATCCCATAGCCTCAAACTTATTTTTATGATTCTCACTATAAGCCATCGAAACTTTTCCATCTAATTGAATATCATTAGAGTCGAATAAGACAACAAGTTTTCCTAACCCCAAATGCCCTGCTAAGCTAATTGATTCTAGAGCGACACCTTCTTGAAGATCTCCATCTCCACAAATCACATATGTAAAATGATCAATTATATTTAATTCATCTTTGTTAAATCTTGCAGCAAGATGTGTTTCAGCAATTGCCATACCTACAGCATTTGAAATACCTTGTCCAAGTGGACCACTAGTTGTTTCTACTCCATCAGTATGCCCATATTCTGGGTGCCCTGGAGTGTTTCCTACTTGTCTAAATCTTTTTAAATCCTCTATTGAAATTTTAAATCCTGATAAATGGTTTAATGCATATAAAAGCATAGATCCATGGCCTGCGGACAAAATAAAACGATCTCTATTAATCCACTTAGTGTCTTTAACATCTATGTTTAAGTGCTCTGTAAATAATTTGTATGCCATAGGAGCAGATCCAAGAACTATACCAGGATGCCCACTATTCGCTACATTGACTGCATCTACACCTAAAAAACGTATCGCATTAATTGCCTTCTGTTCCATTTTTATCCTCACTATCATTTTCATCAGAATTTTCTATAACAGTAACTTCTTCTTGTTCAACTTCTGGCTCTTCGTTAAATTTAAAATACTCTTGATAATGATCTTCTTGAGATTTAACTAAACCATCAAATCTTTCATTTCCTAAAAATTCTCTAATCTTATCTTGAGCTACCTTATTTTCTTCACGAACTTTCTTGTTGACCAAACGACCTTGAACCATATTACTAATGACAACTAAAACAATCATACCTAATAAAATTGGTAGTGTCTGTTCAGGAAATACCATAGTTGCTACACCAGCAACAACAATATATAAGACAAATGTTGGTATAATAAACCACATATTTATCTTTTTGCTTAGTGATCCAACTCTTTCTAAAAAGCTCAACCATATCAAATTAACTTCTGGTTGATAGAAATCTTTTAGTGCTTCATAATATTTAGCTTCGATAAGCACTTTGTAGTTGTTACCATCTGATGTCCATATTGCAAATCTACCACGAGATGCGAATTGGAATAAAAAGGGTGTATCGTTCATATAGTGAAATTCAATCATTTTTCCGTTTGCTTCTTGGGTGTCAAAAGGCTCACCTGTAAGCTGTTTATATACCTTAGGATTTAGTTTCATTTGTCATTCCTCCATTATTTTTATTATATCATCATATAATATTATACACGATGTTTATGTGAATACACACATTCAAACAAAATCCCCATCAAGCATCATCACCCACATAATAGAAATGCTTATGGCTGCTTCAATCAAGACCTGACCAGGTTCACAAGTTACTATTGAGTGATGATGCTTGATGGGGAATTTATATTATTTTTCTCTAAGTTTTTTAAAAAATGACTTCAATAAATCTTGACTTTCATTAGCCATCATTCCTGGAAACACATTTATTTGGTGGTTAAATGGTATTTCTAATAAATTCAAAACACTTCCGACCGCACCAGCTTTTGGATCTTTAGCGCCGTAATATAGATTTTTAATGCGTGATTGGATCATTGCTCCTGCACACATTTGGCATGGTTCCATTGTAACATAAACATCACAATCTTCCAATCTCCAACTACCTATTTTTTTAGAAGCTTTCATCATTGCAAGAAATTCAGCATGAGCATGAAAGGATTGTGTTTGTTCTCTTTTATTATATGCTCTAGCAATAATTTTATTTTGATAAACCACGACTGCCCCAACAGGAACTTCATTCTCAAGTTCAGCTTTTTTAGCCTCCTCGAGTGCTGCAATCATATACTTATAATTTTTTTGGTTTTCCTGGGACTTCATGATAATGTCTAGATCTTGGCTCATAAGATTCGTTCGCTCCCACTAAAATAATTGGATCATGATAATTGGCAGGTCTACCATCAATGATGCGTTGGGTTCTGGTTGCGGGTAATCCACTCTTTACACAAATAGCTGTGAGTTTGGTTACAAACTCAGCTCTCGCAAGTAACTGAGGCATAGGACCAAAAGGTTCTCCTCTAAAATCACTATCTAGTCCACCAACAATAACACGAATACCGTGATCAGCGAGATTTTCAGCAATTTCAATAATATCATTATCGAAAAACTGAACCTCATCGATAACGACTGCATGCGTATCTTCTTTTATGTATTTTAAAATTTCAACACTTTTGTCAATGATGATTGAAGGCTTTTTAGATAAATTGTGCGAAACAATCTCTTCTAATGCATATCTAGTGTCAATTTTAGGTTTAAACACCAAAACGTTTTGTTTTGCATATTCAAGTCTCTTGATGCGTCGAATCAATTCTTCAGTTTTACCTGCAAACATCGGTCCACAAACAACTTCAATAAACCCGTTTTTATAAGTATGATACATTACAAAATCCCCTTTATTATGCATTTTTTTAATAAAAAACGTGACGATTGATCACGTTATTTGTTGTGTTACTTCTTCTCGTTCATGCCGTAACGTTTATTGAATTTTTCAACACGTCCAGCTGCTTGAATAAATGTTTGTTGTCCTGTGTAGAATGGGTGGCAGTTTGAACAAGTATCGATACGGAAGTTATTAGCCGTAGTACCTACTTCAAATTCATGACCGCAAGTTGCACATTTTACTTTGGATACGTTATATTTTGGGTGAATTCCTGGTTTCATTTTCTTTTCTCCTTCCGCCATGACAATAAGTCATAGTAAGTTTAGCGCATTCATTATATCATTCAATATTTTATTAATCAAGAGAAATCAACGTATTTTTGTTTTTAATTTTCAAACTCATTATGTAATGTTTGCCAAACGACAAGAAACCTTTGAGTTATTAATCCAGTAACAACACCAGCAGGAATACTCAACATAAGCATAATCGGCAAGTAGAAGATAACTGCGCTACTCCCTATAACAAATATACCAGCAGCGATTTGTCCAAAGCAATGGAAAATAGATCCAATCACGCTGACGCCTACAACTCCGAAAAAATTTGTTTTCTTGAAGAACCCCATTGCGAAAGTTGCAAGTAGAGCTCCAGTAAAACTCATATAAAAAACAGGTCCTAAAAGTTTTCCTGTTAATAAAGAAACCAGCAGTACTCTAAGTATGGTAATCGTTGCACTATCCTTAAAAGAATACACATATAAAATGATGAGTGTAACGATATTTGCGAATCCTAATTTTGCCCCTGGAACAGGGATAATTGGAACGAGAGATTCAATTATATTTAACACAATTGCTATCGCAAGAAAATTGGCTAGCAAAGTCATTTTACGTGTTTTTCTCATGAATGCTTAAACTGTAAAGTCCACTTCACTAGAATCAAACTCAACTCGAATTCGATTCGGTAAACATATCAGTGGTTTTCCAGTCGATACTCCTTCTCTGCTACATATATTATTAGGCGATTGTTCTTGAATAATTTCAACAGACGGTTTGCTATTTGCAGTACCAAACTCATATTTTATAACTACGATTTGACGAATTCCATTTAACTCATAATCACCCAAAAGTGTAATTGTTTGAGCTTCTTCATCAATAATAGGGTAATTTTGATCATATCCATCAGGTGTATTTTGTGTATAGTTTCTAATGACCCGGTAGTTCACAAAATCAATGGTAACAATCGGCTCAGTTGATGTTCCGTAATAAACTTGAGCTTGCGCTGCATCGTCTGTAAACATGAAGAGTCTAAATGCAATATAGATCCCAACGACTAAAACAACTAGTATGGAAACTAAAATGAAATCTCTTTTATTTTTGAATTGTTTGTTTTCCATGGATTAATACCCCACAAATATAGTATCTAGTAGGTGCGTGGTGATTGTTCCGTCGTAATTATACAAGATAACTTCAATGCCCAACTCTTCTTGATGAGCATCTAACCATAATGCAATGGTCTCTGGTGACATTGAGAAAAATGCTGTTGATAGTGCATCGAGTAGACTTGCATCATTTCCTATCATTGTTAATGAGTGATAATAGTGCATTGAATACTTGGTAAGAGGAGATACAATATGATGATATCTTAGTCCATTATAAGTAGCGTATTGAATATTATTTCCACTGGTTGCAATTGCTTGGTCTCTGAGTTCGATTAATCCGAAATATTTATTACTAAAAAGTGGGTCTATAAGTTCAACATTCCATTGTTGATTTTTTCGTTCTGGATTTCTATTCTTACCAACAGCAATAGTCGAACTTCCCGCATTAATTGCAAAATAAACGACATCGTTTTCAATTAAATAATCTTTAACGATTTCAGTAGCATATCCCTTAGCAATTGCACCTAAATCAAGTTGAACATCTGCGTGATTTATTCTTATAAAATATTTTCCATTTGATTCAGAAAGAGTATATGGATTTTCTTGAACTTCTATTGATTCTATTTCTTCTTGCAAAGCTTCAAAAACAGATTGTGGTATTTGATATTCATCATCTCTAGAATCAGGATCTAGAATAACATCTTTCCAAGCTTTGACAATTTTCCCTATGGATATATCAAAATACCCTTCGGTTAATTCTTTGATTCTATTTGATTCTTCTAGCATTAAATATAGTTCATAATCTATTTCAACATCTTCGTTAATCTTTGAATTTAGAGTATAAATATTTTCCAAATATGGCGAATCCTCTTCTAATGGATAATAATTATCGCTTAACGCATGATACATAGAATAAACCTCACCAATGTGTGATTTAAACTCATTGGCTTCATCTTGGCCATATGCCATGTAGCTAATTCGAATTTCTGAATCCATTTGAAAATAGACAGCAGAAAACATCTCGCCTTTTTCCTTACATGCAGAAAGCAATATAATGATCATGATTATAACTGGGAAATATAGAATCTTCTTCATGCGGTAACACCTCGTTATTTTTACCTTTATATTATAGCATCTTAAGTAAAGAAAAGGACATAAAATGTCCTAAATCTTAATATCTACTTTGGATCCATCTGGATTTGGATGATCCTTTAAATATTCCAAAATTGGGTTGAAATGTTTATCAAGTTTACCTGGTTTGCAACGAGATACATTCTTGACTTCACCATTTACTATACCCGTAGCAAACGCACGGCAACCTGGTGTACCACATGCTCCACAGTTATAGTTTGGTAGTAATTTTTCAATGTCATCAATTCTTGGATCTTCTACAACTGTTAAATACTGATTTGCTAAGGATAAAATGATTCCTAATGCAATCCCTAGTAGACCAAGCACAATGAAAGGATATAATAATTCAATCATAATTTGACCTCCTTCAGGAATTCAAGAGTATCTGAAAAACCACAGCTCTTTCCGCTTCTTGAAGCACAAGATTCGCAAGATTGCGCTTCTAAATATGCTTCCTTACAGCTTTCAGGAACTGCAACTTTATTATTTAAATACATTGTTCCGATGTATAGCCCAATAAATCCGGACAATACTGCGACCATAATTAATATTTCCATTAGATAATACCTGCCAATCCCATAAATGCCATCGCCATTAAACTTGCTGTAACAAACGCAATTGGAAGACCTTTAAGTGCCTTTGGTACATTTGCTGAATCTAAACGCATGCGAATCGCAGTAAATGTAATAATGATTAATGCATAGCCTAAACCAGAACCTAAAGCAAACATCATCGCTTCAGGATAAGTTTGTGGAGTTGCAACGTTTGTTAAGGCAACACCTAATACCGCACAGTTTGTAGCAATCAATGGTAGATAAACGCCAAGTGCTTTATATAAGCTTTGGCTAAATCTTTTAATAACTAACTCTGTGAGCTGTACAAGAGATGCTATGACTAAAATAAATGCGATTGTATCAATATACTTGATATTAAGTGGTATTAATACATACCAATAAAGAGGAAATGTTATTAAAGCAGCTAAGAAAATAACAACGATAACTGCCATACCCATTCCAACTACAGACTTCATCTTTGTAGAAACACCAAAGAATGAACATAAACCTAAGAATTGCATTAAGACGATGTTATTGACCAACATCGACGAAATTAAAATTGCGAGTAAGTTCATTATTTCTTAACCCCCTTCTTTTGGTTTGTAGCAACAATGATTGCTAGTATTAAACCAATGACTAGGAACGCTCCTGGAGGTTGAACTAAAACTCCAAATGCATACGGACTAAGTCCTAAACCTGCAAATACAGTATATTCAAATCCTAGTGGAAGTGTTTTACCTAATATGATTGTTCCTGTACCAAGGAATTCTCTAAAGAACCCAATCATGGATAATGCTAATGCAAAACCTAGAGCGACACCAATACCATCAATTGCAGCAGCTGGAACTTTATTTTTAGAAGCAAACGCTTCTGCTCTACCGAATACAACACAGTTAACAGTAATCAATGCGATGAATACACCAAGTTCTTGTGCTAATGCTGGTGCAAATGCATCAACTAGCATCTTTAAAATGGTAACTTCAGTTGCAATAATAATTACATATACAGGAATACGCACAGTATTCGGAACTAATTTTCTAATTGAAGAAACGGATGTGTTTGTCATCGTCAAGACGATCATAACTAGAATTCCCATTCCAAGTGCGCCTTCAAATGAACGTGTAACTGCTAGAGCTGGACAAAGTCCAAGTGCCATCACAAAGATTCCGTTTTCTTTCCAAATACCTTTAGTGAAGATATCCCATAATGACGGTTCTTTTTCTTCAGCGACTATCTTTTTAGCTACTGGAGCTTTTTTAGTTTCTGTCATCCTAAGTTCACCTCACTTAAACTTGCTGATTGGTTATTATATGCATCAATTGCCATCGCAACAAGTGTTTTCACAAGACCTGTACTTTGAGATGCTGTAGCACCTGCTTCAAGGTCACCAACATTAACAACTGGTATTAATAATAAATAATCAAATGTAAAGCCTTGAAAGTATTCATAAATATAATCTTGAATACCACCTACATAAGTTGATGTTTGTTCAATTTTCAATGGTTGAACATAAACTTTATTATCTAAATCAATTCCTACTAAAAGTTCGATATATCCAAATTCTGAATTGGGATCAAATTTGTATCCGTTTCTTGCCATAACCGTATAAACCGTGCCAACTTTGCTACCTTGAGCATTGTATGCTGTTTGTACTTTATGAACTATTGAATAATGACCAATTGTTGGAACATTGGTAATGATTTCCTCATCTTCTAAGGTAACCATCTGATTAAATAATTTATCTTCTGGATCTTTTGGTACTATATTTTGGAAAGCAAATAAGAATCCTAAACTGATGACCAATATAATGACTGCATTTATCATTAAGAATAAGTTTTGTTTTTTCATTCTATAACTCCTCCTAATGCTGTGAGTAATGTGTCAATTAAAGTTCTAGAGTTTGAGGCACCTGATGCAAGATCTCCTTGACCATTAAATGATGCAATATTTGTTCCCGCGATAGAGTTTGCATAGGCTACAACTTTTGGATAAAATGCATTTGAAGTTGTGTGTCCATACTCATCCTTAGGTAAGTCAATACCCAAAATTTCTCCTGTAGTCGATAAACCAACATAAACATTAATTGTTCCAGTTGATCCTTCTTCACTATTGTATTCAGCACTTCCTCTTAGATGATAATATGAACCTATGACTTCATCACTAGCATTTTTAACGATACTCTTTTCTAAGACTTGTGTGGTTGCAGTGAATGTAGTATCGACTTCCATTGTGTAACCTGCACCAAACCATGCTTCATATGGATCAGCTGGTGCAACAACTACTAAACCATGGGCTATAGCAACATCACCGAGTAAACCTGTTAAACTATTTAAACTTCCAGTTGCACCAGTTACGATATCCCCAGATGGAGCAAGACTAGTAATAGGTGAACCAACATATAGTGATAGGTTTGTTCTTGTTCCATCTACTTGATATGTTTGGTTAATGTCGATAAAATCTGCTCCAAGAATTGTTCCTGTAGTACCTACAGCAACAACAAGTCTCATATAACCATATTTATTAGTTGTATATACTGTATAAATATATCCAACTACATTTGTGCCTGCTTTCGCTTCAACTACGGTCAAAACTGTAGATGGAAACCCTTCATCTGTAATTTCGGTAAATGTCTCTCCTGAAGGTAGCACCAATTGGTATGCTGCAGCTTGAGCTTTTAATATATTATTTTCTATAATTGGAGCAGTAATAGCATTAACCGCACTAATCATAATTCCACAAACGATAGCAACTACCGCTAAAACAAAGGTGTAATGAACTATAGGTTTTTTCATTATACTGCACCTCCCACACCAAAGAATACAACCAAGCCTAAAAGCACAAGTAATACAACATAACTTGCTACAAAAGCTGGTTTAATCTTATTGGTTGCCCACTTTGGATAATCAATAAGTGGAACAAACATGTTTGAGAATAGCAATGCAAATGCAAAACCTTCTGGGTATGCACCAAATAAACGAATCAATACAACCAACGCACCGACCATTAAGCCATATAACCAACGGCCTGGTCTTGTAACTGGAGATGTCACTGGATCGGTAATCATAAATACTACCCCAAACATTAGACCACCTGCAAACAATTGATAAAGTGTGTAATCAAGTGCTTGACCAGGATATAATTTTAATCCTACCAAAAACATTAGAATCATAAAAGTTAATGTTGATGAAAGCATCACTCTATAATCTGCTGAACGGCGAATCAATAGATATGCAGCACCAATTAAAATAGCTGCGGCACTAATTTCACCCATTGATCCAGGAATGTTTCCGAAAAATAAATCTGATATGGAATAGCTATTTAACGCACTCGGGAAAAGTAATCCACTTCTAAGTGTTGTTAAGGCTGTTCCGCCTGCAACCATATCTATCCCTACATAAGTTCCTGCGAACATATTGGTTAAAGCTAATGCTATAAAGATACGCCCTGCTGCTGCAATATTAAAGATATTGGAGCCTAACCCACCGAAAAGCATTTTAGCAATGATGATACCGAATGAAGCACCAGCAACAACCGCATAAATTGGTAATTTGCTTGGAATTATCATCGCGAATATCACTGCACTTACTGCAGATGCAGTAATGTTGTTTACTGTGTAATTTTCATATCTTGATTTTAATCTTTCAATCCATTTTTCACTCTTAGATGGTTTTTGCATCATTCCAAATGCAATCGCTTCTATGCCAACCATGACCACTAAAGATACAAGAATACGTATAATCGCATCCCAACCGAAGCGATATATTGCAAACGCAACTACTGGTATCAACGCGATTAAGACGTCGATCATCATGCGCTTTGTACTTACATCTTTACGAACATAGGGGCTCGTTTGTTTAACTGCTTGCATATTTCCCTCCTATTTACTAGCAAAGCGTTTTCCGGAACGCATATACTCTGTCAAGTGGATCTTAGATGGACATACAAATGAACATAGCCCACATTCAATACACTTATTGACCTCTAACATTTTTAAAGCATCTTTATCTCTTACTTTATAAGCATTCATAATCTGAACGGGTTGAATCTCTACTGGGCATGAGTATACACAAGATGCACAGTGGATACATGGTTCTTCCTTTTCAACATGTTCATTCATAACAATTAAACTTGTTGTCGTATGTGTCATGACAACATCATCACGTAAGATGTTTGTTCCCATCATAGGTCCACCTAAAATCATGACCTTTGACTTTTCATTGTCTTTATATCCACCAGCAAGTTCTATTAAATCACTTACTAAAGTACCAATACGTGCTCTAAAACTCTTGTTATGAATACCATCGCCACTAATTGTGAATAAACGCTCTAAAACAGGAAGTCTCTTTTTTACTGCGTTATAAATACTTTGTAATGTAGAGACATTAAAGTTAAGTACCCCATATTTAGATAGTAACTCACCTTGAGGAATCTTTATTCCCAAAGCATTCTTAATCATTGCAATTTCCCATCCTTGCGGATAATAGTTTCCTACTTTAACAACTTGGATGTCATACTCAGTAAATTCTTGGAGAGCAAACTTTAATCTCTCTTCAATTTCTTTATATTTTCTCTTAATTGCTATAATACCTTTTGGTGCATGAGATGCCTTCATTGCGTAAATTAAACCTTTGATGACTTCCCTTGGGTTATTCATCATCAGTGAATAGTCAGCAATTAGATTCGGTTCGCATTCAACACCATTTGCGATAACTACGTTGATGGTATCTTTGGTTTCTAATTTAATATAAGTAGGAAACGCACTTCCACCAAGTCCTACTAGGCCAGCATCTTTAACAATTTCAATAAATTCTTCTTTTGTAAGAGCATCAATTTCTTCATCTGTTCTTTCATTGATAGACTCATGGAAAGTATATTTTCTATCATTTTTTACAATTAGACAGTCGACAACTTTTCCGCTTTGATCGATATGCTTCTCATAACCAACAACTTCACCACTAACGGTTGAATGCATTGGCTGTTCGAAAAACGCACCTTTTCTTGTTCCTACAATTTCTCCAACCTTAACGAATTGACCGCCTCTAACGCAAGTTTCCCCTTCTGGGCAACGTGCACTTGTTACAGGATAGTAAACATAGTCCGCATCAAGATAGTGAAGAATGGGTAGCTCTTTTAAAGCTTTTTTGCCGTCTGGAATATTTTTTGTTTTTGCTATCATTTGTTATACTCCCTTCTTGTATAATGGATATTTTTTAGTAAGTTCTATGACTTCTTTATTAATTTCAGCTAATTTTTCGGGATTATTCTTATTTGCAAGCGCAGAATCAATCCAAACAGCTATCATTTTCATTTCGTTTTCTTTGAACCCTCTCGTTGTAACAGCAGGCGTACCTAAACGAATACCGCTAGCGTATGCTGGTTTTTCTTTATCAAAAGGCAAACCGTTCTTATTGCATGTAATACTCACCTTGTGTAATAATTTTTCAGCATCAAGCCCAGTGATATTATGTCTTTCCTTAACATCTACAAGCATCAGATGATTATCAGTTCCACCACTAACGACTCGGTATCCTAGTTTTTTCATTTCATTCGCTAATGCTTTCGCATTTTTAACAACTTGTGTTTGATATTCAATAAATTCCGGTTGTAGAGCTTCTTGAAATGCAACAGCTTTTGCAGCTATAACGTGCATTAAAGGTCCACCCTGCATACCAGGAAATACAGCTTTATCTATTTTTTTAGCTATTTCTTCATCATTTGTTAATATGATCCCCCCACGAGGTCCTCTTAATGTTTTATGTGTTGTTGATGTAACTGCATGCGCAAAGGGAAGTGGTGATGGGTGAAGCCCAGCAGCAATGAGTCCTGCGATATGTGCCATATCAACATGAAGGTAAGCTCCGACTTCATCTGCTATTTCTCTAAATCTTTTAAAATCAATAATTCTTGAATATGCGCTTGCTCCTGCAATGATTAATTTCGGTTGAACTTCTTTTGCAATTTCAAGTACCTTGTCATAATCAATTAACTCTGTAACTGGGTCTACGCCATAAAATGCAGACTTATATATTTTTCCTGAAAAGTTTAGATGAAAACCATGTGTAAGATGTCCACCTTCAGCAAGTGACATTCCTAAAATAACATCTCCAGGATTAAGTAAACCCATATAAACAGCCATATTTGCCTGAGATCCAGAATGTGGTTGAACATTAACAAATTTCGCATCAAACAATTTTTTTAATCTTTCAATCGCTAAGCTCTCAATTTCATCAGCAAATTCACAGCCTCCATAATATCTTTTTTTAGGATATCCTTCAGCATATTTATTTGTCAATATTGAGCCTTGAGCATCCAATACCGCTTGTGAAACAAAGTTTTCAGAAGCAATCATCTCGATGTGTTCTTCCTGTCTATTCTTTTCTTTCAGAATAATTTCATCGACGATTGGATCGATATTTATTAAATTCATTCTGTCCTCCTCGGTTATTCCTCGTATTATTATAACATAATAAGATACAAATTAAAAGACAGATTTCATCGAAATGAACCCTGTCTTTAGTTAAGTTTTTTTGTTTTCTTATCTATTTTTTATTAAGTTTATAATTTATCTTTTTAAAGCGCTACGTTATGATAAACTTCTTGGACATCATCAAGTTCATCTAGCATAGATAAAAGGCGTTCAAACATTTCTCGGTCTTCTTCTAAGTCTAATGTTGTTTCCATAATTGGAAGCCACATGATTTCATCTGTATCGAGTTCTAATTCTGGCATCGTGTCTGAGATTGCAGTTCTAATCAAATTATAGTCATTATCAGCACCATAGAGCGTAACTCCAGCTTCATCTGTTTCGATATCTGAAACATCAAGATCGTTATTAACAAGTATTTCTAATACTTCATCTTCTGTAACACCTGGCAATGTAAAGACTGAGTTATGATTAAACTGGTGAACCACTGAACCAGAGATTCCTAATTTACCACCTGTTTTAGTGAAACAGTTTCTGACTTCAGCAATTGTTCTATTGACGTTATCCGATAAACACTCAACAATAATCATTGAACTACCTGGACCGAAACCTTCGTAACGAATCGAAGTATATGTTTCATCTGAACCGCCTTTAGCCTTATCAATAGCTCTTTTAATAACATCCGATGTAACCTGTTCTTTTTTCGCTTTTTCAATAATTCTCTTCAATGTTTGATTGGTATCAGGATCTGGTGATCCTGCTTTAGCTGCCATGTATATCTCTTTTCCATATTTCGCGTAAACCTTGCTTTTTGCAGCAGCGGTTTTCCCCATTGCTACTTTTCTAACTTCAAATGCTCTTCCCATGTCTATTATCTTCCTTTATTTACCAAATTTTTCTTCGTATGTCTTGATGCTTTGCAAAATAATTTTTTTCGCAGCATCAGCACCTTCTATATCCAAAATATATGTTTTCTTTCCTTCAAGTGACTTATAAACCTCAAAGAAATGTCCCATTTCAGTCAAAAGATGCGCAGGTAACTCACTAATATCTTTATATTGAGTAAGTGATGGATCTCCAAATGGAATAGCAATGATTTTTTCATCAATTTCATCTGAATCAATCATTTTCATTACACCGATTGGATAACATTGAACTAAGCTTAATGGCTCAATATCCTCTTGACATAATACTAAGACATCAAGTGGGTCATTATCGCCTGCATATGTTCTAGGAATAAATCCATAGTTTGCAGGGTAATGTGTTGATGTGAATAAAATACGATCTAAAATAATCATTCCTGTTTCTTTGTCAAGCTCATACTTTTTCTTGCTACCTTTTGAAATTTCTATGCATGCTATAAACTGTTCAGGTTGTATTCTACTTTTATCAATATCGTGCCAAATGTTCATATAATCGGGCTCCTTTTTTTGCTCATTTCTATTTTATCATTTATGCCTAAAAAAAACACCCAGAAAGTGGGCGTCTTCTCACGACACATGTTAAAGGTATATGTGATGCTACCTATCCCCTATGTGTTTTTTTGTATTTAAGTACCTGTATAAAAGGCTACGAAAAATCAAACAACCCCTACATGTTTAATGATCGTAGTCGCAATGTTTGGCATCGCGGTAGAGACGTTATCTCCAAATCAGATAACCTATACGATAATTAAATACATTCCCATTATAGCAGTTGCTTCAGTTGTTTGTAAAGTAAAATTTAGGTTTTCTTATACATACAGTTTTGAAATAAAAAATTATAAGTTACCTGTGTGTTTTAGATACAACTCATATGTATTTTCTAGTAATGCATTGATTGTCATTGGTCCAACACCTCTAGGTACAGGTGTTAAATACGAAGCGATTTCCTTAATACCTTCAAAATCAACATCACCAACAAGCTTTCCATCAACTCGATTGACACCAACATCTACAACTACTGCACCTGGTTTAACCATATCTTTAGTTACTACCATAGGACGTCCAGCAGAAACAACTAATAAATCAGCTCGTTTTGTATGGAAAGATAAGTCTTTTGTCTTTGTGTGACACACTGTGATGGTTGCTCCTGCATCCATTAAAAGTCTAGCAACAGGAAACCCTACTATATTACTTCTACCGATAATAACTGCATTCATTCCAGATACATTTATATTGTATGTTTCCAAAAGAGACATAATTCCTTTTGGAGTAGCCGGCTTTATAGTTTGTTTCTTTTGATACAAGTTACCTTGATTTATAACATGGAAACCATCAGCATCTTTATCCTTTGAAATAAGATCAATCAACATATTATCATTTAAATGTTTAGGGATTGGTAATTGTAATAAGATGCCATCGACTTGATCATCTTGATTTAATTTTAAAATTAAATCAATAAGATCCTTTTCTTCAACATTTTCATCAAGTGTGTATAGCTTATGATCAATACCCACAAGCTGACAAGCTTTTCCTTTGCCCTTGACATAGGAAAGACTAGCTGGATTGTTTCCAACTAAAATAATGGAAAGACTTGGTTTACGATTCGTTTTTTTTACGATTTCATCGATTTTTACTTTGAGAGCAAGATTGCGCTCAGATGCTACCTTAAATCCATCTAATAAAATCACTCTAATCACTCCTTGTCAATCAAGTTACCATCGCTGTCGATAAACATTGATAAAGCTCTTGGTGTTTTGTTTAAACCTGGCATAACCATAATACCTTTAGTAAGTGCTACTAAAAAACCAGCGCCTAGTGAAGGTCTAATTTCTTGAATGCTTAATGTGAATGGTTCAGGTAAACCTACCACTTTTGGATCTCCTGTTAATGAGAGTGGTGTTTTCGCCATACATACAGGTAAATTCCATCCTAGATTTTGATATGTTTCTAATTGGGCAAGAGCTTTTTTAGAAAACTCAACTCCCTTAGCACCATAAATCTTAGTAGCAATTTTTTCTATTTTAACTCTAGGTAAATCTGAATTATCATAGATAGGTTTGAAGTTAGATCCTTTATCCGCTAAATCGACGACGATATTCGCAAGATCAACCATTCCTTTTCCACCTTCAGCAAATCCTTTACATAACGCGATTGGATGATTCTTTTCTTTTGCCCAATTCATGATGTAATCCACTTCTTCTTGTGAATCATTATAGAAATGGTTAACAGCAATAACGTATCTCATACCAAAGTTTTGAACATTAGATAAATGCTTTTCTAATAAAGGTAATCCCTTAATCATAGCTTCCAAATCAGGTTTACTGAAATCTTCTGATTTACCATGAGATTTCAATGCACGTAGTGTTGTGACAACAACAACTGCGTCTACTTTTTTACTTAGATAAGGCATCTTGAGATCAAAGAATTTTTCCATTCCTAGATCCGCACCAAACCCAGCTTCCGTAACTGTATATTCACCTAATTTAAGTGCAAGTTTTGTAGCAACTATTGAATTACATCCATGAGCGATATTCGCGAATGGACCTGCATGTACAAATGTTGGTACACCATCTAAAGTTTGAACTAAATTTGGATTCATTGCATTCTTTAATAGTAAAGCCATCGCATCAGCTCCACCTAAATCTTTAACATAAACTGGTTGTTGTTCTTTATTATAGCCAACTAAGACTCGATTTAATCTCATCTTTAAATCATCTAAATCAGAGGATAAAGCGAGGACTGCCATCACTTCGCTTGCAGCTGTAATAACGAATCCATCTTTTCTAATTGGTGTATCAATATCTCTTAAACTACGGTCGTTCATATCCATACAACGTTTCCACGTTACTGTTTCAATTTCAAGTTCATTTCCTTGAAACATATGATTATCGATTAATGCAGATAAAAGATTATTCGCTGCAGTAATCGCGTGCATATCACCAGTGAAATGCAAATTGATATCATCTTGTGGTGTAACACTTGATAATCCTCCACCTGTTGCACCACCTTTAAGTCCAAAAACTGGTCCTAAACTTGGTTCACGAAGTGCTAGCATTGGTTTTTTACCAATATATTTCAATCCTTGGCTTAATCCTATAGATACCGTTGTCTTCCCCTCACCTGCTGGAGTTGGGGTAATCGCTGTAACAAGAATCAATTTGCCATCTTTTTGATCCTTTAATCTTCTTAAAACTTTTAAATCAATTTTGGCCTTATCAAAGCCATAAGGAATACACTCTTCAGGAGCAACTCCCATTTTTTCGCATAGTAAAGCAATTTTTTCCATTTTCTTCTCCCTTTTTTAATATAAAAGTATCTCGTTTAAGATACTTTTATTATATCATAGTATTCACTTACAAAAAGGAAATTTGTTCTTGAGTATATGTTCTGCAATTTCTATTTTTTCTTGACTTGGCTCTTCAATATGCTGTAAAGGATATATTAATCCCATTTCTTTCCATTTATTTATTCCGTATTTGTGATAAGGTAATATTTCTATATCTAAAATATTATTTAATCTCTCAAGAAAAGTTCTTAACTGCTTCAAATCTTCTATGCTATCCGTAATTGAAGGCACTAGAACGTGTCTAATAATAACAGGGATTGATAATTGACTTAAGTACTCAGCAAATTCTAGTACTTGAATATTTGGACTGCCTGTAAGTAAGATGTGTTTTTCATTATCAATATGTTTAATATCTAAGAGTATTAAGTCTGTATATTTCATTAACATCTGAAAATCGCTCGACTGTTTAGAATTATAACATGCAGCAGATGTATCGAGACATGTATGAATCCCTAAAGCTTTTGCTTCTTTAAATAGAGAGATTAAAAAATTAATTTGAAGTAAAGGTTCTCCTCCACTAACTGTGATTCCTCCATTTTTATAAAAATGCTTATATTTATTATAATCTTCTATAATTTCAGAAACAGACATCATCTTGTTCTGTTTTGTGCTCCAAGTATCTCGATTATGACAATATTGACATTGAAAGGGGCATCCTTGTAGAAATAAAACGTACCTAATTCCTGGTCCATCAAATGCACCTAATGTTTCAATCGAATGTATGTTTCCGTACACTTCATTACATGTTTTCATGGAAAGTTCTTGAAATCACTTCTTTTTTCTGCTCATTTGTCAGATTAGAAAAGTTTACTGCATATCCAGAAACTCTAATTGTTAAATTAGGATATTTTTCTGGATGATTATATGCATCAACGAGCATATCACGATTAAATATATTAACATTTAAGTGATATCCTCCAGTTACGAAATACCCATCTAGAATATTGACAAGATTTTCTACTTTAATATTTCCTTCATAGGTAAATCCATCTGCTGATTCAAGTCCGTTCCCTTTACCAAGTGCTTGTGGCACAAGTGTGAATGTGTTAGATATTCCATCTTGGCAACTCTCACAAGGAATTTTCGAAACTGATAGTAAAGACTTGAGTGCTCCCGATTTATCTCTTCCGTGCATTGGATTAGCTCCTGGAGCGAATGCTTCACCTTTTCTTCTACCATCTGGAGTATTCCCAGTTTTCTTACCATAAACAACATTTGATGTAATCGTTAGAATACTCATCGTTGGTATTGATTCTCGATATGTGTATTGATTTCTAATTTTAGCCATAAACTGTTCAACAACTTGAACAGCTAATTGATCAACACGATCATCGTTGTTTCCATAAAACGGAAAATCGCCTGTTGTTTCAAAGTCTACAATTAATCCTTGCTCATTATAAATTGGTTTAACTTTTGCATACTTAATTGCTGATAATGAATCAGCTACTACAGATAGCCCTGCAATTCCAGTTGCAAAGTTTCTAACCACTTCTGCATCATGAAGAGCCATTTGTAGTCTTTCGTATGCATACTTATCGTGCATGTAGTGAATAATATTTAAAGCACTAACATAAGTCTTTGCTAACCAGTCTAACATTTGATCAAATTTTTTCATCACAATATCAAAATCTAAATAGTCCGCTTTCAATACCTCAGTAACTGGCCCTATTTGATCTCCTGTTAATTCATCTTTTCCGCCATTGATTGCAAATAGTAAAGCCTTAGCCAGATTTGCACGTGCTCCGAAAAATTGCATTTCTTTTCCTAATGCCATTGGCGATACACAACATGCTATTCCGTAATCATCTGTGTGATTTGGACGCATTTGTTCATCATTTTCGTATTGAATTGAAGATGTGTCAATCGAAATTTTTGCACAAAACTTCTTGAAATTATGTGGTAATTCCTCACTCCATAAAACAGTAAGGTTAGGTTCTGCAGAAGTTCCTAAATTATATAGGGTCTGTAAATATCTAAATGTGTTCTTGGTTACCCATGATCTACCATCGTTATTCATACCAGCTAAAGATTCGGTTACCCAAGTTGGATCGCCAGTGAAAAGCTCATTATATTCAGGGGTTCTAGCAAAACGAACCATTCTAAGTTTCATAATGAAATGATCGATTAATTCTTGTGCTTCAACTTCATCAAGTAATCCATTTTTGATATCTCTTTCAAAATAAACATCTAAAAATGTCGCAGTTCTACCTAAACTCATTGCTGCACCATTTTGTTCTTTTATAGCTGCAAGATATGCAAAATATAACCACTGAACAGCTTCTTTTGCATTAGATGC
>CAKMKF010000001.1 GCA_927439925.1 uncultured Acholeplasmataceae bacterium | reverse complement strand
AAACGTCAAACATTAGAAAACTTAGTTCAAGGAGGTATCCAACATGAAGGACTTTAAGGACAACACCCGTGAACGTAGTGATAAAGAGGTTTTAAGACGTCTTGTAGGTTATATGAAGCCTTATTGGAAGGAATTCCTTGTTATCTCATTGTTATTGATTGTTTCATTAGCAATTCAGTTGTTACCACCATTTTTAATCGGTAGAACTGTCGATACAGTAAGTGATCCTATCTTATCTAGAGACGAAAAGATTGAGTATATGATTATATTAAGTATATTCTTTATCGTCGCTTTAGCTATTGGTAATTTTGTTCAATATATTCAAAATATTATGCTACAAAAAGTTGGACAAAAGACTGTGGTGACCTTAAGAAATGAAGTTTTCAATCACATTGAAAACTTATCCATTGGTCAAATCAATCAGGTACCTGTAGGTAAGCTAGTGACTAGAGTGACCAACGATACCAATACGATTAGTGATATGTATACCAATGTAGCTATTAACTTAGTTAGAAACTTATTATATTTAATTGCAGTTCTTGTGGTATTAATGATTATTAGCGTTAAAATCACTTTATATTTAATGTTAGTCATTCCAGTTTTATTACTCGCGACTTATCTATTCAGAAAGTTTTCTAGAGCATCCTATCGAAGAGTACGTGCAAACGTTTCTGAGGTCAATGCATTCTTGTCAGAAAACTTATCAGGAATGAAAGTGACTCAAATATTTAACCAAGAAACTAAAAAGAGAAGAGAATTTAAAGGTCATAGTCAAAAGTTAAGAAATAGTTACCTTCAAGAAATCTTAGTTTTTGGTATTTATAGACCAATTGTTTATGCTTTATCCATGGTTGGTGCTGTAATCGCGTTATATCTTGGTTATCAAGAAGTTATGGCAGGTATTTTAACTGCAGGGATCTTATTTACATATTATACTTATGTAGGTGATTTCTTTGAACCAGTTCAGCAACTTGCTGAACAGTTCAATACATTACAAAACGCATTCGCAAGTGCAGAAAAAGTATTTGATGTTTTGGATACGAAACCTGATATCATCGATCAAGAAGATGCTATTGAATTAGAAACATTTAGCGGATCAATAGAATTTAGAGATGTTTGGTTCTCATATCTTCCTGATGAATGGGTCTTAAGAGGAGTATCGTTTAAAGTAAACCCTGGAGATACAGTAGCATTTGTTGGCGCGACAGGTTCAGGAAAAACAACCATTTTAGGCTTAATTGTTAGAAATTATGAAATTCAAAAGGGTCAAATCTTAATTGACGGTATTGATATCCATCAAATTAAGCGCTCAAGCTTAAGACGTCATATCGGACAAATGCTTCAAGATGTATTCCTATTTAGTGGTACGATTGAAGAAAACATTACACTACGTGATGATTCCATTACGAAAGATGAAGTGATTCACGCATCTGAGTATGTTGGTGCCAATACTTTTATCGATAAATTACCAGAAGGATATAATCACGTCGTATTAGAACGTGGAAATAACTTTTCTAGTGGACAACGTCAGCTTATTTCATTTGCTAGAGCTTTAGTTTATAAACCAAGCTTAATGATTTTGGATGAAGCAACTGCGAATATCGATAGTGAAACTGAAGAGTTGATTCAAGAGTCATTAGAGAAGATGATGAACATTTCAACGATGTTAATCGTAGCGCACAGACTTTCAACCATACAGCATGCCGATAAAATTATCGTGATGCAAAAAGGTGAAATTAAAGAAAGCGGAAGTCATCAAGAACTACTCAGAGAAAAGGGTTTATATTACAATCTTTACCAACTTCAATATGATGAAAAAGAAGGAAATACAGAAATTTAATAAATGAGTGAAGGAGATTTTAAAGAATCTCCTTTTCTGAAGTTTGATATATTAGCTAAAATCACTTACAATAGATATGAGAAATGAGGTATTCCTATGTTAGATAAAGATATATTACAAAAACTTTTGAATGAAGCATTAACAACTGGTGCAGACTTTGCTGAAATCTATTTAGAAGATTCAAAGACTTCAATGATTAGAGTCATGAACGGTGACGTCACATCGATTGATAATGGAAACGTGTTTGGTGCGGGTATTCGATTGATTTTGGGTGTTGATGAGGTATACGGGTATACCAATCAAATATCAGAAGATGCGATATTAAAAATCATTAAAAATTTAAGAGCTTCGTTTAATTCATCTCCAATAATCGCAAAACCATTAGGAGATAAGAAACCATTCAAATATCTTATCAAAAAGCCAATGATGAGCGTACCTGTGAAAGTTAAAACAGACCAACTTCAAGAACTATCAAAAATCATGAGTAAGCACGACAAAAGAATTGTTCAATCTGTAGCTGTTCTTGTTGAAAACGAACAAAAAGTATTAATCGCGAATACAGATGGTATTCATCAAGATGATATTAGAACCTATACGAGATTATCTTTAATGGCTGCCGCAGAAGAAAACGGGTTAATGCAACAAGCATATGAAGGTCCAGGACGTCATATGGGCTATGAGCTTTTTGACGCAATCGATGCTAAAGAAATAGCTGCTGAAGTAGCAACTTCAGCAATCAACCTCTTAACAGCTAAAGAAATGGTTCCACAAGTGATGCCTGTTGTTATTCATAACGGCTTTGGTGGAGTGATTTTTCATGAAGCTTGCGGACATCCACTTGAAGCAACCGCAGTTGCTAAAGGATTATCTCCTTTCGCTAATAAATTAGGTGAAAGAATAGGAAGTGACAAGGTCACTGCTTATGATGAAGGAGATTTATTTGGTGAATGGGGTAGTTTAAACTATGATGATGAAGGTATGCCTACTCAAAAAAATCTTTTAATTGAAAATGGGATTTTAAAAGGTTATCTAATTGATTATAGAAATGCTAGAAAAATGAAGATGGATCCAACAGGATCTGGAAGAAGACAATCTTATAAATATTCTCCGACATCAAGAATGAATTCAACTTATATCGCGAAAGGTACAGATAAGTTTGAAGATATCATTAAAGATACGAAATATGGATTATTCGCGAAAAAACTAGGTGGTGGTACGGTTGTACCAGCGACTGGTGAATTCAATTTCGCCGTTCAAGAAGGTTATATGATTGAAGATGGAAAACTGACAACCCCAGTTAGAGGAGCTATGCTCATCGGACATGGTAAAGATGTCTTATTTAAAATTGATAGAGTTTCTGATAACTTAACGTTCGGTCAAGGCATGTGTGGGTCCATTTCAGGAAGTATTCCAGTTGACGTGGGTCAACCAACGATTAGAGTGTCTGAAATGACCGTCGGTGGTTCAGGAGGTAAAAAATAATGTTTAGTCAATGGATAGCATTAGGATTATCAAAAGGAATCACAGACTTAGAAATATTTGCAGTTCAAAGTCAAAGTTTAAAATTATCTGTTTATCAAGGAAAACTTGATCAACACGTACAAAGCAATGTAGAATCTGTGACGATTAGAGGCATCTATGACAATAAGCTTTCAACGGTTCGCTTTGAAAACTTATCCGATCAAAATGCAGATATCATGTTAAATCAGTTAATCGAAAATGCGAAGGCTTTAACAGTTACTGAACCTGCAATCATTTATGAAGGGTCAAAAGAATATCCAGTCGTCAAAGATGAATTGTTCGATTTTTCAGCGGTTGACGTTACGAAGAAAATTCAATTGTTACTAGATTTAGAAAAAAAGATTTTAGAAAACAAGCAGACAAGTCAAGTTCAAACTTCACTATATCAAGAAGTAGATACGAAAACGACATTAGTGAATTCAAAAGGATTAAACTTAACCAGAAGAAATAGATTTGCATATGCATACGCAATCGCTATTTTTGGTAAAGATGATGATATCGTTACATCTTATGATGTGAAACTCGCGAAATCATTTGATGAATTTGATGCAAATGAAATGGCTGAAACAACCGTTCAAAAAGGAATTCAGAAATTAGGTGGAAAATCCATTCCATCAGGAGAATACCCAGTTGTATTTTCTAATGAAATGTTTTCAGATATGATTGAAGTATTTTCTTCAATATTCTCTGGAGAAGCAGCATACAGAAAACTTACGCAATTAAAAGATAAAGTCAATCAACAAATAGCAGGAAAAGATATTAATATTATCGATGACCCACTATCAGATCTTGCATATTTTAAAAATCCTTTTGATGATGAAGGGGTTGCATGTAAGAAAAGATATGTTATTGAAAATGGCGTCTTTAAAGGATTTAATCACAATTTAAAAACTGCAAAAATATTTAATGAAGAGCCTACAGGTAATGGGTTTGGTGGAGGCATATCTTCTACGAATTTATATTTAGAACCAACAAAGATTTCATTCGATCAAATGATAGAACCTATTAAAAATGGTGTATATATCACTTCATTAATTGGGCTCCATGCTGGAGTTAAAACAGTTTCTGGAGCATTCAATCTTCAAGCTTCAGGCATGATGATTGAAAACGGAAAACTTACTAAGGCAGTAAAAATGATTGTTGTATCGGGAAACTTCTTTGAGATGTTAAATAAAGTTTCTGGTATAGCTTCTGATTTAAAATTTAACACGTCTGGGACAGGTAGTCCATCCGTATTTATTGAATCACTTGTTATAGGAGGAGAGTAATAATGTTTGAAGCGAATAAGAATCGTTATGAAAAAATGATATATCGTAGACTAGGAACAAGCGGATTAAAATTACCAGTATTATCGATGGGTCTATGGCAAAACTTTGGTGCAGATAATGATTACGATAAATGCAAGGAGATTATTCACGAAGCGTTTAATCATGGCATAACACATTTTGATTTAGCGAATAATTATGGTCCACCTCCAGGATATGCAGAAACTATGTTTGGTAGAATATTAAATGATGGGCTCATGAAATATAGAGATGAAATCATCATATCAACAAAAGCTGGATATTACATGTGGGAAGGTCCTTATGGTGATTTGGGATCTAGAAAATATTTAATGGCATCTATTGATCAATCGCTAGCTAGACTTGGTATTCCTTACGTAGATATTTTTTATCATCACCGTTTTGATTATGATACAGACTTAAGAGAAACAATGCTCGCGCTTCGCGATATTGTCTTGCAAAATAAAGCACTATACATTGGACTATCTAACTATAATAGTGAACAGCTAAAAAGAGCGAGTGCTATATTAAAAGAACTTAATGTTCCATTCGTTATTACTCAGCCATCATATAGCATTTTAAATAAATGGCTTGAAAAAGATCATTTATTAGAAACTCAGTTTAGCTTAGGCGGAGGTACGATTTGTTTTTCTGCACTACAACAAGGTCTATTAACAAATAAATACATCAACGAGATCCCTGAAGATTCAAGAGCTAAAAACCCTAATTCATTTTGGCTAAAAGAAAAAGATATTACTCCTGAGTATAGAGAGAAAATGAAAAAACTTGATGTAATCGCTAAAAATAGAAATCAATCGATTGCTCAACTAGCACTTGCTTGGACACTACGCAATGAAAAAATGACATCTACACTGATATCAACATCAAAAATCTCTCAACTTTATGAAAACTTAGAAACGCTAAATCATTTAGAATTCAATGAAGAAGAATTAAAACAAATAGAAGATGCATTAAAGTAACGATTAAAACTGACTTTTGTCGGTTTTATTCTTTTTATATTGACAATTTCTTTTTTTCGTGCTAATCTTAAATTGGTTTTAAGGTATACCTGAAAACTAGAAAGAAATAGGTGAACATAATGCTAACATGGTTTATGGGCTTAGAAGTTTGGGTACAAGCATTACTCGGAACATTATTTACATGGGGACTCACTGCACTTGGTGCAAGTCTTGTCTTCTTTTTCAAAAACATTCAAAGAGATATGTTTAATTTGATGCTAGGTTTCGCATCAGGTGTCATGATAGCAGCAAGTTTTTGGAGCTTACTCGCACCTGCCATTGATATGGCAGATGAACAAGGGGCTATCGCTTGGGTAGTGGTTGCTATTGGGTTTGCTTTAGGAGGAATCTTTTTATACATCGCAGATAAAACAATTCCACATATGCATTTTGGCTTCAATCACGATAAAGAAGGGTTACCAACCAAATTAAAAAGAAACATTCTATTGGTATTTTCAATTACACTGCATAATGTGCTCCTTTAGGTGTTTGTTTTTGTTGTGCTTCTGGAATCAGCTCTTCAACAACTACATAAATCATGGCTCCTGCTGCGAAAGCTAGCGCATAAGGTAGTATTGCACTGACGTGGGTAACTAATATAGCTCCGAATACCCCAGCAATAGGTTCTACAATCCCTGATGCTTGGCCATACATAAATGCTTTACCTCTTGACATTCCTTCTTGTCTAAGAGGAATTGATACTGCTGCACCTTCAGGAAAGTTTTGAATACCAATCCCTATCGCTAAACCAACAGCTGACAAAGTAGCAGCCAATGGATCACCAGATATATATTGGATAGCACCAAATGCAACCCCTACTGCTAAACCTTCTGGAATATTATGCAGTGTAATTGAAAATACCAATAGAATGTTTCTTTTTAATTTGGTTGGTAACCCTTCTTTATCGTGATTGAAGCCAAAATGCATATGTGGAAT